>JAAUQL010000082.1 GCA_012033595.1 Cyclobacteriaceae bacterium | reverse complement strand
GAAATCTATCAGGCTACTGGTGCCAAATCAATGATCGCCGACCAGAAAAAATATGTAGTGTACCATTGATGACGCCTAACCATTGGATATCAGATATTTACATGATCAATAATACAAGTTGGGTTAAAAAAGTACAAATGGAAATACAATATTCCGGGTGAGGGGGGTGTTTTGAAGTTAAAGAAAAATAATGCGAAATTGACCAAAAAATCAGGTAGTTAATCCATTTTTAACTTTAGTCGGACGACAGTAATATTGTATTACAGATCAAATCCGGCTCTTTTTTGCTTAAAAAGCAACTTAATCCCAGCGCGCCCTCCGGAAAGGCCGGCTGAATATCGATTTCATTATTGACGTAATTGATAAAAACCTTTTCGCCGCCGATCTCGACATTTCCTTTCGCCCTTATCAAAAAACCTGACTCTACGGCGAAATATTCCAGAAGTCTCTTTTTGTCCTCGAAATAAAGGTTTTCCTTTCTGAATTCGAATGCCACATCATGACTGGATTTTTCATGCATTTCCAATTCACCCATTGCTAAACTCTCCTGCTTATTTTCCCAAAAGGCAGTAATGCCCTCCTCAAAACCATAGCACTTTTTACTGTTTAACCTTTCAATCTCTCCTTCAACTCGTTCAAGTTCCTGAGCAGTTAGCTTATCCTCTTTGCTTTTAATGATTATTTGTCCGATTTCAATCAACCGCACAATGGCCGGTGGCCAGGCCATCCTTATTCGTGACATGAACTGCATATCGATCATGGTAACGACGGGCTGCAAAATCACTTTGGATTTTAATGGTCCCCTCCTAAATGCCCGGATAGTCTGATCCGGCATAAACAACCCGGACGGTTCTATAAATATCCGGTCGAACTTTTCTGATGCGGCATATTCTTGCAGGACCTCCTCGAATCTATACTGATGCGAACAACAAAGGCAGCCATTGGTGATCTCGAGGATTTCAATCTTATTTTGTCTGAGAATCTGTGCATCGTAGTTTTCTTGCCCGTAATCATTAACAATCAACAAAATCCGCTCATTTGGGTTTTTTCGGTTTTTCAGTACAGCTTTCAGGAATGTTGTTTTACCGGCACCAAGAAAGCCCAATATCAGGTGTACAGGAATCATTTTAAATTAGTGTCAGCTCAGGATCGAACATCATGTTCATTGCGAATTCCATGACGAAATCTTCCTCTTCCGCAAGCTCAATGTGCTCTGCCGTTTTCATAACCCTATCTATGCTTCCGGCAAATTGAGATGATTTCAATGCCAGAAATGCTCCCGTACCGGAGGTATTGCCCAATGAATTGATTTTGTCTTTAAATTGTAATGAGAGTAATCCAATTTTCATAGCACTTTCCGGATCGATATAGTTGCCAAAACCACCCGCAAGAAATACAGCATCCAGATCCATAACATCAACACCGGCTTTTTTGAGCAATAGTTTTACTCCGGCAGCGATGGCTGATTTTGCCAATTGCACTTCACGGATGTCAGATTGGTTTATAACGATATCCTCATTGATACCTGCATAAGCCTTTGGCACAACAACAAAGTCTTCATTTAGAAGGCCTTCTGCATCTATAATTTTGTTTTCCACCATATGTGCCACAATATCTATTAGACCAGAGCCACATATTCCAGTTGCCTTACCATTGCCGATGACTTTTGCATGGTTTTCACTAAATGCGTGAATGGCCCCCTCCATGGCTGTGCAGCCGTGGGTGATTCTGGCCCCTTCGAATGCCGGCCCTGCAGCAGTGGCGCAGCAAATAATTCTCCCGGGTGTGATAAGCGCCAATTCCCCATTTGTGCCTATGTCCATAAAAAGATAAGTTTTATGCCTGTCGTCTGGATAGATGGATGCCAGACCGGCGACAATATCGGCGCCGACATAGGCAGAGATACATGGCAGCGTTTCAACTAATGCTGAAGGATGGCAACGCAGGTTAAGCTTGCCGGCATCTATGATCTGGGAATCAACAAATTTTGGTGTGAAAGGAGCCAGAGCTATAGACAGTGGATTCTGCGCCAAAAGCAAATGGAGCATTGTGGTGTTGCCAGCAATGGTCACTTTAATTAGGTCTGAATGGGTGATTCCTATAAACTCAACAAAGTGGTCAAATTGCTCATTTATGGCTTTTATGATGACTTGTTGTAATTTGTTGAGGCCACCTTCATTTTGAACTGCATAATTGATCCTGGTGATCACATCGCCGCCATATTTTGCTTGCGGATTACCGACAGCCCGCGTTTCGCTGATGACACCAGTTATCAGATCGACCAGATAAAACGCCATTGTAGTCGTGCCGACATCGATGGCGACACCGTAAGGACTGGAGGATAAATTGGCACAATCGCCGGGGAGTGTGGATACTTTTTGAGTGAACTGATGTTGGTCTACCAGTATTTTAGATTCGCGTTTATCGGGCAAGCGTATGGCAAGATCCTGCGTGACAGGATAAAAGCAGGAAGTAACAGCTCCTTCACCGCTTACCCACACTTTGCATTTTCCACAGGTGCCATTGCCACCGCAGGGCGCATACACATCATAACCTGCCTCTATCAAAACCGGTAGGAGCAACTCGTTATCCAGGCATTTAATAATTTCTTGTTGCCCCTCACTGTTTACTTCAATTTTATTCATAAAAATCCTTCTCCGGCCTTATTGTCGGGGCAATCGACATCAGGCTACCAGTGAATTCAAATAATTTACAGCTGCTTGCGGATCTCTGGAGTAATTGTCTGCCCCTATTTTTTTACAAAACTCATCACTCACCGGCGCACCACCTACCAGAATTTTGGTTGAAGCAGCCACTTTTCTGATTTCGGTCACAATCGCCTCCATATTGATCATTGTCGTCGTCAATAAAGCTGACAACCCGACTGCGCAACCCGGATGTTTCTGGATTTCTTCTGTAAATTTTTGTGCACTTACATCTACTCCGAGATCGATCACTTCCCAACCTGCGCCTTCGACCATCATGCCGACAAGATTTTTCCTATGTCGTGCAGATCGCCATGCACAGTTCCTAACACAAACACGCCTTTTCTCTTTACCGTACCAGCCTGGAAAAATGGCTTTATATGAACCATGGCGCTGCTCATAGCTTTTGCCGACATCAGCATTTGCGGCACAAACACCTTGTTCTCTGAAAACTTCTGACCTACCTTATCCATTCCGACAACCATTCCTTTATTCAGTATTTCATCGGGGTCGATACCTTCCTCGATGGCTTGCTTAGTCAATTCGTCGGCTCCTAGTTCTCCTCTCATGTTTGGGGGATACGGCGATTTCTGATCAATTTTACCGAACTCCACGCAATAGGCGATTTTCTCTATTATGTCACTCATATTTTTGTTGTTAAATTTTTATAAACCGTACTCACTTAAAAATACTTTGCTAGAATCAATTGTTGGTAAAACCATCTCCACAAATTCTGATTCGTTTTCCGGAATCATGGAAATATCCTCTTTCAATAAATTGATCCATTCATCTTCTTTTTCATCATGAAGTAGCGTCCCTCCTTTAATGCCAATGGAAATTAGATCCAGCGCTTTGAGGCAAGCTCGTTTTGTAGCATCAATATAATTGTTCCCTTTGACGATTTGAGCTGCGATTTCGATCACATTTTCAGGGGCTAAAATAAATGCTTGCGGATCATAATAAGCATCTGAGCGTATGAACAACTTTTGTAGTTGCAGTACCTCGTTTTTTCCTCCTTTGATCGCTTCATTCATCAGGCGGACATCATACTCAAGTTGCTCCAGGTAAATGGTTGGTGCCATACCAGCCAGCAATTTAATATTTTGCACCGATTCGTTACTCCATAGATCGGCGCAGGCTGCAGCGATGTTTCCCATTGGGCTGAGATGGGCACAAGCAGCCGTCTTCCCTTCCATACTAATGGGAATACCCGTTATTGCTTTGAGGAAGGGGCCTTCATATCCACAGTCCTTGTCAGGGCCTTTAGCGCCTTCTTCTATGGCTACCATCGACCTGATGATGGTGACCACCCTGGCAATGGCAGCAAATGTCTTGGGGATATACTTCTTTTCGGCAAGTACCATGGCCGTATTTCCAAAGCCGCATGCTGTATCGCCACCTGGAATTGCACCTGTTTTTTCTGCAATCAGGACTATCTTTTTCCATAGCATCTGCATATCGCGCACACCTAAGACCGACTGGGCAAAAATGAATTGTTTTATGTCGCACATCATCAGTGCGTCATCGGAAATCTCTTTACCGCCAGTGGATTCTATAGACAAAAGGTCACCCCCAGCTTCGGCGCCGCGCTCAAAAAGCTCCATCATCGGATCCAGGAGTTTTGTAGTTCGCTGCTTTGGTGGTCGCTCAAATTCGCGAAGGTCATTTGGTGTAAGCCTGATCTCGCTTTTGAGGCCGTGTTTTATATAGTATTCTTCACATATAGCGTTCATCTGTTTCACTAATTCTACTCCAAGGTCCGGATTCTGCGTCATCTCGATTAATGTCTCGAATTCAAGAACCACACCTTTGGAGTAGAGCTCAAGCGCTCTGTGCAAGGCGCCATCCACAATTTCTTTGTAGTGATCTACCACCGGTCGAATATCAGATGGATTAATTTTCATAGCCGGAAGGGTGAAATTCAATTCGGGGTAAACTGTCCCTCCTCCGATGACCAATCCCCGCTTAGTCGTTACTGGTTGCGGAGCACTCCCAAATATCAGATCACGCGGGTTTTTAATAGTAAGTTCAGTGTATTTCATAGTATGTTATCGGTTAGATTAAAAAGTAGTTTGAATCTTAATTTAGTATTACTCAAAATCAATTCCTGCTGGAAAATATGTTGCTCAAAAGAGCCGGTATTATGTCCCATTCCAACACTTTTCGGCATTTATCTTTTCAACAACCCATTGTTCTCATTAGTCACATAGTGGGCTTTATATGCTTTTTTAGCCATCAATTATCTCAGGCCCATTTCTTGACCCGTTTCATAATGTCTGGCTGTATGTCGGCATCAGCACCGATGCAGAGATATATTCCTTTTTTGTCAACAGCAGCCATGAAATCGCTCAGTTCATTGATCTGCAAATCCACGATGACTGACTTTCCTGCTGCCTGGATTTTTTTGATCAATGGCACCCACTGCATGATCGGCTGGTCTTCAGCCATTCCTTGCACCCACTGGATCGCATTAATTTCAGGTACTTCAAGAATACGATCCAAATGATTGGCTACGCCTTTTCCATCACAATGAAAAATATTGTGGGTCATGGGTTTTACCTCTTTCAATAATATCGGGAGACAGAATTCTTCAAATTGTTCCGGGGCGATCATCGACGAAAAATCACAACTCGGTATGTGCATCTTGCCGAATGATGGGATATTCATCCATGTGACGGAAGGTTGGTTTTTTGCTTTTAGGATTGCATCGAAATGGTCAAAAACCAATTGGAACCCATCAATGGAAATGTGGATGAGCTTCTGGACCATATCAGGCTCTATCAATAAATCCAAACAGAGATTCTGCGGGTCACGCCAGGCGGCTACACAATCCATCCCCGGATGCAGATCGGTATAGCCAACTAAATATTTGCCTTCACATCGCTCCAGTGCCATATTTGTAAGCTCTTCAATTTTCAAGAAATACTCATTCTTCATATCGAGTTTCAGCACATCGATTTGATCCCACGACTCGATAAGTGGCGATGAATAGGAAGTTACTTCCTGGTACTTGAGCTGGCTACCATAAAAAGCTGAAAAAACCTCAGGGCCAAGATTTGGCCAAAAAACTGGAAAGGTCTCAGCATGGAATTTTTGTCCTTTTATGGACTGCTCAAAATATTCCAATTGATACTCCGCATCGAACCAGCGATCCTTCAGACTTGCCCATTTCTTGTGATTGCTCAAATGTGCCACATTGAAATCAGCATTATGCTCAGAAAAACGGATCGGAACCCTGTCGATAATTTCCTGCTCATACCAGGCATAGATCCGCTCCATTGCCTTTGAAAAATCTGCTTTGTTTTCGAGATGGACATCCCACTTTCCAATTGCACTATTCATCTGTTTGTAAAATTAATTATTTGTAAAAATTACCCTTCGGTAGCTAAAAAGCACCGGCATACCTGCATCATGTACTTCAAGAATAATATGAAGTGACTGATCTGCTTTTAATTCGGGCATGATAAAAGTTATTTCTTCAGCGTTCGGGTTTTCAATTAATAGTGATTCACTGAAAGGGATATTCCCGGCTTCTGCATAATTGAACCATCTGTACGAGAGTTTATCGCCATCGAGATCGCTACTGCCTTTAGCGCTCAACCATACTTTTTCGCCGGGCTTTATGGCAGCCCTGGCAATTGCTTTTCCTGAGTTTCCGTTCAGTGACAGCACAGGATTGTGATTTACATTTTTATAATTATCATTAATATTCCAGTCCATCCGCGCGGCGAAATCATGTTGGTAGGCCTCGCGCCAACGCCAGATGGTGGCCTGGTTTGATGCTTCCATCCGTCCGTCAGGCATCACTAATTCATCCTGTGTCCGCACAGAACTGGTCCAGATTTTTCCTTTCTCGGCATAAGACTGATACAGTTCGTACCTGCCTCCCCAACCTCCGAGAGACGGACTGATGTACCACCCCAATCCATTGTTTATCAAGCCCAGAAATGAGGGAGTGTCGCCTTCCATGATATAATCGAATTTGAGATAATTTGCGCCGAGTGGCCCATGATTTTCACGGATATTATCTGCGAGCCATGGATTGTCAACAAGATTGTAATGCACCATCGGGCCGTTTTTATAAAATTTATCCCCCGAAATCCCTGTCCAGGTTGCCCTGTAATATTCCAGCCAACTATCACCTGCGGAAGGATCAACGATGTAAAAAATCTCCGGAAATGTATTCCGAATCCATGCCCCTGCAAAATCCTGATCGGAAATGGAATAGACTCTAATTTTTGAAACGAAGATGTTTACCTCAGTCACGGAGCGCGTTTCGCGTACCTTCCAGAGTGCCTGCGCCAGGCAATTGGCGCCACCCCAGGCCGACACCCAAAGTGGTCGATCATCGGCCTTGTCCACCATTTTTATCAGATGTTCGGAGCCAGGTGAGTCTTTGCCATGGCCTACGCCGTCCATGCTATATGCTGGTAAATGCTCCTTAGTAATGCTTAACAAATATTCCATTGAGGGATATCCAGTGGCATGAATGTCCAGCATTGGTTTTACCTGCCCATAATCCCGAACCAATTTTTCAATTTTGTCTTTTCGTACCTTATTGGGCAAATGTGTCGAGGTGGTTGCTACAATGCCTTCCAGGTCATACTCATTTGCATAAACCAAGAGCCGAACAAGTGATTCCTGATCGTCAGGTTCATTGGTGATATCGGTGAGTACGAAAAGCCGTTGCTTCACTGGTTCTTCATATTGCAGCAACGATTGGGCGCCAGAAAAGATCGGGAAGGCCAAAAGACAAATAATGGATATGGATTTCATTGGATTAAACTTATACTGCTAAACACACTTATGATTGTTATTTCTTTGGGGCCTCAGTCTTTCTGAAGGTTTTTAGTACTCAAATCATCCTGAGGCTTTAAAAATGCTGTAGATTCATTTTCATCAAACCGCCGAATTCCTACTTTCTTTATCATGGTATCATCCACCTTCTTTAAAGGTGTATATCTCGGATGATGTGAATCTTTGTATGGATCATTGCTTTTGGCATTATAACAACAGATCAATGACCAACGAGGATTTTCTGACTTATTTTGGTCAGAACGGTGCAGTGTATTGGAATGGAAAAATACGGCATCACCGGGTTCCATTTCTACATAAACAAGCTCCATCCTTTTCAGTGCTTCGTTTACCCGTTCCATATCAGCTCCCGATTGCTCTCCTGTGAGTACATGATCTACACGACCCATCTTATGCGAGCCTTTGATCACCTGAAGGCATCCATTGAGTTTTATGGAAGGATCTACAGCTATAAATACACTTACTAAATTTGGTGTCAGAATTCCATTTTGATACCAATAGCCATAATCCTGGTGCCATGCCCATGCACCGCCAACTTTAGCATCTTTCAATATCATCTTTGAATGATAATGATATGCTTCATCTTCAAGAATCAACTCTGCATTGTCAACCACTCTATGGCAACGGGCAAACATTCCATAAATGCTATTACCGGGGTGATTCCAAAGGGACAATCTTACAGTTCCTCCTTCTCCATCATTCTTGCCGTAAGATTGCATATCAAGTTGCCTGTCTTCTACGGCAGTTTTTTTCAATAAGCCGATTTCCTCTGCATCAAATAATCCTTTCATTACAACATAACCATCCTTGTGGTATTGCTCTAGTTGTAGTTTTGTCAATTTTGTCATGGTGATTCTTTTAGTTTAGATTTTATAGCTGGTTATTAATTCTTCTACTTTATTATTGTTATTTGAAATTAATCCCAAAGCTGTTCAATCTCTTCCAGCGTCTTGCCTTTGGTTTCAGGCACATATTGGAGTGTGAAGAAGAACATTATCCCGGAGCTGATGGCCAGAATGCCAAAAGTCACTGAGTTTCCGGCGTTGGCGAGCATCCATGGGAAAAACCAACAACAATTGCATTGGCAATCCACTGGGTAAAAACCGGAATTGACATGGCTGTGCCACGGATTCGGTTTGGGAATATCTCCGAAACTAAGGTCCAGAATACTGGCCCCACACAGGCGGAGAAGAAGGCTATAAACAGCATAATTAAAATCAAAGATACATTTCCCTGAAAATGGCCCGTAAAGGAAAGGATTGTGATAACAAGCAAAATGGTTGTCATGCCCGCCGAACCAATCAGGTAGAGCAATTTCCTGCCGGCTATTTCTATCAACCAAATCGACACAAACGTGAAGAGCAGCATGGTGGCCCCGATGATAAACGTGGCAAAAAGCGCGGCATTGATCTTCCAGCCGGCAGATTCCAGGATAATCGGCGAATAATCCACAATGGTATTGATGCCGCAAAACTGCACAAACACCGCCAGACCAAAGCCCACAAATAATACACGCCTAAGGTTAGGGTTGAGGAGTTCGCGGTAATTGATCTTCCCTATATATGCCAGGCTGCCCTCGATCTGTACAATTTCCAGATCGGCATTTGCCTTACCTCCAATCTTCTGTAATACGTCAAAGGCCTTTTTTCTATTTCCCTTCATAAAGAGGAACCTCGGTGTTTCGGGTACAAAAAATAGCAATATGAAAAATATTGCCGATGGCACTGCGCCGGAAATAAACATCATCCGCCAGTTGTTTTCGCCGATATCATGCAATAGATAATTGATTAAATAGGAAAGCATAATACCGGTGACGATGGATAATTGATAGAAAGAAACCAACCGACCCCTTATTTTGAATGGCGCTATTTCTGAAATATACATGGGCGAAATGATAGATGCAGCACCGACCGACAAGCCTCCCAGGAAGCGGGCTATGACGAATAATGTAAAACTTGGTGCCAGACCTGTGGCGATACTAGTAATTGCGAATGCCAAGGCGACAGCAAAAAGAATGCGCTTTCTTCCGTAAATATCCGTGAT
The DNA here is from genome assembly GCA_012033595.1 of Cyclobacteriaceae bacterium. GTDB lineage: Bacteria > Bacteroidota > Bacteroidia > Cytophagales > Cyclobacteriaceae > JAAUQL01. The sequence goes on along the minus strand of JAAUQL010000082.1, from coordinate 19,076 downwards.
CCTTCCGGCAATGGCAGCACCAAATACACAACCTACAAGCAATGAGCTTACACCCCAGCCAAGCGCCAATTCACTGAGATTGAAATGGGCTTTGATGAAGGGAACCGCACCTGTGATAATGGCGATGTCAAAGCCAAAAAGCAAACCACCCAGCGCTGCTACAAAAGTGATGAGGATGATGTAACTGTGTTCTTTCATTTGGTGTATTTAGCGTAAAAAATTGGTGCTTTTCATTATTACAATACTATTCAATCATTATAATCTGTGGTGTCGAATCGTTCTTTAAAATAATTAAACCGGGCGTGCTTGTTAATGCCAATCGAAACATGCCTCCCCTTTTCACATCACCTTGTACAAACAGCCGTGTGTCATTTGCCGATAAAGGCTGGAATGTACCTAATCCATCTCCCATCAACACTAATCCATATCCTGCATCCTGTCGCGGTGTTTTTTCTTCCGTCTGATACAGATTCCCTGCGATTAGAATATCCAATTTTCCATCGTCGTCAAAGTCCTCGATTTCAATAAAGTTGATAGGTGCTACCTGAGCCAGAACCGGCAAAATATGCTTTTTAAATTTCCCATTTCCCAGGTTTTCATAATAGCAAGAGGCTAATTCAGTGACCAAAAAATGTAGAGCATTTTCCAATGACTCCTTTCCAAAAATATCTTCCAGCGATGCTTTGGCAAAGGCATCGTTGGTCGGATATTTAGTGAAAATGAAATGCATTTGCTCATTGAGTTCCTTTCTGCTCCGAATCGGCCATTCTTTTGCATCTGGATTATAACCCATAATGATGTCTGACTTTCCATTGTTATCAAAGTCATTCAGGTAAACAGAAAGTGGGTTACTGACCGTAGCCTTAAATTTTGAATTCAGCCCAAAATTGCCAGCTACAATATCCATATCGCCATCACGATCAAAATCTGCACTAGCCATAGCAGACCACCATCCTATGTCATAGTTGGTTTTGTCCAACGACAACTTTGCATGATTATTCATGGCTATCGTCAGGGGCATCCACTCCCCGACCATCGCCAAATCCGGAAGGCCATCGCCATTTACATCGACCCAAGAGGCATCTGTCACCATGCCTATTTCTTTCAGAAAAGGTGCGTTTTCGTCTGTCCTGTCAATGAATCTAATTTTCCCTGGTATTGACTCATTGATGAGCAAATGGCTACTTGCCGGCGCTGGATACTCACCGGGTACCTGCCTGCCACCAAGGAATAAATCCAAGTCGCCATCCATATCAACATCGGCCGCTTTGACCACCGATCCACTAACGCGAATTCCCGGGATAGCCACTGGTCTTTTCACATATTTCCCATGATCATTTTCATAAAACCTATCCTGGTAGTAATCTGCATTCTGAGCTTTTTCATTGCCTCCACTTACGATATAAAGATCCTGATCGCCATCGCCATCCGCATCAAAAAAGGCAGCTGCTACATCTTCGTGACTTGCATCTTCGCGCCAAAGCTCTGACTGAAAATCCACAAATTTTCCTGTAGAAGTCTGCACATACATTGCCCCTGCCTGATTGGCGGCGCCACCTATATACACATCATCCAACTGGTCATTATTTATATCTCCTACAGCAAGTGCGGGACCGAGCGCAGACAGCTTGTATGGCAACAATAACTCCCGTTTAAAATCATCAAATTCATTTTCCTGATGCGAATAATCAATTCCGCAAGAGGACGAAATATCCGCGAAACTGAAATCAGTAACTAAAGTCGGCGTCTCTTCTGTCGGGTTTTTTGTGGCATTTTTATAATTCAATTCGATGGTCTGATTTGCCTTCACCTGATTCAAAACCTGAATTTTTCCATCCGGCCAAACTATTTTTAAAGAATCAATTATGGTCTGTTGGCCAAGGCCGAAGTGTATGATATTGGTGACAGCTGATTGAAAGCCCCTGCTTGTGTATTGCTCCGTCATTTGCGATTTTCCTCCAGAGTTGATCATAATTCTTGATCCTATTCCATCCAGATTATACTTTGCCCCATTCAGTTTTATTTTAATGAAATTGCCGCCAATGCCAGATTCCATGGATTCATTTTTTATGATATGGGCAATTTCATCCGAGTTATTTAAAACTATATCGATGTCTCCGTCATTATCAAAATCGGCATAAGCAGTGCCATTGGAGCATGTCAAATATTGTGGGACTTGAGGATCTATTAATTTCGAAAAAGTGAGGTCACCATTGTTCATGAAGAAGTAATTTGATTTTCGCCGCACCGGCATGTGATTGAGCAAATCAGCAATAAAACCTTTCTTATTCGCAATCTGATTGTTTTTGAGCAAGTCCTCTTGTTGCTGACGATAATGGGCAAAATCGATATTTACAAAATCGCGTTTTATCCCATTGGAAATAAAAAGATCCTTGTGGCCATCGTTGTCCATGTCAATAAAAAGAGGTGCCCAGCTCCAATCTGTATTGGACACTCCTGCCAGTTGTGCAATATCAGAAAATTTAGGTAGGCCATCTTTCGGGTCAATACCTCGATTTAGCTGTAGGGTATTGTACATGTACTGATGATTCAGGCCCATGGCCACATGATTACGAAAGTTATCGCGATCCATACCTGTAAGACTGGTTTTCTGGGAATAATGATCTTCTGCGATCATATCCAAAACCATCAGGTCGAGCCATCCGTCGTTATTGATATCGGCCACATCATTGCCCATAGACGAATTGGAAATATGGTTCATGGATTGAAAAGAAGACTCTTTGAAGGTTCCGTTTTTCTGATTGATATAAAAGTGATCGCGTCCTGAAAAGTCCGTGCTCACATACACATCCGGCCATTGGTCATTGTTAAAATCACCAAGGGTCAATCCCAGGCAAAACCCAAGTTTATTATTGATGATACCACTCTTATCTGTCACCTCTGTAAATTTCCCGTTATCATTTCTAAAAAGCTGTTCCCCCATATCCTCCGATCGCTGGCTTTCCAGGACATTAATCAAATTATATGCATAGGTATCCGTACCGTGATTGATTTGAAATAAATCCAGATCGCCATCGCGGTCATAGTCAAAAAAAGCAGCCTGTGTAGAGAAGGAAGGATTGTCCAATCCATAATTGTTAGCCTGCTCCTCAAATTGTGGAATACCATTTTTTATTCCTGTATTTACCATGAGCACATTTCGGCGCATGTTCAAATCACTGAAGCGACCGGATCGGCTTATGTAAATGTCGGGCAAACCATCCTGGTTGATATCGACAATGCAAACACCTACATCATAGCCTTTGCCGGGATCGGCGTGCGCCTGGTCAGTAATATCACGAAACTTCAGATTGCCCATATTGAGATACAGCGCATTGCGACTCAGGGTGGAAACAAAATAAATATCTTCCAGCCCATCCCGATTAAAATCGGCAACTGCCACACCGCTACCGTTGTAATAGTACTCATAGAAAAGTCCATGCATTGACTCGGATTCGATCAGCACATTGCGGAAGGTAATGTTTGTTTGTTCGGGTGTTAAAAGGCTGTAAAGTCGTTCCTTGGGTGCATCGTCTATAGACAAGTTGGGATCTTCCTTTTTCCCACAAGAAAAGGCACCAATTAATACCAGCAACCAAAATCCTGGCCTCATGGATAAATCTCCCTTTTTATGTATTGAGCAGCCTTTTGCATAGTTTACCTAATCGATCAACCTCAACTCAAACAATTCTCCATCGCTTGATTTTTTTATCTCAACTTCAAATCCTTCTTGACTCAAATCCTCCCCTGACATGGTCCCGATCAATTCACCCATTGGAGCTTTCAATATCTCGTATTGCTTGTCTTTTTCCAGATCATTTACCTTTACAACTCTTTTATCCTCATGAGATTCCTGCTTGAATACACCAATGATCCCTCCTGATTTGGTGTCGGTATTTATCCTCACAAAGCCATCCCATTGACCTTCTGTTGGTTCACCAAAGCCTGGCAAATCCTGGCGGTAAGACAGAAAATCATAGGTGCTTTGCATGTCTTTTAACCAGGTAGCCCATTGGTGTATTCGATCAACTTTGCCGTCTTCAAAATCAATTGGATTTCCCAGCAGCAAAGGCAGGGAGCCCGCCATAGATTTGATGCTCAATTCATATAAAGAATCATTTAGAGAAAGGTTTCCAATAGCCAGTGAGCTTGCTGGAATTACAGCTGACTTCCACCAGGCCAGGTTTCTGGCACGGAAGCTTCCCAAAGGTTCGGGGTGCTCGATGTTGGAAAGCCAATCTCCTTCGGCACGCTGTATCAGGGCATAATCGATCAATTGCAATTTGCCGGCAGTCTCAAAAGTGCAATCGATAAAGATGTCGGGTTCTATGGCATGAAGCTCGTCAAAAAGTTTAAAACACCTTTCATATAAAACCCAGAAAGATTCCTGCCAGTCTTTATGATGCGGATGATCTTCGGCATAGCAGCCGGAGTGCGTAGGGTCATCGATGTAGGCGCTTGTAACGATGGAAAGATCGAGTTTCACATATTTCAAATCATAATCCTTCACATATCCAGATATCACTCCCTTGATATAATCGTACCAGCCCGTACCAAAGCAAGCTGTGCTTATGGCGTGGCCGGGACTGTGCAAATTGGTATAATCGCCATTTTTATCTTTTACAAAATACTCAGGATGTTGACGAAAAATAAGGCTGTTGGGATGCGCAGAAGTAAGGCTAATCCACAGACCAGGCTTCATGCCCAGCGAAGAAATGCTGTCAAAAACCGGCTTTAGTCCATACTCAAACTTGGTAGAGTCAATGATCCAATCCCCACAACGATCTGCCCAGGATGTATGTTCATCGCTGATACCATAGGTAGTATACCAGCCTGCATCGATAACAAATTCTTCATAACCACATTGAGCTGCTTTGGTAGCTGTACTATACACAATGGAGTCATTGATATTATTTTGGAATGGTCGCCATGTATTGTAAACAAATGCCGGTATGTGATTGATTTTTGAAATCCTACTATCGATGTGCTTTCGGACGAATTCGTTCAGCTCCTGGTTTAGAAATGCGGTGGGATCATTTGCATTTTCATAAACACCTACAAATGTAAAAGGACTTGTCCAGCTCTCACCGGGCTTTATCCATTTGCGAAATGGGTAATCGTCATCGTCATGCGATAGCCCAATATCGAATTGATTCCCTGAAGTGAATACATCCGTTCTTTTCAAAACTCCCGGGCTTTCGTTACCCAGGGCCAATCCTACGCTGGTTTCGATATCGTGCACAACCACAAGAGGATCATCCCAATCACCGGTATATGGTCCGAGGTGTTTTTGTCGGGCATAATTCTTATAAATCCAGGAATGCGTGGTTCCATAATTAAGCGCTAAGCGTTCGATGGCTACATTCTCGATGTTGATTTCCGTTTTGCTCAGGTTGATGATTTCGAGTCTTTTTCTAATGATGGGCAGGTCAGGATAGAGCAGATATGTAATTTTTAGTTGAATGGTTTTATTCAGGTCTTCAGCTCCCTGCAGTGTGATTATTTTTCCACTACCAAGATCAATTTCGACATCAGTCACATCTTTTAATTCCCATCCATTTTTCCCTGAGACAGGGACTTCATTCACGGTAAAATAAAATTCATCAGAAGTGGCATTCGTAAATTCATGCTCTGAGGCCAGAAGTTTTAATGATGAGGTGCATATAGATTTTTCAGCGCTAAAATTGATATTTCGTTGAATAACACTATTTGAAATTTGCACCTGATTTTCTTTGGGCTGCGCTAAGGCTTCCGTGCCAATGAGGATTGCGAAACTTAGATTAAGGAATGGAAATATTGATTTAAAGTTAAAACTCATAATAAGCCTAATTTAAAAATAAGTGACCTGGCGAAAATCCCAGGTCACTTAATAATTGATAACTATTGTTCAACTTAATTAATTATATCCGGGGTTTTGCTTGATGATACCTTCACTTTTGTTGATCTCATTTCTTGGTATGGGGATCAACTCATTCTCTGGTTTGATAACATATTTATTGATACCTTCACCCCCATCAGCAAGGCCAATGGAATAGGATTTGGTGCCGTCACCGGCCTTGGTAATGTTGATCCGTTCTACCTCAAATCCATTCAACGTTTCATAGTACATGTCCCAACGTCTGAGGTCATGAAATCTGTGGCCTTCCAGCACGAGTTCTATCCTTCGTTCGTTGCGATATTTATCAAGCAGTGCCTGCCCACTAAGGCCAGAGACACTTGGCATATCCACGCCAGGCCTGGATCGGATCAAATCGATATACTCAATCGCTTTGTCTTCATTGCCCAATGCAATTTGTGTTTCTGCATAATTCAGATAAAGTTCCGCCATCCTAAACTCCACTTTATTTTGAGTGCCGCGATTGGCTCCTCCCAATTCAGATTTAGGCACACTTTCATCCAAAAGTTTTTTCCAATAATATCCCGTTCGACTTGTGTTCCAGTCTTCTGGTCCATCACGAGAGTCCAATCCTCCCGGCAGAAATACTTCGACTTCTCTGTCTTTCCACATTGCTCCGTCATACAGCACAGTGGCATAAAAACGAGGATCTCTATTCTCCCAAAATTTGTCCAAAGTATAGCCTGAACCCAGATCTTCAATATCAAGTCCATCGGCAGTTTCATAGGCCTCAATAAAATCCTGTGTTGGCGACATAGAGGTCCAGCCCCCATAGCCATTGGCGTTTAGGTCACGATCTATTGTATTATCCAGGTCAGTTGCGGTGGAAGTAGAATGCAAGGATTTATCAAAAATCACCTCCATGTTATAATCGTCCAAGAATACTCCTTGATAATCATCGTAAAGCCCATGACCTTGAGCTTCACTATAATTGATAGCATCCAATGAAGCCTTTGCGGCAGTGTCCCAAAGTGAAGCGTCATTTGAAGTATTGAATAAGGGACTTGCAGCATAAAGGGCCACTCTTGACTTTAATGCATGTGCCAGAGCAACAGTTCCTCTCCCTTTGTTATTCATCGCCATATCAAAATAGGATCCTGGCAAATTGCCATTTGCAATGACCGTATCAAGCGTTGCTAAAATATAATCACTGACTTCCTTAGGTGTATTCCGTGGAATTATTTCCAGATTATTTAAGTCATAAACCTGATCGGCAATAGGCACACCACCAAAATGCTTCAGCAAATCATGATAAATAATTGCTCTTAACAGTCTGACTTCATCAGACAGGCGAGCAATTGCTTCCGGACTAACACCTGCCTCTTCAGAAATTGGGATGTTCTTAAAAAACAGGTTGCAGTTTCTGATTCCCTGATAAGAAATACTCCATTTGTTGATGAAGACTCCCATATTGTCTGGCGTTAATCCGCCAGAGATGACCTCTTTGAAATGCCAGAAATCAAACTTGCCATGGGATTCATCAGTGAGTGGGGAATAAAACAACTCAAAAGTCATCCTCCACCACCAATCTAAAGTACCAACGGTATATTGTTGATTGTAAATCCTGTTGACAAATGTCTCAAGGCTTTCCTCCGTGCTGAATACATCATTTTCAGTAAATTTATCAAGTGGCTGTCGATCAAGAAATTCCTCATTGCACGCTATCAGATTTGACAACATCAACACCACAACAATTTTTATAATTATATTTTTCGTTTTCATCATCTTTCCATTTAAGATTAAAATGTGATGGATAATCCAAGATTAAAGATCTTCTGTTGTGGATAATAGGCAAAACGACCATTATTGCCACCACCTACAGCCTGCTCGGGATCTCCATACTCAAATTCATTAAATATGAAAAACAGATTGGAACCGCTCATATAGAGCTTCAGCTCTTGTAATTTTAATTTGGCTAACAGTTCGGGCTTGAAGCTGTAACCGAATTGCGCTGACCTCAATCTCAAATATGAGGCATCTCTCAAGAAGAAATCTGTTTTTTGATCAGTCGAAGCACTATGAGGGCTTGTATTTGCAAAGTTCACTCTTGGGAACGTTCCATTCATATTGTCCTCAGTCCATCTATCCACAAAGAAATCTCTTATGAAGTTTCCTCTGAGGCCAGCATCATCTACGTTGATACTTCTGTAAATGCCAGTTGCTCCCTGAAAAAATGCGTCCAAGAAAAATCCTTTAAACTGGCCTCCAAGGGAGAACCCATAAACATTGCGCGGTAGTGTTGTGCTGATGTCCATTCTAATCCGGTCATCACCGTTGATGTTGCCATCTCCATTGGTATCCAGATACTTGATATCACCTGGTCTGGCCTGATCGCTAAACGTAGGTATTTCCGCGTCCAGATCAGCTTGAGTAAGCAGCCCGTCAGCCGGGTAGTACAATTCTGAACCATATGGTTTTCCTGTCTTACTTTGGTATTCATAATCAGTAGGGGTTTCATCCATATATACCACTTCATTGTTGCTATAGGAATAATTACCCTTGACAAAGTATGACAATGCCCCAATTTTATTATGATGCCCCAGCATAAACTCTATGCCATTCGATTTAACCTCTCCTATATTCTCGTCAGGTAGCTTTAATCCAGTAAAATCAGGCACCGATGCATTTCTTGGAGTCAAAATATTGGTTCTCAGACTATTGAAATAATCAAACTCAAATTCTAACTTCCGCGACCATAGACTTAAATCCAATCCCGCATTGGTGGTATTGGCAACTTCCCAAGTGATGTTTGTGTTTGGAGAAACACCCTCCTGCCAGGCACGCACCACATTGTTCTCACCAAAAAGGTATTGATTATTTAATAGATTATAAGACGTCAGGAACTGATATGCAGCTACTCTGTCATTACCCAATTGCCCCCAGGAAGCGCGAAACTTTAAATTGTCGAGACCCTGAGCATTCGAGAGAAATGGTTCTTCACTAATTCTATACCCGGCGCTCACACTTGGGAAAAAGCCAAAACGTGATTCCTCCGGGAAATTCTGGGAACCGTCATAACGGAAAGTTGCATCCAACAAGTATTTTCCATCATATTCATAACTGACCCTGCTAAAATAGTTCCTTCTTGCGCTTTCCCATGCAGAACCATTATTGTCTTTTCCTTCATCAGCCCCTGCAAAAAGCTGAAGATCATCTCCACCGGTCAGATAACCTCTCCGATATGCAGAAATATTGTCTCCTACTGATTCGCTTTGCTCATATGCTGCGAAAGCAGATATGTGGTGCTTATCAAAAAACCGGTCATATTTTATTTTAGCGTGAAAGGTAGTTAATGAAGTTTCACCTCGATTCTCCGAAAGGTTAGTTCCATCTGATCTTCCACCTCTCTGCTCAACATATTCGTCTCCTTGTTTGGAATAAACCGGGTAGTTCTTACTAATGCCTTTTACTGATGAAAAGGATTTGTCAAAGGCGAACCATCCATCAACAGATAATCCCTCAACACCCGGGATTTTTATTTCTGCAGAAATCATATTATAAAAAACATTGTTGGCGCTTTGCGTTACTCCGCCAACATCTGTTCCCATTAATACAGGGTTCCATCCATCTTCCAGGCCTGTCCATGGCAATCCGTTGGTATAGTATGCCGGCCAATAAGGATATGTTCTGGAAACAGACCACCAAGTATCTCTTTGAGAAGCTGCACTTGGATCGTCTCTGGTTTCTTTTCGTCCGGCCAAGTCTATACCAAATTTAACATAGTCATTAAGTTGGACGTCAATATTTGAGCGATAGTTATATTGCTTGTAATTGGCCGCTCCATTTTTAAATACGCCGTCCTGATTTAGAAAACCTCCGGACACAAAATAGCTGACTTTTTTTGAGCCTCCAGTCAAGGATAAGGACTGCCTGACGATTGGTGAATTTCTCTGTACTGTTTCATCCCACCAATCAGTGTTTGCTAAACCATTATCCGGATCAGCTCCAACTTTCATAGCTTCAAGTTCGACATCTGTAAATTCAGGGGTGCCACCCGCATCGGTATAAACATCATTTCGGAAAGAAGCATATTCATATGCATCTGCATATTCAACTTTTACGGTTGGGTTTTGAAAACCATAGTCTATAGAATAGCTGAACTGTGGAGCTTTTTCCATAGATCCTCTTTTGGTAGTGATCAAAATAACGCCATTGGCCGATTGCGATCCATATATGGCAGCAGAAGCGTCTTTAAGAACTGTAACACTTTCTATTTCATTGGGATCCAGTCTGGAAATCCCGCCTCTATTGGCTACTCCATCAATTACAATAGTCGGTTGATTGTCTCCAAGTGTACCAATACCTCTAATAACCAAATTAACATCTTCTGCGCCGGGCTGTCCAGAGTTGCTAATGGCATAGACACCAGTGACCATTCCCGACAGGGTGTTTTCCAGATTGGGAACCGGTATAGCTTTTAGTTCGCTACCACTAGCTTTGGAGATCGAGCCAGTAATGGTTTCTTTCTTTTTTTCACCATATCCTATTACAACAAGTTCTTCCAATGCAGTGATATCCTGAACCATAACCAGATCGATCACTGATCGGGATCCAACAACAATTTCTTCACTATTGTAACCCACCGAACTAAATACAAGTACAGATTCATCAGAAGGAGCTTCAATAGAATAATCCCCATTGACATCCGTCACTGTACCAAGTGATGTGCCTTTTATCATTACATTCACACCTGGCAGCCCCTCGGTATCCTCCATAGAAGTGACCCTGCCTGTGATGGTTTTTCCCTGGATAATAATCTCTATCACCTGAGATTCCGATTTTTTTCGGGTATTTACATTGATATTGTTATTAACCTGTCTGAATTTAAGGTTAGCTTCTTTAGACAAAGTCATCAGGGCTTCTGCAACAGTAATATTTTTCCTGACGATACTGACTATTTTAACATCTTGAAAATCATTTTTATCATAAGCAAAAACGAAGTCAGTTTTTGATTCAATTGTCTCGAAAGCATCAAACAAACTAGCATCTCTAATGTCAAGGTCCACAAATACCTCCCTAACACTTTCTATTTTTTGGGCTATACCCGGCTCTGCAAGCATGGTGCTTAAAAATAAACACTGGAGAGCTACGCCGTATATTGTTAATTTAGTAGACAAAATAAATAGCCTTAGTACATAAATTTTCATAATTTTACCAAGTTTTAATTAACATATGTTTTGATTGAAAGAATGGTTCATTGAAAATCACCACAATATTCATTGAGACTTCTTTCAGTATTGAATGGCTCTATTTCTTAAATGGAGCCATTCTGTGTTTAAGAGGAGTTGATCATTTCATTTTGTTTAGAATTTTATAAATACTTTGTTTTGGTCAAGCTTATACTCGAATTCTTTTGAAAAACTCATGCTTTCAAGCACGTTGCTTAGATACTCATTTTGAAATTCGCTTGAATAGGCCCATTCGCTGTTGTCAAAATTTTGCACTTCAATTTCCACCCCATACCAACGGCTCAGTTTTGAAATGATTTGTTCAAAAGTTGCATCCTTAAAATACAATACGCCATCCTTCCATCCATAAGCATCTAAAGGATCGATTGTAGTTTTATGAAACTCCCCTGAAGTTTTGTCAATTCTAATGCCTTCACCTGGTAGCAGAAAGACCTGTTCCTTGTCTTTAACCTGCATAGAAACTAGTACCTTTCCAGACTCCAAAGCCACATCCGCACTGGATTCTTTCTGATAAGTACGCACATTGAATGTTGTACCCAAAACAGTTACGTCCAACTGATCCGTACGTACAATAAATGGCTTAAGCGTATCTTTTTTTACACTAAAAAAAGCCTCCCCATCCAACTCAACAATTCTACTGGATCCATCAAATCGCTCAGGAAAAGTAAGTGAAGATTCAGCATTGAGCCATGCGGTGCTTCCATCTGGCAAAAAAACCTTAAGCTTCTGCCCCTTAGGAAGTGTTTTGTTTATCCGGGAAACAATATTGTTGTCAACTGTTTCAGTCTCAGTAAAAACATATTTTATGGTTAATGAGGCCACTAAAACAAATAATATAACGGCCGCCGCTGCTTTAATCACAAATGGAGACCAGTTAAATTTTTTAGGTATCAATTCATGACTTAGGTATTTCTGCTTATCGTCATTAATGGCAAGAGATATTTTGTCATAAACCTTTTCAGCATTTGTAGCGACATGGTTGATTTGCGTTTTTGACCAGATCAATTCATATTCCCGATATAGTTTTTTATGCTCATCTGATCGGTCTAACCAGTTGCTGATTATTTTATTTTCTTTAGCATTTGTATGGCCAAGAAATTGTTTCGCAATAAGTTCAGAATATTTGGGATCTCTCATGTATTATAGCTGTTCAATAATACAACTCTGAGAAAGTATTTTTCCCCTACAAAGGGCAGAAAAAAAATTACTAATCTAAAATGTTAATAAATAAGGCTCAAAAAGGTCAGAATGCTTTTAGAATTTTTAATCTGCAGTATACCCATTTCTTTTAAATATGGGCTTAGGTTTTCCCTTAATTTATCGAGTGCCCGGCCCATCTGTGCTTCAACGGTTTTGGGTGAAATATCGAGCAATTCGGCCACTTCATTATATTTAAATCCATCCTCCCGGATCAGAAGGAATATCATTTTACACCTGGGGGGCAATTTGTTAATGGCCTCAAAAATAATATCTTTCAATTCATTATTTAATAGCTCTGCATCAGGACTATCAAAACAAGGCACAAACAAACTCTCCTCGGAACCAAGATCCTTCATCTGAATACGCTTATTGTCTCTGAGATAACTAAAACTTTTGTTCCTGACCGAAGAAAACAGATAAGCTTCTATACGTTCGATCTTGGGAAGTTTTTGCCTGTTATTCCAAACACCAATAAAGACCGTCGAGACAATTTCTTCAGCTGCCTGATTTGATTCAAGAAAATATAGGGCAAATTTCAAAAGACGTGGATAAAAATGATCGAAGAATAGCCTGAAAGCATCTTGATCGTTGTCGCGACCAATCAACACCATCAATCTTTTTGTTTCTTCATCCTTCATCTTGGGTGTCATAGAAAGCTATGAGTCTATTTAACGATTATGTTATAAATGTAAGAAATACAAATATTATTCAAACAGTATCAGTCAAATAATATTCTATAAATTAATTTTTATGCCTTGTAAGGGAATTCTCGATCTTCTGAGTTTTATCATAGACAATTTCAGGATTTTTTATTTCATACAATTTATAAATATGAGATACCTCTCAGTTTTTTCAGTGCTTCTTATACACTCATGTAATGGATTTGGGCAACATACATACACTTTTCATGACTTGAGCCATCAATGGGATACATTAAAAGTTCTAGAAAACCCGCACAAAGGCTGGTATCATCATTTGTTGGATAACGGCGTAGAAAATTATACCCTGTCTGATACTGGATTGCCGGACAGTTTTCCGGGAATGGATCACATGTATCTCCGCCTTGCATGGTCGTATCTGGAACCTGAAGAAGACAAGTTCGATTGGCACTACATCGATGATGAAGTAGAAAAATATGTTGCACGAGGATATAAAATCGCCTTCAAGATTGCCTGCAAAGAGACCGGCAAAAAGCCGCATTCTGTGGGGCAGGAGCAGAACGGCGTTCAATATGCCACACCAGTTTGGATAGAAAAAGCTGGGGCTAAAGGTCAGGGTACGGAAGTATGGGATGTAAAATCCTGGACACCGGATTGGGATGATCCTATTTATCTGGAAAAACTTCACAATTTCCATTGGGCTTTTGCGGAACGATATGATGGCGAGCCATGGGTCAGCTATATTGGTGTTGGCAGCATCGGTGAGTGGGGTGAGGGTCACACTTCCTTTTCAACCCGCGTACCACCTACCTTTAAAGAAGTAAAAGCGCATATTGATCTTCATCTTGATCATTATAAAAAGAACCAGTTAGTTGTGACGGATGATCTGTTGTATTACGGCAAAAATGAGGATGAAGTGAATGAATTGTATCAATATGCTGTAAGTAAGGGCATAACCCTTCGGGATGACAGCCTGCTGGTCGGTTATTATGTGGATGTAAATATTGAAACGTTCTCGGTTAGCCATCCACACTTTTACGATTTAGAGAAACTTAAAAAACCAACCATTCTGGTATGCCAGCACTACCATATGGTTCTTGAAGATGGAAATTGGATTGGTAAAAACGGAGAAAAAATACCTCCCGAAAAGACTATAAGCGGCGCTGACATATTGCGCGGGGCGATCCAGACCATGCTTGCCACCTTTATTGGGTATCATGGCTACTTGGAGCAGTGGCTTCGTGACAATCCCGATCTTACCAGGGAGTTGGCCAACCTCTGCGGGTATTGGTATTTTCCAAAAAGTATTGAAATTCCAGCAAAAATGGATAAAGCAAAGGATCTGGGATTCAGCATTACCTGGCTCAACAAGGGTGTCGCACCGGCCTATAATCAATATGAAATCGAATGCAAACTTGAATCTGACTCTGGAGAAATTGCCTATTTGGGGAAGCTCTCTGAAAGCGATAATCTCACATGGTTGCCCGATTCTCTGACAACTGAAAATTATAGCATAGCGTCTTCTTATATCAAGTCAAAAGGTATTTTCAATGTAAAACTTAAACTTACAGATCCGAAAACCAGGGAGGATGTTGCGCTGGGACTATCTGCTGCACTATTGGATAATCAGGGCTTTTACAATCTGGCGACGGTTGAAATCAATTAAATTTCACACAATGAATCGTTTTTACTTTTTAAATAATTAGACAAATCAAATGAGCACATTTAGCAAATTACTCTTCCCTTTCATCCTGCTTATCTTCATCTTCTCGTGCGACTGGAAAATCAAGCCTGCAGATTCCTTTAAGCCAACCTCCGACCTTGCCCTGAAACCCCCCATGGGTTGGAACAGCTACAACTGCTTTGGCGGCAATGTTACTGAAGAAGAGGTAAAAGCAAATGCCGATTATATGGCCAAAAACCTCAAACCATATGGATGGGAGTACATTGTGGTGGATTTTTTATGGTATTGCGATGATCAGGATTCACCTGAAAAGTTCTGGAACCGAAGACCTGAGCAACATATTGATGAATTCGGCAGGCTTATTCCATCAACAATATTGCACCCTTCTTCAGCAGATGGAAAAGGCTTTAAACCACTGGCTGATTATGTACATAGCAAAGGATTGAAATTCGGAATTCATATTATGAGGGGCATTCCACGTCAGGCAGTTGATGGCAATACTCCTATAAAGAATTCAGCTGCAAAAGGCAGCGAAGTTGCCAATCTTCCTGATACATGTGTATGGTACGGCGGTTTAGTAGGCGTTAACCTGACCAAAGAAGGTGGGCAGGAATATTATAACTCACTTTTTGAGTTATATGCCGAATGGGGTGTTGACTATATCAAGGTGGATGATATCGTATATCCATATCACGCTGATGAGATTGAGGCAGTTCACAAGGCAATTTTAAACTGTGGGCGGCCAATCGTTTTAAGTCTTTCCCCTGGACCTGCATTTATAGGAAATCCAAAACACCTGCGCGAAAATGCAAATTTGTGGCGCATTTCGGGGGATTTCTGGGACAAATGGCCGGCGCTAACACGGCAGTTAGAATTATGCCGAGACTGGGCACCACATGTTGCAGAAGGCCATTGGCCGGATGCAGATATGCTGCCCCTGGGAAAATTGAATATCCGGACCGAATTGAAGGACGCCAATCCCCGCTTTACCAACTTCACAAAAGATGAACAGTATTTTTTAATGACCCTATGGTCAATCTTCAGATCTCCCCTCATGTTTGGAGGCCACATGCCCGAAAATGACGACTTCACACTTTCATTAATCACTAATGAAGAGGTTTTAAGGGTAAATCAATTCTCGAAAAATAATAGGGAAATTCTATTTGCCGATAGTGTTAGTATATGGAGTGCCGATGATGTTGAAAAGCCGGTAAAATACATCGCGCTGTTAAATATTGGCGAAACCTCAAAAACTGTCGCAATACCACTGGAACTTGCCGGAATTAATGGAACAGCCACCATCAGGGATTTATGGAAAAAAGAAGATATAACAGAATCAGTAAATAGCTTTGTAGTGCCTCCGCATGGAGCATTTTTGCTTTCGATTACACAATAAGAATAAAAAAATGATCATTGATCAAGGCCATTTTAAGGTCACTAATTAAAGTCCAGAGAACATGATACACATTATCCATATGCACATTAGTAGATACTCAATCGCTTTTATCATCATCGTTATTTCAATCATAGATTCTTACAGCCAAACAACCATAAAAACAATGACTTACCGACAATATATAGCTGATAACATCCCCTCAAAAGCTGAAATTGATGTTTTTGTGAATGAATTATCGTGGGCCAAATTCGATCCTGTAACAGGTTATACTCTCGGCAATTATATGCCGCATGATGGTATCGACAACAGTTCGACCATCTCAACTTCTCAGCAAAACGGAACAAGAACTTCCTTTATTTATTCAACCCAGCCCTGCCGGATCAATGTTTATGGAAATAGTTTTACACAATGCCACCAGGTGAGCGATGCAGAAACTTGGGAAGAGTACCTGGCCGGACATCTTGGCGAACCAATACGCAACTTTGGCATGGGAGGCTTAGGCGTGTATCAGGCATATCGCAGGATGTTGCGTGAAGAACAAACTAAAGACAGTGCAGAATACATCATGCTTTATATCTGGGGCGATGATCATATCCGAAGTCTTTTAAGGTGTCGATATATGCTTTTTAAAGAGTGGACAAAAGAACAAGAAAAGGTAGAAGCGTTAGGAAAAATGTTTCATGGAAATTTTTGGGCTAATCTGGAAATGGATTTAATAAGCGGACAATTTGTGGAAAACAATAGCCGGATTACCAAACAGGAGGATCTTTACAAAATGACAGATGCTAGTTGGATGGTTGAAAATCTGCTTACCGATTTGGCGCTGCAGATGTATCTTTTCAAACAAGGGAAAGTAAGTGAAATTGATATTTCCAAAATGGAACAATTAAGCTCAATTTTAAAAGTCTATCTTGATTTTAAAAACCCTGAACACCTACAAGAAAATGTATCTAAGTTGTTGGATGCATATGGTTTCGCAGCTACAAAATATATTCTGAATAAAACCCATGAATTTGCTCAAGAAAACCATAAAAACTCATGGTGATTCTTTTTGATCCGTACAACGTGCTCAATTCATTATTAGCAAAACAAAGCAGATATGACGCTGAAATTGTTGACTATTTAAAATCAAACGAAATCAATTATTTCGATATGAATTTAGTTCATGTTGAAGATTACAAGTCATTTAACCTTAGCGTTGAAGATTATTATAAGCGTTATTTCATAGGTCACTACAATCCTAGTGGAAATCATTTTTTTGCCTATTCTATCAAGCCCAAAATAGTAGAATGGCTTAATCCAAAGCCAATTACCTATAGAAAACAGGATAAGGAAATGACAAATTTTAAAGGGTACTTGGAAAAGTTGGAAAATGAATGAGCATTTAATGAATCTAATGAATAGAAATATGGTGATACGCCTGTCGCGAAAGATTCATTGAAATTGAAGATAAGCAAATCTTTGATTTTTTAGACCAAAACAATTAAGACAAACAGAAAACTATATACAGATGAAAAACATTTTTTACATGATGGTATTTTTGCCGCTTCTGGTACTTGCCCAAACCAATACTAGCTCTGGGAATTTCTCAGATTTGCCAGCGCAAAACCTTACGATCACCCTTTTGCCTGATGAAAAAATTTGGTCAGGGGTGGTTGATGAGGGGCATATTATGCCTTACCCAAATCAACATCAATTTGATATGTATGGTAATAATCTTTGGAACCAGGTTCAGCCTGTAATTATCAGCAACAAAGGTTTGTGGGTGTGGAGTGAGGATCCGTACCAGTTTCAAATAGATGGTGATAAACTGGTTATTTCAAATGCCTTGGGCAAAATAGAAACAGGCCGAAACGGGGTGACCCTCGCCGAAGCACCCAGTTTTGTTGCCAATAAATTTTTCCCGGCATCTGGGAAACTACCGGATGAGTTGTTATTTGCTGCACCCCAATACAATACCTGGATAGAGTTGACTTACAACCAAAATCAGGAAGACATTTTGATATACGCAAAAGCGATTCTCGAAAATGGCCTTCAACCCGGTGTATTGATGATCGATGACACCTGGCAGGAAGATTATGGAAAGTGGACCTTTCACCCTGGTAAATTCCCCGATCCAAAAGGCATGATAAAGGAGTTACATGCCATGGGATTTAAAGTCATGGTGTGGGTTTGCCCTTTTGTGAGTGCCGACCAATATATGATCGTTCAGGAAGTAATGAAGAATAAAGGATTTCTTTTGCAAAAACCGACGAAAGCACCACCTGGGAAACAGCCACTACTCCCGCCGCTATCAGTTGGTGGAACGGCCAGTCTGCCTTACTCGATTTTACCAATCCAGCTGCAGTTAATTGGTTTAACACCCAGCTGGATCATCTGGTCAATGAATTTGGAATCGACGGATTTAAACTCGATGCCGGTGACTTTCCATTCTATCCGCCGACCGCATTGAGTAAAGAACCAGCAACGCCAAACCACCAATCCGAATTATTTGCAAAAATCGGGTTGCGCTATGCACTAAATGAATACCGGGTTGGCTGGAAACTGGCAGGGCAGCCGCTAGTACAGCGCTTGCGCGATAAAAACCACAGCTGGAAAGATTTACAGCGACTTATCCCCAATATGATTGCCGAGGGATTAGCGGGATATACATTTTCGTGCCCTGACATGATCGGCGGTGGTGAATTTAAAAGCTTCCTTCCGGGCAACACCTTCGAGCAGGAACTGGTAGTTCGTTCTGCACAGACTCATGCCCATTATGCAGTTTTCAGTTGCTCCGTGGCGTGTGCTGGATGAAACGCATTTTAATGCCGTGAAAGTATCGGTGGAAATCCGTAAAAAATTCACTCCCATAATTTTAGATCTGGCCCATCAGTCAGCAAAAACCGGAGAGCCCATCATGACGAATCTCGAATATTATTTCCCTAACCCAACTTGCACCGGAAGGGCATCGAAAACACAAATTTTAAGATATTTTCTTGTACAAATCATGTACTGCGTGCTGGAATCGGGGTTTTGTGTTTAGAAAGTCGATTGTAGTGATGTATGGTAT
>JAAUQL010000081.1 GCA_012033595.1 Cyclobacteriaceae bacterium | reverse complement strand
TTTGCTTTGTTGCCTTCTACAAAAATTACGCTCCTATGGAGCTGGGGTTTTTTGCTTTTGTTGTATTCTACAAAAATATCGCTCCTAGGGAGCTGGGTCGGGAATCTATTGTTTCCATTCTACAAAAATTACGCTCCTATGGAGCTGGGGTTTTTACCTTGCCTCTAAAGAAATTATCGCACCTAGCTATCGGAGCGGATTAGCCCTGTTAAGGGCGAAATTTTTGTAGAAAAAAAATCATCATATGTATGAAGCCCCGGCGGGGCGAAATTTATTGTTCTCGATTCTACAAAATTTACGCTCCTAGGGAGCTGGGGTTGATATCCACAATTCCATTCTACAAAAAATTACGCTCCTATGGAGCTGGGTTTGTTTGCTTTTGTTGCCTTCTACAATATCGCTCCTACGGAGCTGGGGTTGGTATTCACTATTTCATTCTACAAAAATTACGCTCCTACGGAGCTGGGTCGGGAATCTGTTGTTTCCATTCTACATTTTATGTTACTCCTGTTTAAAAAATAGGGTCCCTGTCAGAATTTAGATGCTCCTGTTAAAAAAATTGACCTCCTGTCAGACTTTTAACTGCTCCTGTCACATTTTAACTGCTCCTGTCGCATCTTTTTCACTTTCCTGTCGGTTTTGTGAGCTTCCTGTTAAAAAAATTGACCTCCTGTCAGACTTTAACTGCTCCTGTCGCATCCTTTCACCTTCCTGTCCTACAGGGAGTGCATATATTATAACAGGACATGCACATTTTTAACAGGAAACACACAATCTGTTACGGAAGGCTCCGATGTTGCGTAGGGAAGTTGTTTTGACTTCACTAAATCCCGGATCATCTGTTTTCTGCGTTGGTTAAGACGCTGCCCGGCGCACCTCCGCTGTTTTGTCTGGCCGGCGCGCGTTTTATCTTGGCTTAATCATACACAAACTGTTGGGCTTTTGAAAAAAGGGGCGGGAAGCAGGAAAAAAAATACCCGAGCCAATATAATCGGACAGCCCTTGACAAAATGCATAAAAAACCCGGCGCAAAATATTTCGCGCCGGGTAAGTGCATTATGATTATTCCTGGATAAGCTTTGGTTCTATCTATTGTATGCTCAATCCACCGAAATGTCACACATTTGCCGGAGATTTTCCGTGGTACTTACTTCAATAAACGATGGGCCATGAGACGGGCCAAAATTACCTGCCAATACCACCACGCGATCGGTTTTCTTGAGTTTGTATTTTTTTTGCAGGGCACTTAGTGCATCACATAAAAAAGCCTCTGTAGTATTTTCCATTTTCGAATAATTGGTCAATACCCCGTACGAGAGCGCTAGTTCCCGCATCACCTGCTTGGAGTAACACTGGGCAAATATGATCTTGGCGCCCCGATAAGCCGCCAATGCCCGCACGGTCCTGCCTTTACTGGTGTCTGCAATTATGGCCTTGGCATTTAGCTCGACCGAGGCTTTCACTGCCGATCGTGCCAAAAACGCGGATATTTCATTGTTGATGATTAGCAATGGGGTTTCTTTGATGGGCGGAGTGGCAGATTCGATTTCATGGGCA
Organism: Cyclobacteriaceae bacterium; assembly: GCA_012033595.1. Lineage (GTDB taxonomy): Bacteria > Bacteroidota > Bacteroidia > Cytophagales > Cyclobacteriaceae > JAAUQL01. The sequence continues at coordinate 27,256 of JAAUQL010000081.1, read as the reverse complement.
ATGTTAGCCATGGTGGTGACGGCCTCTACCGGATAATTGCCATAGGCCGTCTCGCCGCTGAGCATAATAGCATCGGTGCCATCATAGACCGCATTGGCCACATCGCTGATTTCAGCACGGGTAGGCCTGGGGTTCTGGATCATGGAGTGAAGCATCTGTGTGGCGGTGATCACGGCTTGCGTCTGGCGATACACTTGTTGATGATCATCTTTTGGATCATCGGTATTCGTTCCTGCGGAATTTCCACAGCCAGGTCGCCCCGTGCTATCATAATGCCATATACATGGTCTAATATTTCGTCTATATTGTCTACACCATCCTGGTTTTCTATTTTGGCAATGATTTTTATGTCGCTTCCCCTGGAATCCAATATCTTTTGAACAGCCGCTACATCTTCTTTATTTCTGACAAAGGAATGTGCGATAAAATCCAGTTGATGGTCGATCGCAAAATGGATGTATTCTTTGTCTTTGACACTTAGCGTAGGCAACTTGACGTGCACCGATGGAATATTCACACTTTTGCGCCCGTTGATGGCGCCATTGTTAGTAGCTTCGCACAGCAAGGCATCCTTCTTCTTTTCCTTTACGATCAACTCTATTTCACCATCGTCGATCAGGATGCGACTGCCTTTGGGTACGTCTTTTGCAAACCCGCTATAATTCACATATACACAATCCTTGGTGGTGATGCCTTCCGGGTCGCCCTTTATTTTTATGATGTCACCAAAAGCCACGGGGATACTTTCGGTCGATTTGGTGGTCCGTATTTCAGGGCCTTTGGTATCTAGCAGAAGGGCAATTTTTTCGGATACGGCACGTACATTATTGATTACCTTTAGCGTATCCTCGTGTGTCTGATGGGCGGTGTTCAATCTGACCACATCCATACCCGCTTCCCGCAGTTGTTTGATGAGTTTAATATCACATTTCTTATCAGAAATGGTAGCAACGATTTTGGTTTTTTTCAACATATAGCAATTTCAATTGAACCACGAAAATAAGAAGAATAACTAATATAGCGATTATCTATGGTATTATCAGATTGAAAAGCATCGGTGACTAATCTATTTTAAAGTAAGCAAAACAGGGTATGAAAGCAGATATCAGCTGTTTCCAAGGTCGAGAGCCCGCATCAGGGCTTCCTTGAAGGTGAGTCCAATGGGCAGCGTGCCGCGGTCAGTTACTACCTGATTGCCATCGAGGTATCTGACCGCAGCCAGCGAAACCAGATAAGATTTGTGAATGCGCAAAAACTGTCCTGCCGGCAATTGACCCTCAATATTTTTAAGTGTTTCGCTAGAGATAAGTACCTTGTCGGCGAAGTATATTTTAATAAAATCACCCATAGACTGGATGAAGGCAATATCAGCATGGGCAACCTTATAGTGCCTCTTGTCTGATTTGATCATAATAAAAGAAGCAGAACCCTCGCTGGTGTTTCCCAACTTTTTGCGTGCCTTTTCTATGGCTTTTACAAAGCGCTCAAAAGGAACAGGTTTTAGCAAATAATCCAGCACCTCTAGCTCAAACCCTTCTACGGCATATTCGGGATATGCCGTGGTAAAAATGATCTGAGGAAGCTGATTCATGGATTTCACCATGTTGATGCCCGAAAGCCTGGGCATATTTATATCGAGAAAGACCAGGTCTATATCAGTATTTTTAATTTTTCCATGGCCGCAAAGGCGTCGAGACATCTTCCGGCAAGTTCCAGACCTGGAATATCCCGAATGTATTTCTCCAAAATATCAAGCGACAAGGGTTCGTCGTCAACGATGAGGCATTTCATATTTGTATGGATAAGCTTACGCTAAATGTATTTCCTTTTGCTTCGATGTGCAATGCGTGCCTGTGCGGATAAATGAGTTGCAAGCGTGTTTTCAAGTTTTGAAGACCCGTTCCTTTGGCCTTGTTTTTTCCACATCATCTACCAAACCGATATTATTACTTGTGTTCATTACAATAAAAGCTTCGCCAATTTCAATGGCAATATCAACGAAAGAAGCCTCTGTTTCGCCCTTTATGCCATATTTAAAGCAGTTTTCCACTATGGGAATGAGCAGCAGCGGAGCGATGAGTTGCTGTCGGATTGCCCCAGCCACACGGTAGCCAAGTTTGTCCTTTGCGCTCATGCGCAAGCGCTGTAGCTCGACATAGTTATCCATAAATTCCAATTCTTTTTGCAAAGCTACCTTATCGTGGTTTGACTCGTAAATGATGTATCGCATGGCATCAGATAGCCTGATCATGGCAGTGGGTGCCTGTGGCGCTTGTTTCAAAACCATAGCGTAAATACTATTGAGACTATTGAATAAAAAGTGGGGGTTAATTTGGCTTTTGAGTGCATCGAGCTCCGCCTCTACTTTTTCCTTTCTGATTTCTACGAGCCGGGCAGCGGTCTCTTTGTACATAAACCAGGACTTGGAGAAATGCAGCAAACTGCTAATCGACAGGAAAACGATGAAATATTGCATGGTTTGCCAGAAGTCGAAATAAGAAATAAGGTAGTATCCAGGAAACAACTGCTCAACAATATGGTCGAAAAGCACCATCTGAAGGTGGCTCATTGCTATCAGCAGTAAGCATAAAGAAACTGCAAACAAGCCATATCTGCCCGGATTAAATAACGTTGGAATGAGCACACGCAGATTGAGGTACACAGCCAATACCAAAAACACACTGAAAATAGCGGTATAGACAAAGTCTGTTGGTGCCAGTGTACTGGATGCCTGAAAGTGCCTGAGCAATAAAAACAAAGAAAACGTCCAGAAGGTCAGGTGTTGGAGTATGCTATTCCTTAGTATGTTTTCGATATGATGCATGGTCACAATCTATGATAAGTTGTGGTTTCGTCAAAGGCTTCCGCGTCGTTGGCATAGCGCGAAATAAACTTTTGCAGATCGTCGGTCGATGCGGTGATTACGACATAGCCGTCTTCATCTTCTCTATTGGGGATTTCATGTGCCAGTCTTATTTTATTTTCATGAAACAGCTTTATCAGTCGTTCATTATCAAAACCTGTAAGGGCAATCTCTTCTCCGGCAAATTCCAGCTTCATAAAGGTGTGTACCGGAATATAATTCTTGAACATATTTTCAAACCACTCGCAAGAAGAGTCATTTCCAAATACACCACATTCGTCGTTGGGGTATAAGTCAATAAAATATTGGCCATCAAGTTTCATCAGTCCCATTTTAAAATGCATGGTGTCACCCTTTTCGATCATAGTGAAACGGTAAAATTTCTCATCCAAATAAGCGATGGTGATGTGGATATTTTCGTCCGACCGGTCTTGCCAGGAGCCGATTATTTCACTTTTCATCAGCAGATCCTGCGGATTGTATAGCGGGTGCAGAGAAAAGATACCACAGCCGGATAAAAATAAAATGCAACTCAGGCAACAGAGCAGCGATAAGGAGATTTGATGATTTTTCATGCTTTTATCTTTTTTGTTGATGGCACAAAGTGAAAACAAGAGCCACTTGTAACAAAAAAATGTCGATGAACACCATTTTTTTCATGGTGAAATGGTGATTTTGATATAAAAACACAGACTCTGCTCCTTTCCGGTCTTACTACGCGGGGTAAGGGCAAGCCTTTCTGATCTATTCTAAAAAAAGTGCTATGCCGATGTCAGCAAGCAGGTCATTTGCAATACATAGGCAAGCTGGTCATCAAAAATAATTATGTCATTATTGCTATTTTACCGCCCATTTTGTAACATCAATCGTCTTACCCAATGCAGCGTTATGAAATTGACACTTTTTTGTTTTGCCTTATTTTTAAATGGCTTCGTCTCCCCGATACAAGCCCAACTGATCACCATAGATAGAAACAGCCCCGAACGAAGGCAATGGTTTAGTGACCTGGCCTTTGGTTTGCAAATTAACTGGTCGTTGGATGTGCTCCTTGGCGCATCCATCGGAGACCACCTGGCAGTATCTGCTAAAGCTTATCAGGATTTTTATTTCAACGAGCTCCCCGGGTCTTTTCATCCCAAACAATTTGATCCGTCGGCCTGGGCTACATTGGCCAGACTCGCCGGAGCAAAATATGTGCTGTTGCCCGCAAAGCATCATAACGGCTTTTGCATGTGGAATACCAAAACCACAAATTTCAATGTAATGAACACACCTGTGCGCAGGGATTTACTCCAGGAGATGATCGAAGCCTTTCGCACCGAAGGAATCGCTATTGGTTTGTCATTTTCGCCGGACGATTATCATGTACTCTATCAACAGGGCTTTCCACCGAGTCGTGAATCTGAGGCATCGACTTCCACCCGAAATTCGAACTTATGGGAAATCAACAAACAACAAATCAATGAATTGTTGACCAATTATGGAAAAATTGACCTTATCTCCATTGAAGAAAAAAGCGATTGGGCCAACCCACTGGTGGCCAATTACATTTGGAATATGGCTCCTGAGGTACTCGTAACACGTGCCGGCCTGGAAACCTTCGACTACAACCTGCCCGACAAAACAATGGCTCCTCCGTGGGAACTGCGATTTTCGATGTCGATATATCCGCAACATGCCGCAGAAGCGAAGTACAAAGATGCCACTTCCATCATCGAAATGCTGATCGCCACCAGGGCAAACGGAGGAAATTTGCTGCTCAGTGCTTACCCTGATGCCCACGGTCAATTCTCAGCAGCCCAGGAAGATCGCCTGCGCGAAACAGGTCTATGGCTCGCTGCCAATCAGGAGGCCATCTACACCGTGAAACCAGGCATAATAAGTCAGGAACAAGGCGTTTGGTTTACCACTTCCAAAGACGAAAACACAGTTTATGCCTTTGTCAATGCCCCATACTGGAAATGGATGGAGGCACGGGCATTTTTTATTCGTTCACTTCGTGGCGCTTCGTCCGTATCGGTGCTGAGCCAAAATGACCTCATGATGGAATATCAGGTACAAAAATCACCCAAACCCATTGTTTCGATTACCGATCTGGGTATATTTGTAGATGTGATCAAAGCCCAAAGACCCACCACCAACTGGAGCAATCCGCTGGTGCTTAAATTTGAGCATGCCACTTTTAGCGTAGCTACAGATAAATAAACCATTAAAAAATTTTACAGCATATGAAGTTTGCCATCTTTCCATTTTTGCTTGCCCTGTTGTTACATGCGAGTTTTGCGCTTGCTCAGACCACCAAAACCAGGGTGATAGTAGATGCCGATACCGGCAACGAAGTCGATGACTTATATGCCATAACCCGGGCTCTGATAGCCCCCGAATTTGAAGTGCTTGCCCTCAACTCGACACAGTGGGAAAACAGCCATTGGAACATGGATAAAACAATGGAAGTGAGCCAGCGGCTAAACGAAAGAATCCTGTCGTACCTGAACATGAGTAACCTGCCTCACCCGCGAGGCAGCTATTACCGGCTGTATGACTGGGGTCAGGATGTCGCTCAATATTCAGGGGCAGCTCACCGCATCATCCTGGAGGCGCAAAAAGCATCGCCGGAGCATAAGCTCACCATTATTGCCCTCGGAGCCCTGACCAACGTAGCCTCTGCCCTGCTGATCGCTCCTGATATTGCACCAAACATCAGACTATACTGCCTTGGCACCTCGTATCACTTCGAAAAAGGTTACTGGAAAAAAACAGATTTCAACTGCCTGATGGATCCCCACGCCATAGATGTGGTATTTGATAACGCCGCGCTGGAAGTACACATTACACCGGTAAATGTAGCTGCAACAATGAAGGTAACGCGCGAAAAGTTGGCAGAAAACTTCATGGGAAAACAGGATTTGCGCGGTTTCCTTTACGAGCGATGGATGACACACATGGATGGCGGCTACCACGAAAGGGTGCTGTGGGACCTGCTGCCGGTATATATGTTGCTAAAACCAGGATGGGCAGAGGAGGTAATGATTGGTACACCCCCTGAGAATACTGCCCGGCAAATCTATGTCACCAAAAGCTTTGACCACAAAAAAATGGAAGAGGATTTTTGGTTGGAGACACAAAAGTATTTCGATACGCGACATTAAGCGATTGGGGAAATCATCACTTACAATTCCCCTGAATCCAAATTCATTTCAACTGCGCTCTTTTGATGTCGCCCTTTATTTCGATTTTGGGGTGTCGCACCACAGCACGGTATTCATATTCGATTCCACGCTCCAGGTCATTTACCCCTATGTTGTATGTCCCGGTGCCAACTTTGGTCACAAAGGGCGTATATGCCCAGCTTGTGGCATTGAGGTTTTCGGCAAAACCTGCATACGGGCGGTACATAAATCCAACCTCCACCTCACCGGCATCGCCTGCATCTACGAGTTCACCTTTTAACACCAGTCGCAAACCTGCTGTGGTTGCCGACAAGGTATTGACTACCGGAGGCCTAAGCGCTGGCAATACGTGTTCCAGCTTCACCACGATAGGATTTGGCCACTTATGATCGTTATAAATCCGCTGAGCCCTAACCACTGAAACGCTCAATTTATTTTCTTCCTGCGCAAATCGGGCAGAGGCATCCACGTCCGGTGCATATTCCACCACTTGTCCCGATTGACCCAGTACACTAATGCTGGTATTTTCCGTGCTTTTTACCGAATGCAAGACAAACTCGCGGCGAGTGCCCCTGACCCAATCCGGCACTTGCGTAATGAAGGCATACACCACCTTGCCATCTTTGGACGAAGTGAACCAAATATTGTCTTCGTTGGTGATGATCCATGGTCTCACTGCCTCTATGGCTTCCTTGTTGATGAATGTCCATGCGGCTACCTCCCGCAATCGTTCTTCCTGGGCTATGGGCAACTCCCCATTTGGTTTAGGACCCACATTTAGCAGCAGCGTCCCTCCTTTTGCCCTGCTTTCTATCAGTATTTCTATTAGCCTCGTACCAGATTTATAGTTTTCGTTTGTTGGTTTGTATTGCCATTGGGTACCCATGGTCACGCAGGCTTCCCATGCAGCATCACTTGCCAGTCCGGGGACAAACTGCTCTGGAGTGGCTATGGCGCCTCTTGTCACCAACACTTCCGGCTGAATACGCCACACCACTTCTTTGGACTTTTCCTGCAAAGGGCCCTCCCCCCCATCGAAGAAAAAGACATCGATAGATCCATAATTGCTTACCAGTTCGGTTACTTGCCTTTCTGTAAAGTCCACATATTTTTCCATTACATTATCCGGTAATGGCATAGTGAATCTTCGCCTTATGACCTGGCCATTTTCATGCAGGAAATGAAAGTCTTCGGGAGAATAATAAAACCCTACGCCAAGCCCGTATTTTCTGCATGCCAGTACATACTCACTCAGCAGGTCTTTTCCGTACGGGGTGTTCATGATATTGAAGCCGGTAGTTTGGGTGTCCCAAAGACAAAAACCTGAGTGGTGCTTGGCGGTAAACACCATATACTTTATGCCGGCCAGTCTGGCCAAGATGGCCAACTCATCGGCAGCAAATTTGTTGGGGTTGAAGGTCTCCGGCAATTCATTGAAATACCTGTGTGTATAATCTTCTGATGCCCCAACAAGCGAATGGCTGATTACGATGCCCAACTGACTATCGAAACTAAAATGGATAAACATGCCAAACCCTGCATCCCTGAGCCATTCCAGCCTTTCGGGCTTATTCAAATCGAGGTATGAGCCACCGGCCTTTTCATTGGTTGTCTGCGCCAACACAGGCACAGCACCCAGTATAACAAATAAAAAAAAGAACGCTTTTTTCATACAAATGGAGTTTAGCCCGAACGGAGTCAACAATATTGTAAAAAAGAAAAACACTTAAACCCGTTTGCCGGCAATTATATGATCGATCTTCAAAACTCCCTCCCCTTTTGTGATGACAGCAAGCCGATCGACGATGGGATCACGTCGGCAGATGGCGAGGTGCGACGCAGGCGATGTGCGCCTTCACGTTGGTGTCGGATGGTTTCACAAAGGCATGATAAAAATTACCCCTGTCGGGCTATCTTGCGCTGTCGTTCACAATATTAACAAAAGCGTAAAAGTCTATCCGCATAGCGTAAATACAAAAAAATAGTATCTAAACCATTCGCCCACATCGACTTCTTCCTTTTTTTAGAAGCACTTAAAATTATTTATTAGAAATACCTTGCAGATACCCAAAGTAGTATCTGCAAGGTATTAAATGCAGGCGAAGCTATTCAATAATAAACCGCTGCATCGTAGAGCTGCTTGGATTGCCCAACTGAATGAAATACATGCCACTATTGAGATTTCTAATATCTAATTGATAGATTTGATTATCAGAAGGCATGATTTTTTTTAAAATAGATCTGCCATGTAAATCAAAAACTTCTACCCACAAAGGCACTGCTGAAGTAGTTGTCAACGCTATGGATAGAAATGAACTGGCGGGATTGGGATATATACTTATCTTATTACTATCCGTGATTAAAGCTTCTTTATCAATATTTGCAAAAACAATCTTTGTGAGCTGCCACTCACTTGCACATTCCCTGAAACTGTTGCGTTTAGCTTTACATTATCCAGATAGAAAAGCTTGTATATGTCACCTCCATTCGCTCCATAAACATATATTCGGAAAGTAACCGCAGAAGTCAAGCCCTGAAAATGAGGTGTTGAGAGCTCCCACAAGTAACTTTCATAAGGTTTTGAGGCAAGTATGTTGGCATCATAATATGAACTATAATTATCTGCACTACAGTAAACTCTTACCAAATTAGGAGCTCGTTTTCCCCGTTTAGCAATAAAGGATAAGTAAAGCAAATTCAGGGATAAACCGGGATCAGGTGTTACGGTGAATTCAAAATAATCTTGCTCTGCTACTGCTTCGTCTATTGATATAGAGGTAACAGTCTGGTTCACTCGCATCACGGAAGTTACAGAGGTTCCTCCTGACAATCCCACTCCGGTGATAAAGTTATCTGCAATAATATTTTGCACGGTATCTGTCGATTGTATCGATGAATCTGTAAACTCATAAAAAGCTATATCAAGTGGATCTGTTGTAAGGGTATTTACCCTAATTTGGCAGCTATCGGCAAAATTGCCTTCTTGAGTGGAAACAACAATTGTGGCAGAACCGGCAGAAATACCGACTACATTACCGTTTTGGTCTACGCCTAACACAGCAGGATTACTGGAGCTCCATTCTACAGCATTATTTGATGCGTTGGCCGGAGTTACCGATGCAATTAATTGAATTGTCTCACCTATCAGAATAGTATCTGCTTCAATATTTAGAGAAATCCCGGTTACGGGAATATTATTAGAAATGCCTTCACGCACCAGCAAAGATATTTCTCCAAGGTCAATTGCCCTGTCGTATAATCTTACCTCGTCAAGCATTCCTGTAAAAGGATTGGCGATTAATGCGCGGTCGAGAGCACCTGCTGAGAACCGGTTGATACCGGCATTATAATTCACACTGTTCACTTGTTCTGCCTCCAGGGTTGAATCAACATATATTTTATGGCTGGTTGGGCTCTCAAAAACTCCGGTCACCAAATGCCAGTTCCCATCATTGACAGCGGTAGTAGCCTGGCTGGACTGGGTAACTGTATTACGTGCATTTATTTGAGGAACGCCATTGTTAATATTCAATGCAAAAAGAACATCGTTTACGGTACTTTTACCCAGGTATGCAATGGTCATATAGCTATTGGAAGTAGTTTTTACCCAAGCGCTCATAGTGAAAGGATAGCCTGAGACTGGACTGCCAGAGCTTCTCACCAACTTATCAGCCCCTGTAAATTCTAAGGCCTTCCCTACCTTCCCTTCTACAGAATTATTTTCAAAATTTAGACCATTCAAAAGCATTCCATTATTACCATTGGAATCGATGGCCGAAATGCCGCTGGTTTCTTCGAGCGACCATTGCAGTATAGGTTGGGTGGTTACACCATTTGATACCAGCACTGAATTTGAATAATCTGAAACACCAAATTCATTCACTGCCAGCAATCTGTAATAATAAATATTGCCAACACCTACTTCCTCATCAACAAAGGTAGTGTCTGACCCGGAAAGGGTGTTAATAACCATATAGTTGGATGCATTGGCTACGCTACGTTCAATCCTGATGCTATCAGAACCCCTGGAATTAAAGGACCAGCATAGCCTGATTTCCTCATCGGATATAAGTTCGCCTGCAAGATTAAAAGGTCGGTATGGGGATATATTATCCATTAGCGCCAAGACTTCTGTTTCTGAAAGCGCTTTGTTATACAAACGAATATCATCGAGCTGCCCTCTCACTCTGTCGCCAGGAGCATCTCTATCCAGGACACCGGCCGAAAACCTGGTTATTTCAGTAGCTACAAATTGTAAGGTATCTTCCAAAGTGCCTACCAATGCACCATCCAAATATAATGTCTGCCGGTTTTCACTTTCAAAAACACCGGTAATAAGATGCCAGGTTCCATCGTTGATGGGTTTGGTACCTGAAATAAAAGATGGATTGGCGCTGCTGTTTCTTACATTTAGTCTGGCTTCGGCGTTAAAACCAAGACCTATGGTAAAATAATACCTGTTGTTGGCGCTTGTACCCAAATATGCGACAATGCCGGCACCCTGCTTCGTTGTTTTCACCCACCCGCTTAGTGTAAACGGATAGCCCGAAATCAAGGCAGAATCATACCGGATCACATCATTAAATCCATCAAGGGTAAGCGCTTGCTTTAATATTCCATTCGTGGAATTGTTGCTAAAATCCAGGCCATTGAGGAGACTCCCTTCGTGACCCTTACCACTCGCATCAGATGCCAGGGTGCCGAAATCTTCATTCAGTTGCCAATGGATCAATGCTTCGCTTGCTGCTCCTGAAGTGATTGATAATGTATTTGAATAATCCGATCGCACCACCTCAAACCATGCCCTGATTCGGTATTGATAGCTCGTGTTGGGTTCAAGTCCATAATCGGTATATGTAGTGATATCAGGTGAAACAGAGGCTATTTCGACAAAGTCAGTTTCGTTCCCCTTTTTACGTTCGAGCAAAAATCCTGATTCAAAATCTGAATTATCGTCCCATTGCAATACTATTTCTGTCTGAATCAATGAGCCAACGGTTCCACGTAGATTACCTGGAATGGCAGGCGCTACAGGAGCATTGGCAGTGGTGATCTTTATTTCATTTGAAAAGGTTGAACCACCTAACACATTAGCGGATTTTACTCTATAGGTATAAGATGTGGCATATGAAAGTGTGGAATCATTATAGGTAGTTTCGTTTGCGCAGGTAACGCCTACCACACGATAACTTCCGTTACTTCCGTCTTTACGCTCAAGTACAAAAGCATCTTCATTATCCGAACTATCGGCCCAACTCAACATAGCCTGATCATAACGGGGTGAACTGCCAACGAGGCTGTCTGGTGGTGCAGGCAGGCTGGTGGCTGGAGGACGGTATCCGGTGTAAAGCGGGAGCATGCTTCCGCGTGCCCTACCGGGAACTTCACCATACTTAATCAGTTTTGTAAAACCTTCCCTTGTCTCTTTTACAGGGTTAAAAGGCTGTTGCCGAATCACAAACTCACCTACTGTTGCGGAAAATGAAGCGCCTTCATCATTGATAAACATGATCTTGTTGGGATTGGTGGCTTTGTTGGCATATATAAATCCTCCAATAATTTCTGTTTTGCCACCGCGCTTTGTATGAACCACTGTTTCATCATTTTCCGTTTTGATGCCAAGCACCCAAAGATTTCCCGACTGATCCATTTCACGTGGATTATCTGCACTTTCCATATTGAGCTGCCTGGCAAAACGTTTTGACCAGCAGGTATTTTTACCCTATCCACCCTTACATCTTCTAAAAATACATTACCTGCACCCGGCTCAATGGTAAGGCGATCCATCCACAGGTTCTTAAGCACAAGCACTCTATTGCCTTTGTGTATCATTTTCCATTGTGCATAATGAGCATCAAATTTTTCAATGATCACAACGGGAGAAGTGCCTTCAAGAATTTCCAGCGTCCCATTGTGTGGTCCATATTCTCTGATTTCGGAATCAATTCCAATGATCCTTTTCACGTTTCCTCTTACATACACCGTCCCAAAAAACTGGTAGATCGTTCCCTGTGGAAAGTACACTGTAGACTTACCAGCATCAATAGCTTGCTGAATAGCAGGTGTCCAATCCTTTATTACCTTGTTATCCAAGACTGTGTCCTTTGGTAAATAATCCTGAACGCTTACCCACTCGCTAAGCGGATCGAGCTGTATTTCAGGAGTTTGCTCTATCGCAAGGTTGAGGGATTTGGGTGGAGAAGTAAATTGGCTTATAGGCTCATGTGAAACAAACTCCTCGATATCGACATCATTTATCAATCTGCCAGTTCCTGATCCGGAATTATCAATGGCCTTTAAGTACCCGGTTGTTGTAATATTGCGGGCAAACAGTCCATTCCCATTAATTATCGCTGGTTGCCCTGAAGCGGCCCCGGTGCCATGAAAGGTTGAATTAATGATAGCGGCTACTCCTGTTCCGATATTCACGAACCCTGGTACGCTACCTTTAGTTTGCAGGTTTTCGATACTGATACACTGGCCTTCATTGTGCAATGCATACTCATCCTGATTTTCGAGAATGATGTTGCTCAGTACTACGCCATCTACACCAAATTTGGTTCTGATGCCCATATCAAAGCCAATCACCTTTACATCCTTAATCAAACATGGACCCTGTTCATCCGAATGTCCCAGATCAAGCCCGATTACACCACCTCCGTCATCCGACTTGATCAGCACTTTTTCCATGCCCCCCTGGTTATTGGCCATAAACTTGATTCCTATGGCTCCGGCATTTCCAGATCCTGTATTGACAGTTAAGTTCCGAATGGAATTGTGAAACCTTTGTGCCGGTGCCTTCCCCGTCCAGATCACTGCTTTGGGTGTAGCAAGGCTTCCGTAACCCGCGGCTCCATTTGCTAATTTGATGATTGTTCCCGCAGTGCTTTGGCCTTGCAACACATCTCGGGTTTGTTTATTAGCCCAGCGTAGCTCATCAGAAACCAGGTAAATGCCATTGGGCAAATAAACTACGTTGATTTTTGTTCCGCTAAAACCTGCGCTGTCCAGTGCTGCCTGAATGATGGCTGTAACATCAGCTGTGCCCGTATTGTCGGCAAAAAAGGGAGCCTTTGTTACATCAAGAACATTAGCATCTGGTGGAAAAAACACATTGTTCTGCGACTTTAAAACGTGGCAAAACATAATAAAACTCAAAAACACTATAAGCTTTTTCATAATATTAATTGGAGGGTTTATTAAGTTGGATATAGATGTCCCTAGACGTACTTTGCCCTGGCAAAAAACTTCGCCCGATCTATTCCAGGTTATTTAGAATTTATTAAAATCAGTCTCTTTAAGGGGAATTCTCCAGAAAAAGTTAGAATATGGGGCTACAACAGGTGCTGCATCGCGTTGGGCAGGACCTATTGGTTTTCTAAACATTTGTAGAAATGAAATTCTATCAGATTCAAATGCCAACTCTTTTATCCATTCGCAGTCTACATCCTGAAATGAGGCGGTGACCAAAGGAACATATGGCCCCCCAACTCCTTCATCCCAAGACCTTTTTCTGACTATATTTAATAGTTCCGCAGCCCCTGCCTCATCATTATTATTTGCTTTGACAGCTGCCATTAAAAGATAAACTTCTGCGCTTCTGACAAAAGGAATATTTTGGTACTGAGGTACTCTGAAATATTTATTGCCCATCAGGATCGGATCCTCCTTCTCTATAAATTGCACAAATGCATTTGAGGTGATATACTCAGTGTTGGTTGGATTTTTAACAGGCAATGAAGGATTTACACCTTTCCATAGATAAAATAAGTCAGACCTTTTATCGCTTAACCATTCCTGTGTTATTGCACGATCTGAGGCTTCACTATCCATGATATTACATCTGTACATCGCAGAATTATCTAAAGATGCTACCCAGGGTGTTCTGAAAAGTGTAGGATCAGAAAATGTCTTATTATAAAAATAATGAAACTGAACTTGATGTCTAAGACTTGTGCGTAGAGGATCGGCATAAAATCCATACAAAATAACTTCCGGGTCTTCGATTCCATTAATACTATTATTTTCAAATAAGGATAAAATATCTGTTGCCAGAGGCCTTGGCTTTTCGACATCGTTGATGATTCCCTCCAGTTCTTGCATCGCTTCAGTGTGCTTTCCCATGTGAAGCAAAGTCTTAGATAGGTAGAATTTGGCAGCATGCTTAGTTGCTCTTCCATATTTGTATGATGGGGACATTCCTGATTTCCATTCTGTTGGCAATAGGTCTTTTGCTTCATTGAAATCAGATACTATTTGGTTATAAATCTCTTCGGTAGTAACAGTTGTATTATCTAAAGCTGTTGTAATATTATCCGGAAAATCAATTCGAAGCGACAGAACTTTTGAATCATTTGTACCTGAAGGATCGTAGGGCGGACAAAATAGCTGGCTGAGGTAATAGTAATTGAATGCCCTTAAAAACAATGCCTCTCCCATTATTCTGTCAACGTTATTTGACCTGTTCTCATCTGTAATATTTGGAAAAGGGTTGGTCTCTAAAAAATTGATGATATAGTTGCATGCAGCTATGGTTGTATAGGCATTTTCATAAGTATTAGTTACCTGTGGCACAAGCTGGTCTGTTTGCCTGTTATACATTTGACCGGTGCTAAAACCATTGTTTACATTCATTACCCTGATAATGTCACTCATCATCAAATGCACAAAATGAGTCATTGAATGAATTACAAATTCCCCATTCCCATTTTTAGACAAAAAAGTATTTTTATATGGGAAACTAATAAGTAATTCCAGGTCCTCTACTGTTTTTACTTCGACATAGGGTGGAGAATTCAACTCAAAGAAATCATCCTTGCAAGCGCTAATGCTTACCATGACCAATAATGTGAGAACAACTATGGCTATATTGTATTTATTAATGGATTTCATTTTATAGAAGTTAAAATTTTATACTGATACCTAAGGAATAATTTTTAGTCAGTGGCGTAAAGTCACCTGCAATATCAGACTCCGGATCCCATCCTTTATAACCAGTGATGGTTAGGATATTGTTGGCCGTTACAAATACTCGGATACTTTCCATTCGACCGGCTTCTACCAACCTTGACGGTAAACTATAGCCAATAGAGATGGTTCTGAGCCTTAAATAATCTCCTTTTTGCAGGTATTTAGACAATGGGGCACCGCCGTTTTTATCATAAGTTTCCCTAGCATTGGGGTTGTCCAAGTTATTGATATCAGGATTTACCCAATAACCCTTCAGTTCAGTATTAGGATCCGTAGCCGATGGATCCCAAGCTGTAGTAGCAGGCGCTCCACCTGATTCGGTAAATAATAATGGATACTTAGGATTCTCCATTCCCGGTGTCCATGAATCAGTAAGTAAATCAGCCTTCAAATTCCAATATTCATTTGCTACATTGGTAACTTTTCTTTCATAGTCGTCATATATCCAATTGCCTCCTGAAAAATAAAAAAATATAGAGACATCAATATTTTTGTAGGTCAACGTATTATTCAAACCCCCAAAATAGGTTGGGAGACGGGATTTGTCTTCCTGAACTACCTGATATAATTTAGAGTTTGTTTCAGTAAAAGGTATATCTCGACCGGTGTAAACTATATCACCGCTTGTTTGAAACTCGTCATAATTAAATTCTTTAATCATGTGCACACCGCGGTCAGGATGAATGCCAGTGTATTCAGCTACTTTATAAAGACCTAATCTACCATTAACAAACAAAACATTTCCCTTAGAGGCTTCCAATTCCGGTGTCAGTCGTCTGATTTTATTCATGTTTGTGGTAAAATTAAAATCAGTATTCCATCTGAACCCCCCTTTGTTGATATTGGTTGATGATACATTAAATTCCCACCCATAATTATCCATATCTCCAACATTGTCATACACATCATTTATACCTGCCGAAGAAGGCGTTGGTACTCGCAAAAGCATATCCTGGACTTTTTGAATATAGTAGGCCGCGGAACCTGATATTCGATTTTCAAACAAGCCAAAATCAATCCCCGCATCATAGCTATTTGTTTTTTCCCATGTGATCGATTTATTCCCGACGTTATAGCTGGTACCTGCACTGGTTATGGGCCCATATCTCAAATCTGAATTGTTATTTAGAATGGTAACATTCTGATTATTAGGTATTGATTGGTTGCCAGTTTGTCCAAAGCTTCCTCTCAATTTAAGAAAATTAACACTAGCTATTAATGTCTTAAAAAAGCGTTCATCACTGATGATCCAACCTGCCGAAAGTGCGGCAAAATTACCCCATCTCATTTCCGGGTCAAAAGCCGATGAACCATCTCTGCGAAAACTGACACCTATCAAATACTTATCTCTGAATTTGTAATTGGCTCTGCCAAAAAATGAGCGAATATATCGCTCATTGCTTTCAAAAGCGTTTGCTTGCTGAATGGTGCCAGGATTTGCATTTCCTATTGACTGGTTATTACCGACTACATCTACACCCTTTATTTCATGATTGTATTGTGTTCTGCTTTGAGACTCTGATCCTGCCACAACTTGAACGCTATGGTATTCATTAAACTGTCTATTATAATTTAAAAAGGCGTTATAATTAAATGATCGTGCGTTGATGGCTCCTTCATAAACGAAAGATTGATTTGGAAAAGTAACAAGTGGTGATCTGTAGTTAACAGCATTATCCTGAATAATATCAATTGACGCTTCAGTTCTCACTGACAATCCTTCTACAAAGGGTAAAGCGAGCTCTCCATAAATATTTGCCAATGCTCGATATTGATCTTTTTTATCGAGGATTAAATCTCTTCTGCTAAACAATGCCTGGTTGCCTGCCCCGGGGTTCCAGAAACCAGAAGGATCATCTAAATCAAATATTGGATACCAGGGAAGTGCGGCTTCAGCTATGGCAGAAAAACTTCCAGTGTTACCAGCTTGTGCACCAGGGTTTGCAGCACCGTCCTTGGTCCTGAAATTTTCAACATAAGAAATGTTTATTCTAGCCCCTATATCAAGGTTAGTAAGTGGTTTGGTATTGATATTTAATCTTCCTGATATTCTGCTTAAATCATTTCCTACATTTATGCCTTGATCTTTTCTATAATTCAGGGAGGCGAAAAGAGTTATTTTATCTGTATTTTGGTTAATAGATGCATTTATATCATGAAAGCTCCCGTCTCTTAAACCAACAGACGGCCAATCCGATTGAATTTGTAAGGCTTCATCGCGACTAATAGGAGTTCGGTAGGCGGCTCCAAGAGCTATCATCGGATCAAAAGGGCTTTGGCCACTATTAACACGGGCTCTATCTGAAATCGCAAACCATTGTTGTGTATTTGCAAGGCCTCTGCTTTCGATAGATTTGGCAAGTTGAGATATCCCTGTAGAGTAATCAATGGAGAGTTTCCCTTCCCCTTTATTTCCCGATTTGGTAGTAATGATAATCACACCATTAGACCCTCTGGAGCCATAAATTGCCGTAGCCGCTGCATCTTTTAAAATTTCAACGGATTCAATATCATTTGGATTGATGGATGTAAAGGGGTTTTGTGCTACTGTATTCTCATTGCGCCCCAGCGATTCTGAAATCACCTGAACACCATCAATTATCCATAAAGGATTAGAACTTGAATTAATTGAATGCAAACCCCTAATTTGTACCTGTATGGGCGCACCAGGTGTACCGCTGGTATTCTGAATATTCAGACCAGATGCTTTTCCTTGAAGGGCATCTAAAAAATTCAATGATTGGGTAGCAACAATATCTTTTTCGACAATTTTAGAAACTGAGCCAATAATATCATGCTTCTTTTGTGTGCCATATCCTATCACTACTAAATCCTGAAGCTGTTGAACATTCTGAGTCATGGAAAGATCAACTATTGAATTGTTTCCAACAGTTACTTCTTCATTTACGAAACCTACAGAACTAAAAACCAAGACTGCGTTTTGATCAGGCACTTCCAGGACATAGTTTCCATCGACGTCTGTAACGGTGCCCCTGCCAGTACCTTTTACGATCACATTCACTCCGGGCAATCCTGTCTTATCTTCTCCTGAGATCACCTTGCCGGTAATCGTAATGCCCTGTAAAAAAATCTCTACTTCGGGCTTTTTGCTATTGCCTTCTTTATTATTGACATTAATATTGTTATTTACCTGCTTAAACTGAAGATTCGCCTCTTTTGAGATATGCAGAAGCACATCTTCGAGAGTCTGCTTTGCAGAATGAATGCTTATTTGGGATTTGTTTTTATTAATTTGACTCTCGTTGAACGTGAAGTGAAATCCGGTAATTTCTTCTAAAACGCGAAATAGCTGTGTCAGTGGCATATCTTTCACCTCCAGGCTTATATATACTTCTTTCACACTTTGGTACTTCTGAGCCTTGGAATTATCTGCGATCAGCAGACCCAGAAATAAAACTTGCGCAAAAACACCAATAAAAAATAGTTTCATGGCATCAATGATTAGCCTAAGTAATTTAACTTTCATAATTTTGTACGTTTTATATTAATATTAATTTAAGGATACAATGACCTTAGGTCACGGTATGTATCAGACCGATAGCAATCTGAGAAATTGTTATCGGTTCTTTTTTTTTAAATACTGTTGATGGGCATAGGCTTTTATTTAAAATTTAACTTTACACTTCTCGCATCTATTTCAAATTCGAAATTGAGTACAAAACCCATACTGGTCAGTACGTTTTCAAGATTTTGATTATCAAATTGACCGGAGTAACTGATATCCAAACCTGCTGCATTTTTAATATGGACCTGAACCCCATACCATGCTGAAATCTTCTTCTCTATTTCGTAGATATTTGATTTATTAAAATACAAAACACCATTTCTCCATCCTTCTACCTCCACACGATCGTATTGCGTTATATTACCAAAAGTTCCCGTGGCATGACTAAATCCTACCTGCTCTCCTTCATTAAGAATTACCGCGGGTGAATCACCCTTTTCTTTTCTGACAGATACTTTTCCTTCCGAAAGGCTAATCCTTGTGTTAGGATTTTGATCGAAGGCATTTACATTAAACTCAGTTCCTATAGCCTGTACAATAAGATTATTGGTATAAACTAAAAATGGTTTTTCTGCATTAGGCGCGACCTGAAAAAATGCTTCCCCTTTTAACCACACTATCCTTGTCGAGTCTGTAAATAGAGGATTATAATTTATCTCACTTTCTGAATTAAGAAAAACCACTGATCCATCGCTTAAGTAAATTGTGGATTTTCTGCCTGCAACATTGGATTTATTAATCAATTCACCCACATGGTTTGTTTCTTTGTTCGAGGGCCAATTAAAAAGGATTATGGCTCCGAATGTGCAAAGTATTAATATGGCAGCCGCATATTTGACCATGCTCAGAGACACTTTCAGAAAAAAATGTTGTTGTGCCTGGTTAGTAATGGTCAGCTTATGCCAGGTGCGCTCTCTGACTTCATCTTGATTTAGGATGGAAAAATCAATTTCTTTGGGAGCCTTTTTCCAATGGCTGCTTAGCTTATCATATATAATTTGATTGTGTGCGGAAATAGAAAGCCAGTGTTCAAGAACTTTTTTGTCATTTTCAGACCATGTCCCATTTAGACTTCGAAAAATGACGGAATATATTTCTTTTCCCTTCATAAGATTTTGGGCATTTAATGGCAGGACACCAAAAATCTGCTAACACGTAATGAACTAAAATTAATTTTTTAAAAAAACAGCAGGAAGGATCTTGGAAAAAGTTTTCTAATCTTTGGATGGTGTCTTTGATCTTCGATATACTTCTTTAAATCATCGCAAAGATAAGCTATGGCGATTTCAAGATGTTTTTCAATTGTTCGGGCTGATAAGTTCATAATATCAGCAACCTCGCTGATTCTTAATCCTTCTTCCCTTACCAGCCTATATACCATTTGCCGTTGAGTCGGCATATTATTCACTGCATTTTCGAGTATGCATTCATATTTTACTACTTCATCTGTATCGTCATATTCTTTGACATCCTGTATTATGTAGTCTTCCCAATCTTCCAGGCTTTTTGTTTGCACGTTCCTGTTGTTTCTAATATAGTTTAGGCTGCGGTTTTTGACAGATTTGTAAAGGTAAGCCTTGATGTTACCAATTTTTTTACTGTTTTTTCTATCATTAAAAGATTGTATATCACATCGGACACTATGTCCTCTGCATGAGATGGTATCTTCACAAACTGAAGGCTAAACCTAAACAAACGGGGATAAATGAAATCAAAGAAAGTGACATATGACTTTTCTGCGTTGTTCAGAACGATATCACGCCAAAGATTATCCAGGTTTATCATGTTAAATGATGATAATATGATTTTAGTAGCAATTCCTTTGTTCCCTTTCTGAAATAGTGGTTGATCTAAATACTACGTTCTTTTCACTAATGAAAAATCGTTCTGAACCAATTTATGTCAACAACAATCAAAGAAAACTGAAAAATTTGCTTTTTGCAATTTTTCCACATCTGGTCAGGTCTTCCTGCTAAAGGTTAAAATAGAAATCTTAAAAGTTAAATTGTATAGGAGAATTTGCTATTCACATCAAGCTAAACCTATGGATTTCCGGACAATTGAATGCGGCTCTCAGGAGTACAAAGCAGTAGTCGATTTGATGACAGCAAGCCGATCGACGATGGGATCACGTCGGCAGATGGCGAGGTGCGACGCAGGCGATGTGCGCCTTCACGCTGGTGTCGGATGGTTTCACAAAGGCATGATAAAAATTACCCCTGTCGGGCTATCCTGCCCTGTCGTTCACAATATTAACAAAAGCGTAAAATTAAATTTCCGCTTCTTAGCCACCGATTGCTTCTTTTGTACTTCTATCAAGCACATTATGGATACTGGAAAAGTCAACGAATTGGTGCAATGGGTAAAGCAAGGAGATGAGAAGGCATTTCGCCAGCTTTATGACCACTACTGGTCCAAATTGTATGTAAAAGCATATCAAAGATTGTCAGATGCCTATGCTTGTGAAGAAATCCTACAAAGTATATTTATCAGGTTTTGGCAAAAGCGGGACGTGCTGGAGATCACCCACAGCCTGGATCAATACTTTTACGCTGCCTTGCGATTCGAAATCATTAACTGGTGGCGGCATCATGAAATAAAAGAAAAGCATCTGGAATATTTTAAAAAAAATAGTGAGACTGTCGTGCATGAAGACCATGATATCAGTGAACTCCAAAATATTCTGAACAGTAAAATTGCAAGGTTGCCATCAAAATGCAGGAAAGCATTCGGACTCAGCCGCTTCGAACATCAAACCAATCAGCAAATTGCAGATCAAATGGGGATCACCATCAAGACCGTAGAATATCACATCACGTTTGCATTAAGGCAATTGAAATCTGAGATGAAGGATTACACGTATTTTCTCCTGATTGGGCTCCTGTTTGTGTAATACACGCTATCCACCTTTTTCAAAAGATTTTCATCCTGCAAAAAAAGTTTTAGCGCTCAAGTCTGATTGGCTACAATTATCCGAGCATTATATGTATCAACACAATGGTTCAGTGCTTTTATAAGACCACACCTGGCACTCTTCACATTGAGTTTAAACGTAACTATTACCCCATTCTCAAAAGCCTGTTGCCAATATTATTTTTTTTTGCCGACCTGGGGTTATGTCCTTTTCAATTGGCTATAGCATTGAAACAAGAATAAAACCATAGTGAAAAAAGAGCATTTAACAGAATTACTTCAAAAGTACGTATCTGGAGAAGCCACCGAAGATGAAAAGCGAACCATTGAAGACTGGTATGATCATTTTGATCAGGAAGATGTATCCCAAGAAATTACCGAAAAGTTTAATCCGGCAAATAAGGATCGCATATTTAATCAAATAATATCCAAAACCACGCCTTCACAACCAACTAAATCCTTTCAATTGCCGGTTTTTTGGTATTGGGCTGCAACTGTTGCCTTGCTTATTGTTTTCTCTTTTGCGCTTTGGCACCATCTACCTGGCGATGCAGTTGAATGGCAGCATAAAGTGACCCAGGCGGGACAAAAATCGAAATTTGAGTTACCCGACGGTTCATTGGTTTATTTAAATGCCGGCAGTAAACTGAGCTATCCAAAAGAGTTTTCAAACACCCGGCGACTGGTACAACTAGAGGGCGAGGCATTTTTTGAGGTAATGCACCATCCCAAAAAGCCATTCATCGTGCAAACTAATTCGATAGAAACCACTGTGCTGGGTACTGCTTTCAATATTAATGCCTATGCCAACCAGGCCATTAAGGTAACGGTAGCCAGCGGGAGGGTGGCTGTGGGCAAACTAAAGGCTGAAAAACCATGGAAAGAACTCAACGCCAATCAGCAACTCACCTACCTGGCAGATGAAGATGAGTATATGGTAAATCAGGTAGAAATCGCTGAATGGATCAGTTGGAAAGACGGCAAATTGAATCTTGCCAACAGAAATTTAGCAACTATACTGCCGGAACTGGAGCTTTGGTACGGCGTCTCCATTGTATTAATAAATCCTGCATTGGGCAATTGCCAATTTCAGACCGTATTGCACAACCAATCTTTGCAATCGTTGCTGGAAGAATTCGCCTATGCTGCCGATATCAATTATAACATCAAACAGGACACGGTTTTCTTGAATGGAACGGGATGTAAATAGAAACTAACTGATACGACATGAACACAATTAGACCACCAACAAAGAAAGCGCCCGAAAGCGCTCTCCAATGTAATTAACCTTTGCCTTGAACCAAAATTTGGGGAAATACAGGTTCGCGGCTATTTCACTGATACTTTAATCAATAAAATATTTTCAATAATATGAAAAATAATACTGTTATAAAATGGATATGTGCAATGTCAAAAAATATATTTTATGGTTTGATTGTACAATTGGTGCTCATCAACCTATTGCTGGCTACTGGCCTGAGCAAGGGTCAGGACAATGAATTGTCGGAGCATAAAAATCAATACAAAAGTTTAAAAAGTATTGATCTGCAAAATGTGCCTGCTTCTCTTACCATAAGCGAAGCATTTGACCTGATTCAGGAGGAAACCGGTTTAACGTTCAGCTATTTGAAAGGAAATGTGCCTCTGCAACTTAGTATCAGAGTTTCTTCCAGGAATAAAAGTCTTTATGATCATTTGATGAACATATCGCGTCAAGCCGAATTAAGTTTTCGCCGCATCAACAACAAAATAGTAGTAAAGACCCTGGAGACTAAATCGGAGCAGGCCATCATAGAATCTTATGCGGTGCTTCAGCAAAATACCATTCAGGGTAAAGTGCTGGATGCCAGAACGGGTGAACCACTGGTAGGTGCCACAGTGCAGGTAAAAGGCACTACTTTGGGGGCAATTACCGATGTGGAAGGCAACTATAGCCTGGAGGTTCCAGATGATGCTGAATATTTGCTGTTTTCATTCATTGGATTTCAAATAAAGGAGCAAAAAATCAATGATCAATCTATTATTAATGCTGAATTGTTTACCGATTCATATGCACTGACCGAAGTGGTAGTAACCGCATTGAACTTTGAAACCAATACCAAAAACTTAGGATATTCAATTTCGAAAGTTGAAGGGGATCAAATCAATACAGTTCAGACTCCAAGCATAGTGAATAACCTTTCGGGAAAAGTAGCCGGTGTGGATGTGGGCAATATTTCCAATGGAGTAGCAGGATCTAAACGGGTCATTATTAGAGGTGCTTCGTCGCTAACTGGCGACAATCAACCTCTTTGGGTAGTGGATGGGGTTCCGATCAATTCTACTAACCTCGGAACAAGTTCTGCTTATGGTGGAATTGACTATGGAGATGGCCTGACAGGAATAAATGCTGAGGATGTAGAAAATATAAGTGTGCTCAAAGGAAATGCCGCTGCGGCGCTATACGGTTCTCGAGCATCAAATGGGGTGATATTGGTGACCACCAAAAGCGGTAGAAATTTGAAAGATAAAATCAATATCGACTTCAGTTCTTCTGTACTTTTTGACAATGTTGTTGATCTTTCTGATCATCAAAAGGAATATGGTCAGTCGTCGAGGGTAAATATCAATCAACGCCCCATAGACCAGGCCGATGCTTTTGGTTCAGGTAGCTGGGGAGCAAAATTGGATGGTGTACCTACCGTACAATTCGATGGTGTAGAGCGACCCTACAGCGCGGTGGATGATAACTATAAAAAATTCTTCAGAACCGGGACAACCATTACAAATACCATTTCTATCTCTGGCAAAAGTGATGTCCATAATTACCGCATTTCATTATCTGACCTCAGAAACACCGATGTTGTTCCAAATGCCAATTTTAATCGCACAGGCATAAACGTAAAGACCTCATCTTCTATAGGCAAATTGAAAGCGGATATCGTATTGAACTATATCTATGAAGCAGGTGAAAACCGTCCTTTTATAGGTGGAAATGTCTCTAATCTTTTTTATTCACTTGCCTATCTCCCGGCAAATTTGGATGTGGAGACTTTAAAGCCCGGATACAATCCCGATGGATCAGAATTTACCTATGCCGATTTTATCAACAACCCTTATTTTATTATAAATAAAGATAAAGAAGAAGATATTAAAAATCGCCTGATCGGATCCTTGAGTCTGCAATATGATTTTACTGACCATATTTATCTCAGAGGCAGGTTTACCCGCGACTATTACAATTTCAGACGATTATCGTACACGCCCGACGGGGTATTGTACAGAGGTTATTTGGATGGAGAATTGGATCAAAGAAGCAGAGAAAGCTTCGAAAACAATTATGAACTCATATTGGGAACGCAGCCATTTGGTTTCGATCATTTTAAAATAAGTGGATTCTTCGGAGGTAATATTAATCAACGCACCACCAACCAAATTGTGGCCGAAGGCAATTCATTTGTTGTTCCCGGGGTGTATTCTTTCAATAACCTGAGGGACAAATATCCATCGACCAGTCAATA
The DNA here is from genome assembly GCA_012033595.1 of Cyclobacteriaceae bacterium. GTDB lineage: Bacteria > Bacteroidota > Bacteroidia > Cytophagales > Cyclobacteriaceae > JAAUQL01. Next base: position 2,314 of record JAAUQL010000081.1, on the reverse strand, counting down.
CGAGCAGCAAACCAATTCTTTGTTTGGCAATCTCGAATTCAATTTTCATGACTACCTGTTTTTGACTTTAACCGGCAGAAACGATTGGTTCTCTACCCTGCCGCTGGACAATAACAACCTGTTCTACCCCTCCGCGGCCCTGTCTTTTGTGTTTACCGATGCATTTAGCCTGCCACAGTTTATCAATTTTGGTAAACTCCGCTTGTCATCTGCCCAAGTAAGTGGCGATACCGGACCGTATCAACTCGACTTAAGCTACGCTTTGCAGGATGTTCAGTACAATTCGCTTAGTCTTCAAACCATCGGCACCAGCAATATTCCTAACCGTAATCTGAAGCCTTTGCTATCAACCGATTATGAAATAGGTTTTCAACTAGAATTTTTAAATTCCAGACTCGGTATTGATCTCGCGTACTACAAAAAAACGACAAAGAACGATATCATAAGGACGGCGGTTTCGGTAGCGACAGGATATTCTTCGGCCATATTAAATGTTGGCGAAATGCAAAAGAGTGGTTTGGAAATGCTGCTTAATATCAGGCCGATTTCCAGGCCAAATTTCACATGGGACATGACCACCACCTTCTCTATCAACGACAACAAGGTGATGGCCCTGGGCGATGGTGTAAATGGCGCACCCATCGAACTGGCTGCCTCCAAAAACAAGGAAGCTTCTATCAAAGTAGTGGAAGGAGAGCCATATGGACAGATTTTCGGCATCGGATATCAGCGAGATGATAATGGAAATAAGGTTTATGATAGTCAGGGCTTCCCGGTAAGGACATCGGAACAAGTGCTGTTGGGAAATGCTAATTATAGAACCCTCCTGGGCTTCAATAACACGTTCAACTGGAAAGACTTTTCGTTCAATTTTCTTATCGATGCCAAGTTTGGTGCCGATATATTTTCGGAATCTAATGCTATCGCTGTAGCAAACGGAACGCACAAAATGACCCTGGAGGGAAGGGAGAATGGCATAGTCGGTGTCGGGGTAACAGAAAGTGGTGAAGCAAATACCGTAAGTGTACCTGCCGAAAAAATCAACAGTTACTACAATAGAATATCGAGTATAGCCGAGGAGTTTATTTATGATGCCAGCTTCGTAAAGTTGCGCGAGCTTTCTATTAGCTATCAGGTACCTGCTGTAGCCACAAAGCGCATCGGCATTCGCAATGCGTCTGTTTCGCTTGTTGGACGCAACCTCCTCACCTTGTACAAAGCCACAGAAAACATAGATCCGGAAAGCAATTTGGTTAGCGGAAATGCTCAGGGAATTGAGCGTTTCGGGTATCCCTCTACGATCAACTATGGCTTTGTGATAAAGCTCGGCATGTAAGCGCTTAAGCCAAAATAAACCAGGTAATACAAAACTAAAGAAGTGATGAAAACTATATTTAAAGCAACATATTATATCCTGTTATCAGTGCTGTTACTATTCCATTCCGGTTGTGACGAAGGTTTTGAGGAAATCAATACCAGCATTGACTTTGTTTCAGATCCTAATTTAGATCTTATGCTAACCCCCTTGGAGCTAAACATGCTGGAAAGGCAGTATTATACCCAGGGCACATATGTAGCGCCGTTGGTTGGGCAGGTAAGCTCAGGAAGCACCTTTGAGAACTTAATTGAAATAGGAACTTTCGGACATGGCTATCACTTTGAGTGGATTTACCAAAATCCGATCAAAAACGTGGTGGATTTTATTGAAAGAAGCAAAGAAGATCCTGAATTGATCAATTATAATTCCATTGGCAGAATCATAAAAGTCTATCTTGTTCACCGGTTGACAGACGTATATGGCGATATTCCATATTTTGAAGCAGGCAGGGGATATTTAGATCAGATTTATACGCCATCTTACGACAAGCAGCAAGACATTTACAATGATTTATTCAAAGAACTGAATGAAGCTGTAGCTGCTTTTGATGCTGATATGCCAATGCCCGGCGCATCGGATATTGTGTATGCCGGGTCAATGGTCAAGTGGAAAAAATTTGCCCATAGCCTGATGCTAAGGCTTGCCGTGAGGATTTTAGATGTAGATCAGACTACTGCTAAAACCTGGATCATCACCGCAATTAATGGAGGCTTAATGGAAAGCAATGACGATAATTTCGTTGTTCTTTATAAGCCAGGCTCCTATTACGGTCAAATTCAGAATGGTCAACCGCATATTTTCATTAGATACTTTAACCCAACTTGCACCGGAAGGGCATCGAAAACACAAATTTTAAGATATTTTCTTGTACAAATCATGTACTGCGTGCTGGAATCGGGGTTTTGTGTTTAGAAAGTCGATTGTAGTGATGTATGG
>JAAUQL010000177.1 GCA_012033595.1 Cyclobacteriaceae bacterium | reverse complement strand
CAATAGATGCATCCTTGAATTCGGCCTTGATCCGACACTTTAATATTTCGGGATTGCTTACTTTATTTCTACCCCATATCGTCTCTTTAGCGTACTGAGAACGTCATCAAGGGTAGATCGATCAAAATAGAGCACATTGTCTTTCCAGCCGATTACCGCTCTGGTGTCAAATGCTTTTTTAGCCGAAAAACCTGATGTGTTGTTGAATTCGACCTGCTGATTGGGTCTTAGCAATACTTTATCTCTTTGGGTTGAAGACCCCAGATTGTCCATTACCTCTACACTACCTTCCACCAAAGAGACCACCGATTTTGATGACTCCTGGTAGGCCCTTACGTTGAAGCGCGTACCCAATACCATGGTGGTGATTTGTGGTGTTTGTACCAGAAATGGTTTCGATTTGTCTTCGGCAATCTCAAAATACGCCTCGCCCTGCAGCTCCACCTTGCGCACCGAGTCAGAAAGAAAATCAGAATAGGTGATCTGGCTTTCGGCGTTCAATATCACTCTGGAACCATCCACCAACACCACAATGGCCTGCTGACCCTTCTGGGTTTTCATTACTTTATAGGTAGAAGTATATTGGGGCTCTATTTTATTCACCTCTGACCTGTTGAGGTACAAGTAGCCAATTCCCATAAAAAAAATCAGTATGGCTGCCCATTGTAGCCAGGGAATTAAAACTCTTGAGAATTTCTGCGTTGTTGAACTTTCGGAAGTAAAAGAAAATTTGGGTTCTACCTTTTCAATTTTTTTTCTGACCAGTAATTTTCCATGAGATAATTGAAAATCGGAATGAGTCGAAAAATTGCCCTTGGCATGCCAAATATCAAATATGGTATCATATTTTTCCTTTAACGCCGGGTTAAGCAGTGCTGAGTGAAGCGCTTGTTGCTCGTCTTCACTTATCTCTTTGGAGAGAGACTTAATAACCAATAAATAAAAATCGTGGTCTGTCATAATTTAGGGCTTCACACTTAAAGACACAATAAGTGAAAGCCACCTACTACCCTGCCATTATTTTTTTAAAAAATACCACTATCAAGATCAGCACAGATTGCGGAGCAAATTTTTGTACTTTTCGAGGTGTTTTATGGCTTCTACCATGTGGTTTTGTACCGTAGAGACGGATATGCCAAGGATATGGCTAACTTCTTTGTAGCTAAACTGATCGACGCGGGTTAGTTTAAAGACCGTTCGGCGCTGTATGGGCATTTGATCTACGACCCTGCCAATCTGATTTTTAAGGTCGGCAAGCATCAGATCGCTGTCGGCAGGAATATTGGTGCTCAGCAGAAATTCGGATGCGATGTCTAGTGTATCTGTGGGTACTGATTTCTTTCGAATATGATTTAGACTCCAATTCCTTACCGATCGGAAAAGATATGATTTTAAACTCACCTCAATATCCACCAAGGTCCTCCTCAACCACAAATTGGCAAGCACATCAGAAACCACTTCTTCCGAACCTTCCTTGTCTCTGGTAATCTGGAAGGAAAATCCGCATAAATCGAGATAATACCTGTTGAATATCTTTTCAAAAGCCCTTGCATTGCCCTTTTTCACTTCTTCCCATAGCCGCCAATCCTCTGAATAGTCCATATATACGTGTTACATGCAATATATTGAATTAGTCCCGCTGCAATTTATTCAATTAATAGCTGAATCAAATCGATCAGCTCAAATCCATAGCCGATTCCTGTCTGAAATTAAGCAAAAACAAAGGTGCTCAGGTAAAAAAAGTGAATGGGTTCAATATTTTGCTTTAATTGTTTAAGAACTTATATTTAACAATCCAAAATTTGAAATGCGCCCGATACAATCGACTACTTATTCACCTTTATGGTCTCACAAATCAGATGAAGAGATTTGGGCGGCCATCAAAAATGACGATAAAGATGCATTTACCTATGTGTACAACAAGTACATTCATTGTTTGTATGATTATGCCAAGAAATTGCATTTCGATGATGATTTAATTTCGGAAGAGATACAAAATCTTTTTATAGAGATATGGCAGCATAGAAAAAACAAAAGCACCATAAAAAACACCAAATTTTACCTTCTTAAATCCTTACGATACAAAATATTTCGCAACATCACCAAAGGCCATAAGTCCGGTTTTCTCTCCCTTAGTTATAATCCTATTGAGGTAGAAATTGTCTCCCCATACGAAAAGTCATTGATCGAACATGAGGTGGATGAAGAGCGAAAATTTAAAATAGCTTCGCAAATTAGCAATCTACCGGGGCAGCAGCGTGAAATCATCAATCTTCTTTTTTATCAGGAATATTCTTATGAAAATATTTCTGAGATTATGGGTATAAATATCCGCTCTGTCTATACCCTTGCCTGGAAGGCAATTTCGCGGCTCCGGAAAAAAATCTCAGAATAAATCATTTTTGTTTTTCTCCTTGCAGGCATTGAGCCGTCTGTATTATTACCTGGTGAACACGCCGTGAGAATTTTTTTTACGAAGGGAAATTAGGCAGTCAATGAATAAGTACAATCCAAATATTCATAACCGTAGGTCTATCCGATTAAGGGGGCATGATTATTCGCAGGCAGGAATGTATTTTGTCACCATTTGTTGTCAGGATAGAGCATGTCGTTTAGGTAAAATCGAAAATGATAGAATGATTTTAAATGAATGTGGAAATATTGCATATGCAGAATGGTTAAAATTGACAGAACGTTTTTCAAATTTCGAATTGGATGTTTTCCAAATAATGCCCAACCATATGCACGGCATCAATGCATTGAATGATGTATCTGTCGGGGCAACCCTTGCGGTTGCCCCAAATACGGTTGCCCCAAATAATGCGAATATTAGGTCAGAGGCAAGTCCTGCCCCAACGAAAACCATTGGCGACATCGTGGGTGCATATAAATCGTTGGTGGCGAATGGTTGTTTGGATATTTATAAATCAAAAAATAAAACAATGGGAAAATTGTGGCAACGGAATTACCACGAACATATCATCCGCAATGAAAGATCGTACCAACGCATTTCGGAATACATCTACAATGATCCTTCAAAATAGGCAAATGATAAATTTCATAAACAATGAATTAAATATGTACAGCGAAATCCTCATATATCAAAAACCAGACGGCAACATTAAAATTGTTTGGATTAGACTTTAAATACCTTCACATTTGTACACGATAGTGTACAAAAATTAATTCCCACAACGATTTCTGATTTTAGAAACCACGTTTTTAAGGCAGGCACCATTTCTATGGCCTGCTTCACAATGGTAAAACCAGATTTTTTCTCATAATCGTATTTTTAAAAAAGAATCATACAGTTATAAGCATTTGAGACGAAAATGATTTGTGCTAAGACCAACTGGTGGAGCCACGGCTACCCCGAATACAATATTTATTAATCCTAAAAAATGTTCTCGGTTCGGCTTTTTTATTAAATGAGAGGTTAGTTTAATTCCCCAATTATGGGTAATGGTGTTAATATGCCTTTGATAAAAAAATTACCAGAATTCATGCATTGCGTTATATACAATTGTAAGAGCGATATTGCAACACTGAAAAAATTCTCTGAATAAAATGAAAATGTATCTTTGGGATTGAAAATTTGAAACTATGACAAAAGAAACTGCAATAAAATTATTTCAAGACCAAAGAGTTCGCGTAGAATGGGATAACGATCAAGAAAAGTGGTTTTTTCAATAATAGATATAATTGGAATATTAACAGAAAGTGCTAATCCAAGGAAATATTGGAGTGTCCTAAAAACTCGATTAAAAAAAGAAGGAAGCGAGTTGGCTACAAATTGTAGTCAACTGAAAATGTTATCAGCAGATGGAAAATATTACAAGACGGATGTTGCTGATACAGAACAATTATTGCGATTAATACAATCTATTCCATCACCCAACGCAGAACCATTTAAACTTTGGTTAGCAAAAGTTGGATATGAAAGGATTGAAGAAACCGAAGACCCAGAAAAAGCCTTTGACCGAGCAATGGAAACGTATTTGAAAAAGGGATATTCTGCGAACTGGATAAATCAAAGACTAAAAAGTATTGAAGTTCGTAAAGAACTGACTGATGAATGGGATATACGAGGTGTGAAGAAAGGATTAGAATATGCAATACTAACTGACGAGATTACAAAAGCATGGGCTGGGCTGACAACAAAAGAGTACAAAGATTTAAAAGATTTGAAAAAGGAAAATTTACGTGACAATATGACTAATCTTGAATTAGTTTTAAATATGCTTGCAGAAGCTACGACAACAGAAATTTCAAAAGAGAAGAAACCCAAGTCGTTTTTAGAAAATAAGAAAATAGCAAAACAGGGTGGAACCATTGCCGGAAATACGAGAAAGGAAATTGAAGAGAAGACAGGAAAGAGTGTGATTTCACCATTAAACGCGAAAGAACTTGGGCAGAAATCAGAAAATGAAAAATTGGAAAAATCAACAACGAAAATCTAACACTTAAGCCTCGTTTTCCGGCCTTAGCCGGAATATGTGCTTAATATTGAACTAAACCGTTCGCGCTGTGATACCTTATATATGTGGGATCGATTGGGAGTGTAAAACAAACTCTGTCTGGTTTGTTTAGTGTTCGTCAAAACTACGTTTTTTTTGAACGCAACTCTTAAATGCCTTTTAAAATTTGGGGGCGAAGCCAGTCAAGGGCGGCCGAGGCACGAGGCCGTTCATATACCCTTGATTGGCTTTGTCCCAAATTTTTCCTTTGCGTTTG
>JAAUQL010000003.1 GCA_012033595.1 Cyclobacteriaceae bacterium | reverse complement strand
AATCTATCAGGCTACTGGTGCCAAATCAATGATCGCCGACCAGAAAAAATATGTAGTGTACCATTGATGATCCCTAACCATTGGATATCAGATATTTACATGATCAATAATACAAGTTGGGTTAAGCCCTTTCGGGGAAGTTATTATTCGCTGGCCTCGGTGCCCTGGTATTTTCACAATGCTTTTATCTATGTAGTGCGCTACACATTTTGGAGTTTTTTACACCTACGCCTTTGAATATTCTATTTTATAAACTCATGGGCATGAAGATCGGCAAGCACGCGCACATCAATACCACCAACATCAGCGATGCCGCCCTCATAGAAATTGGCGACAAAGTGACCATAGGTGGTTCGGCTACTATTTTTGCCCATTATGCTTCCAAAGGATACCTGGTGGTGGCTCCGGTACGCATCAGGGATGGCGCCACGGTGGGCATCAAGGCCACGGTGATGGGTGATGTGGAAATTGGCGAAGGCGTAATGGTGGGACCCCATGACGTGGTAATGCCAAAGTCGAGACTGGAAGCCGTCACCAAATAAATGCAGCCTGTGGCCAGCCAGGAATCTTAGTGGGCGTATCACTCGGGGTTTTTTTCTTCCGGAAAGGCCTCACTGAAATCTTGCCAATATGCGGCGATGCTGTCTTTCATTTCTTTGCGCAAAAGCAAAATACCCACCAGGTTGGGCAGGGTCATCACGGCTATGGCAATGCCGGAAAATGTCCAGATAATGGTGGTATCGACAAAAGAAGCCACGAAAAATCCTACGACATACACGACCCGGAAATAGATCACTGATTTGGAACCCAGTAGAAAAGTCATAGCCCTGTCTCCATAATACGACCATGAAATAGCGGTGGAAAACGCAAACAACAGCAGGCCGATTGAAACAATATATTGGCCATAATCGCCGACATAGCTACGCGTGAATGCGATGGTGGTCAGGGGAGCACTGTGTACCAGCGATTTTCCCATCAGCGTGTATTCATTTCCCGGATCTGCTAAATCGCCGGTTTGAACTTCAATATTGCCGGTATAGGGGGCATTGTTTTTGTACACAGTCACTTCTTCGGCTATCGACCGTGCATGCAAAATGCTTAATTCGTTTGTGATTTTCCCATTTTCGACTGTCAGTGTGCCACTGAATAATTCGACAGATCCATCGTGATTCAGAAAATCGAACAATTGTTTTTTGTCTTGCTCATTTTGCTCATCATACACCCTGCCCAATACCTCCAGATCAGTATTTTGAAACTGGTTAAGGTGCTTTTCATTCCATACTCCCGACGAAAGCAAGACCAGGCCGGTAATAGAGCAAATGATGATGGTATCGATAAAAGGCTCTAATATAGCGACCATGCCCTCCGAAACAGGTTCATGTGCCTTGGCCGATGCATGGGCTATAGGGGCAGAACCCTGACCCGCCTCATTGCTAAACAGGCCACGTCCAACCCCTTTGTTGAAGGCGAAGATGAGCGCCGAGCCCAAAAATCCTCCGGTAGCTGCCGAACCACTGAATATATCGGAAAAAACAGAGATGATGCTGGGAATGATGTTTTGATAATTGAAGGCAATTACCAATGCTGCTCCGACAAAATAGATGAGTGCCATAGCAGGCACCAAACGTGATGTTACCTTGGCAATACGCTTGATACCCCCAATGATGACCATAGCGAGCAATACCGCCAATACAATGCCGGTGATCCACCGTTCGATACCAAAAGTGGCCAGCAATGAATTGGAAATGCTATTGATCTGTGGCAGACTGCCGGTGCCAAAAGAAGACACTACTGTTGCTATGGCAAATATCACCGCCAGCCACTTGAGATGGAAGCTTTTCCCGAAAAGATGGAATTCTGCGTTTTTCATGTAGTACATAGGGCCCCCGGCCATGGTGCCATCGCTGGTTTTTTCCCTGTACTTGTGCGAAAGGGTCACTTCCACAAATTTGGTGGTCATGCCGACGGCAGCAGTCAGCAGCATCCAAAAAAGTGCCGCCGGTCCGCCAAGATACACCGCCAGTGCTACACCGGCTATATTGCCGGTGCCCACCGTGCCCGACAAGGCCGTGGCCAAAGCCTGAAAGTGCGAGGTGTCTCCTTCGTCGGTATGTTTGTCAAACTTGCCTTTTACGATTTTGATCGCATGTTTAAAGTACCTGATTTGCGGAAACCTGAGATAGAAGGTGAAAAAAATACCAGTAAACAACAGGAAATAGGCAAACCATTGCGCCCCGCCAATAAAACTATCTATCAAACTTAAAATTTCTTGTAACTGCTCCATATACACCGGGGAAAAATGATAAGCAAAACTAAGAAAATATGCCTTGTGGAAAAGATTTATCACTGATCATTAGTATAAATGAATTTCTCATCCTGTTTATATTGTTACCTTTGCACAAAAAAATAGCATGAAAAAAACCGCCTTATATGATAGGCATATAGCTTTGGGCGCCAAAATGGTGCCCTTTGCAGGATATGAAATGCCGGTAAGATATGCCTCAGAACTGGAAGAACACCATGCCGTGCGCAATAGTGTTGGTTTATTTGATGTCTCGCATATGGGCGAGTTTTTGGTGAGTGGACCAAATGCCCTTCAGCTGATACAAAAGATAAGTGCCAACGATGCAACAAAACTAACCATCGGCAGGGTGCAGTATTCGTGTATGACCAACTCCACCGGGGGCATAGTAGATGATATGCTGGTGTATAAAATAAAGCCGGAAGAATACATGCTGGTAGTGAATGCCAGTAATATCGAAAAAGACTGGGATTGGATAAATAAAAACAATGATGAGGGGGCTGAGTTGCAAAACATTTCCGACAAGGTGTCGTTACTGGCCGTGCAGGGCCCCAATGCACTGAAACTTGTACAAAAACTCACTTCCACCGATCTGTCAAAGCTTGCTTATTATACTTTTTCCAAAGGAAATATAGAAGACATCACCGATGGCGTGGTACTCTCTGCCACCGGATACACCGGCTCGGGAGGTGTAGAAATATACGTTTATAATGAATACGCTCTGGCCGCGTGGGACAAAATAATGGCTGCTGGTCAGGAATTTAATATTAAGCCCGCCGGGCTTGGTGCCCGCGATACCCTGCGTCTTGAAATGGGCTATGCCCTCTATGGCAACGATATAGACGATAGTACCTCACCCATAGAGGCAGGACTGGCATGGATTACCAAATTCAACAAGCCATTCATCAATGCCGAAAACTTAATGCTTCAAAAACAAGCAGGCCCCCAAAAGAGGCTGGTGGGCTTTGTGATGGAAGAAAAAGGCATACCCAGGTCAGGTTATGAAATTTTGCATCCTGATGGGGAAGTGATTGGCGCCGTCACCTCCGGCAGCATGTCCCCAACACTAGGCTATGGCATAGGCATGGGCTATGTACAAGCCAAATATGCCGGACTGGGAACGGAGTTGCTCATTGCGATACGGGCCAGAAAATTGAAGGCCAAAATAGTGAAATTGCCATTTTACCAGCCTAAAAATTTATAGCACCTTCATCCACTTACACTTCGTTTTTCATGAAAAAATAGATATCTGCCTAACCCCGGACCTCATCCATCAACACGATCTGGCAGGATGTGTGGTGGTGGTCATCGATATTTTGCGGGCCACCTCTTCCATTACCACCGCCATTGCGCATGGAGTGGAGGCCATTAAGCCAGTAGAATCGCTGGTAGAATGCCGCCAATTGATGATGGACGGACATATAGGGGCTGCCGAAAGAGGAGGGAAGAAGGTTGGAGGATTTGAAGTAGGCAATTCACCTTTTAGCTATATGAATCCTGAGTTTGAGGACAAGAAAATAGCCATGACTACCACCAATGGTACAGTGACACTCAAAAAATCGAAAGGGGCGCTACAAGTGCTGGTAGGTTCTTTTCTCAACTATTCCGCTTTGCTATCGTATCTGGAGCGTCTTCCGTGTGATGTGTTGTTGCACTGTGCCGGATGGAAAGGCAAGGTGAATATGGAAGATACATTATTTGCTGGCGCTATAATCTATGGCTTGAAACAAATGTTCGAATACAATTCTGATGCGCCAATGATGGCAGCGAATCTTTATAAACAGGCAAAAAATAATCTGAAAGCTGCTATCGAAGATTCGTCACACGTCTCCAGGCTCATTAAGCTCGGTTTGGAAAAAGATGTGGACTTCTGTCTTAAATTTGACGAGTACAAAGTTATCCCCATTCTAAAGGGAGAATACATCACTAAACTGAAATTGTCTGATATGTTGTTTTAGCAGATGGTGGAGGAGGTCAATCTCAACTAGCAAATCCCAACTTTCAAATCATGTCGTTTATTTATGGTATTGAGTTTGACCCCGGATGGGGTCGAGTAATCTAAGCTAAACGACATTGAACCTCAAATAGAAAATTACCTGGAGTCGAGCTTAGGATTGTTCTTGTGCCTGTCTGCATCGCGGATGTTTTTCTTTTGGAGGTTGCGTTCAAAAGCTGCCGTCAGGTCAATGCCCGTTTGGTTGGCCAGGCAAATCAATACCCACAGCACATCGGCAAGTTCATCGTCCAGTTGTTTCGATTCGTCCGACTGCTTAAATGATTGTTCACCGTATTTTCTGGCAATGATGCGAGCCACTTCACCCACTTCTTCAGTCAGCATGGCCATGTTGGTCAGTTCGTTGAAGTAGCGCACGCCTACCGTTTTTATCCATTCATCTACCAGTTTTTGTGCTTCCCTTATTTCCATTATTTCTTGTCTTTGGTATCTATGATAATGGTGACCGGGCCATCGTTGCAAAGTGATACTTGCATCATCGCGCCAAATTCCCCGGTTTGTATAATTTTTCCAAGTTCTAGTTGGAGGCTGTTTTTCATGCGCTCATATATGGGGACGGCTATTTCTGGCCGGGCAGCTTTTATATACGAAGGTCTGTTGCCTTTTTTTTGTGGAGGCGTGCAAGGTAAATTGGCTTACAAGCAATATATCGCCACCAGTTTCCACCAGACTTTTGTTCATCACACCGGCCTCATCATCGAATATCCTCAGGTTGGCGATCTTACGACCCAGCCAGTCAATGTCCTCCTCGCTGTCTTCATTGGCGATGCCGAGCAATATCATGAGGCCATGGCCAATACTGCCTTTTATTTTACCTTCTACGCTTACCCGGGCCTCTGTTACCCTTTGGATTACTGCTATCACCTATTTTTTGTTTTACGAGTCGAAAATGAAAATATTATTCGCGTATTTCAAATTTTTAAAAGACAATGAATTGGTCTATGCGCTTTCGTTCCATTTTTATTTATTCCGTTTTGCTATGCCTGGGTATGGCAGCCGCACTTATCTATGATGCATACCAGGCACCCAATTTGCCAAGGCTCAACCTACTCGACGACGCCAATCATTACGAAAAAATCTACTCATACTTTAGAAATGAGGAAGCAGCATACCAGGTGAGGTATATGTTTCATAGCAGGGTGCTCATCCCTTTTTTGGCTTCTTTACTTCCGGGGAGAAGCAGTGATCAAAATTTTTTTACCATCAATACAATTATGGCCATCGCCTCTTTTATGGGTTTGTGGTACCTTTTTCGTTTTTTCCATATCAGGCCACTACATGCCATGCTGGCTATGGTGTTTTTTGCATTTCATTATGTGGGGCCTTTCAGGCAAAATGCCATCAGCCCGATCAATGTGGATATGACGGTTTATTTTTTCGAAATACTATTTCTGATGCTTTTTCTAAAAAAGAAATACCTTTGGTTGCTGCTGGTCACGCCTGTCGCCATAGCTGGCAAAGAACTTTTTCTCGCTTTGATTATCGTATTTTTTTGCATAGCGCTCTTTTGGCGCATTGTTTTTGGCCATCAGAGGTTTGCCCTGGGCTGGATGGTAGCCATACTTGGTGTTGGTTTAGCGACTCAATTATTGCTCAATTTGTCTTTTCCATCGGATGACCCGGCGAAAAATGCAATGCTAATCATGGCATTTCATGTAAAGGAGATGCTGCTGCACCCCGCCTATATCATGCGCTGGATGTTGAGCCTTTTTGCAGCATTTGGAGCTTTTGCTTTTTTATTGATTAAGAAGCCAAAAGAGATATGGGCTTCGATAACGCCCTATGAATTGCCGGTTCACCTGCTCAGCCTTTCGATGTTGGCCTTAAGTTTCCTTGGCGGAATGGATTATACACGGCTTATTTTTCTGGGATTCCCGTTTATTATGCTTTCTGTATTGTTACTGGTAAAGCCCACAACCATACAATTGCTGCCGGCATTTGCACTATCGGTGCTGATGACCAGGTTTTGGAAAACCTTGCCGGAAGTAAAAGGGGACATAGGGATTTATAGCGCCTGGATGCCCGAATATGCAGATTATATCCACATGGCTTATTGGACATTAGCCGCCTTGCTGGCGTTTGCATTTTATCGTGGCAGCCGGGCAATTTTAAATTATCGCTTCAGCGACGGCCGTACTGAGCAATAGTATCTGATTCTAAAATGCGCACCCCCCGGTTTTGATCTTCAGCCACGGCCACCATAGCTATGGCTACCGTTTCGGCTTGTATTGCGCGGTATTTTTTTGCTGATCCTACCAGAAAGGGATTGACCAGCTTGGCTACCACAGCACCGGCATTTTCACCAGGTCGTTTTTCCGGTCTTTTGCCAAGCAGCAGTGAGGGTCTAAAAATATCTATCTTTTCAAAATCGATTTGGCACACAGCGGTTTCAATTTCGCCTTTTACCCGGGAATAGTAAAAAAGGGACTTTTCGCTGGCTCCCGAAGAAGAAACCAGGCTAAACTGAGTGGCTCCATGCTGGTAGGTGATCCGAGCCAGTTGGTGCGGATAGGTAAAATCTACTTTGTAAAAGTTGGCTTTGGAACCGGCTTTTTTCATAGTGGTACCCAGGCAACAAAATACAGTGTCGGCCTTGAGAACGTCGCTAAAATCCTCCAGCCGATCATAATCTACTTCCTGAATCGTGACCCCGTCGAGGTGCAGATTACTGCCGGGTCTTACCAGCACCACCACCTCATCAAAGATATGCGACTGTGTAAGATGATGGACGACAAAGCCGCCTACCAGACCTGTAGCGCCGGCCACTATGGCTTTTTTAGACATCGTATTTAAGCAAATTCGTCGTTGTCAGGATCTTCTTCTATCAACGACTCTTCGTAGGCCAAAAAATCATTGATGTCGGAATTGATGGAATTGAATACCAGCAATATAATAGATACGTCATCTGCCAGGCCGGCCATCGGAATAAAATCCGGAATAAAATCCAGTGGCATTACGAAATACAGGAGCGAGGCGATTATCATCAACAGCGACTTCCACGGAATGAGCCTGTACTCGCCCCTGATATAGGCACGCAACATGCGCATGAGGGTTTTTACTTTATAAAAGAAATCGCTGATGCGCTGTTTGTTGCCATCCATGTCCGACAATTTATGGCTGGCGTTGTCCAGCAGGTCGGCTATTTTATGGGGGTTGTTGGCCAAGCCTATTGCGTTGCGCAAGGCATTTTGAAAATATCTATTTTTTAATAAATCTGTCATTTGGTCTAAATTAAAATATGTCCCTGATCTCCGCTTTTATTTCAGATAGCGTTACGGCCACAGGATCTACTTCTCTTTTTTCTAGTTCATTAAATATGAGTTTGGCCAGCTCCACGCTTCTGGCTTCCGGCCCGAGTTTTTCGGCGTTGGTATTGATTAACGCTATAACGTCTTCCACAGTATTTTTGATTAGTCCCCACGACTTGTCGCTCATATATATTTGTTGAGAGAGATTGTGATTGAACTCTTCCCTGATTTCTGCGATCATAACTTGTTGCAATTGCTTTGCCGACATGTTAACGGAGTTTAGCCGCAAGACGAGGTTGCCGGGAGAGAGACGCTCCAGGAAAAGACTCATGCGCTCAAAAGCCTGTAGGCGGTTAGGCAATGCTACTTTACTACCGGCGATTTTGAATTCCAGGTTGGCTTTTACCACTTCCTTGGCCAACATGGATTTCATGGTAAGGAACATGGCATATAGCACAAGCGCTGCTGGCAATACAATTTTCCCTAATTCTAATACGATCTCCATTTTACTTTCAAAATTTAAAATTGAATGTGCCAAATTTAATTATTTTTGAACGATCGCTATGGAAAATACGCATTATACTCCTGCCTCATCTCAAAAAAAGCTTCCTGTATTTATATCTGCCATTGCAATGGAAAAATAAGGCAAATCAGAGAAAAGAAGCAGATAGACACAAAGTATGCACTCAGACTGGGCATTAAACCGGCCGGTTGTGGTGTGGCCTCTTACCTCATTGGCTTCGATACCATTGGTCTCAAAGACGAATTATTTGAGCTGGAGGGTTTGCAAATCGTCGTCGAAAAAGCACAATTGATGTATGTGGCAGGCAAAACAGTAGATTGGGTCACAGATATCGATGGGGAACAGGGCTTTGTTTTTCGCGAAGATAAGTGATCGAAGCCGACAGGGGGTTACGACTTAGGAAGAGATGTGCAGGCAAACATTTTGTGTGGCAAACTTCAGCTTTTTCCTTTCCAGTTGCACGCACAGCCCCTGAAGGTTGCAGGCTGAGAAGAACGGATACTAATTAAAAGTTTATTATTCTTTTCGGTCGCGCATCAAGGTAACGACCGCCCGACGACATATGCCCCCAATGGGCGGATTGAACTTGGAGACGGAAATTTCGACAAAGGTGACGGTCGGGAAATTATCAAATACAGCGTTGATGATGCGTTCACCGATATTTTCCAACAGTCGCGAAGGTCGTGCCATTTCATCTCTGATAATGCGGTAAAGCGATTCATAGTCGATCGTTTCAGATAGTTTGTCGTCTATGCCGGCCTTTTCCAGAAAAGTCTCCACCGTGATATCTACACCGTATTTGTTGCCGATTTTTTGCTCCTCGTCGTAGTATCCGTGAAAGGCAAAAAACTCCAGTCCTTCCAGTGTAATTTTACCCATAATATTATTCTAGCAGGTCAAAGAATGACTTATCGGTGCTGGCAGGCTTATCAGTTGCCACAGATTTGGTCGTGCTTTCCTCCCGCACCGCCGGTTCTTCATGTTCCATGTTTTTCTCCAGTTCCTCGCTGCTGAATTTAAAATTTTTGAGGTCATAATTTTCCGCAAACTGGCGGGCTTCTTTTATGTACTTATCTATGTCGAGTTTGTCTTTTTGCTTGTTGAATTTCTGAACCCTTTCCAATGTGGAAGAAGAGAGGTTGGTAAGATCAGCAATCAGGTTTTCTTTCAGGCTCAGGGCTGCATTGAAGTTGTTTTCCAAAGATTTGATTTCTCCAAGCATGTTGCTAATGATCTCACGGGCATGCTTTTCGGTATTTTCAATGATCATTCTAGACTTGGCTTTGGCTTCGCGCAAAATGTTGTCAGACTTCATTTTGGTTTCTTTGAGCTGCAATTCGGCTGCTTTATTGGCCTGTTCTATCATGTTGGCTCCGGTATCTTCGGCTGTTTTCAGGGTTTTGTAGAGCGAATTTTCCACTTCACGCAACTTGGTGATCTCCTTTTCGGAAGATTCAAGTTTGATGGCCAATTCGCGCTTTTCGTCCATCAGTTTTTCCCATTCCGAACTCAATATCTGAAGAAAAGCTCCTACCTCATCTTTGTCGTATCCCCTAAAAACTTTTTCAAAAGACTTTTGTCGTATCTCTAATGGCGTGATTTTCATTGTGCCCAGTTTTCTTTTATTACCCGGATTGATTGTATTGCAATTTCTATTATAATACAAAATCCTCCTTAAAATTGTGCAAATATTACTAAATAAAGCTCAAATCCCAAATGGATATTTTTTTGTCGTCACTGCCCGAGAGCACCTGATTGTGGTGGCTGGTCCAAAGCACCTTGTTCACAGAGGTGGCATGTCCTGCATGTCTCGACTTATCTATCACCTTGAGCAGACGATATGAATCCAGTTCCCATACTTTTATCGATTTGTCCATGCTTCCGGTTACAAAATACTTTTTATCCGGGCTTATGCTCAATGAATTGATGGCAT
The DNA here is from genome assembly GCA_012033595.1 of Cyclobacteriaceae bacterium. Taxonomy (GTDB): domain Bacteria; phylum Bacteroidota; class Bacteroidia; order Cytophagales; family Cyclobacteriaceae; genus JAAUQL01. Next base: position 99,131 of record JAAUQL010000003.1, on the reverse strand, counting down.
ACATATGTGCCGGTATGGCTACTCCCGGTGCATAGTGATCTATCGCGTCCCAGCTTCTGATTTGCGCATCGCGGCCTACACTGATCAGGTGATTGTTGTGGGGGTTATATTGTACATCAAAGACCGACAGCTTGTGCGCCTCGAATCCATATTTTTGCTTGTGGTCTTTGAGGTCGAGAATCCTGATAGAGTTGTCGCTTAGCCCAAGGGCCAATTCGTCCAGCATGGGGTTGATGGCCATTGCCCTGATGCTCTTATCGGCCAATTTTATTTTTTTTATAAATACCAGGTTGGGCAAATCGACCAGGTACAAGGTGCCATCGCCAGAGCAGACATACAGCACATTGCCATGGCTTTTGATGTCGAATATTTGAGCATCGGAGATTTTAAGACTGGCGACCTCAGTGTGATGTGTAGTGTCTATCAGGTGAATTCCTTCAAAGTTCTGACCAACGACCAAAAGGTTTTTTTCCCCGATCAGGTGAAGGGCATAGACAGAGTTTTTCATTTTGGCCAGAAGCTGGCCGTTTTCGGGGTCTCGCATATCCCAGCAGGCCACGACCCCATCGCCACCTGCGGAATAAAACACATGCGGTTCTGCGCCAGTTTGGAGTGTATATACGCAATCCTGATGGCCCGACAGGCTATGCAGCTTTTGAACATTTATTTTTGTCATTTTTTTCTGGTTTGATCAGTTGAAGATAAATTGGATGCGGAAGCACGTGCGGCAAGTACATAAAAGCTTCGCACGGACAGATCAATGATCCGGAGACCGGGAGCTAAAATAAAGGCGCAGCCTCTTTCCGTAAAATATCTTTATGCATACTTTTATGCCTCACAATCCGATAGCGATATATCAATGCCAATAACAAAAATAGAGAAAATCAACAGCAATTCTTTTTGGTGCATGTGGGAAATCACCGAAACGGAAGAGCAACTTCTCAAAAAAGTGACCTTGAGCGTCTATGGTCAAAAGGAATTGGAAGAGATCACCCATCCTGTCAAGAAACGCGAGCGGCTTGCCTCCAGAGCGTGCATTCAGGAACTGGTGAAACAGAGCGGAAAGGAGTACAAGGGCATCGTAAAAGATGACCACGACAAGCCCCATCTCATCGACATAGATTATCATATCTCCATTTCTCACAGCTTTCCGTATGCGGTGGGCATTCTGCATAAAAAATTGCCCGTGGGTATCGATATAGAAAAGCCGGTGGAAAAACTTGGCCGCATCGCCCACAGATTTCTCAACGATCAGGAATTTATTGATAGCGATGGCGACCTAAAAAAATTGTGCATCTATTGGGCTGGCAAGGAGGCCATTTTCAAACTCAATGGCAAGACCGGCCTGAATTTTAAGGAAGACATTCGCGTTTGGCCTTTTGAGTTGCACAAGCGTGATGTGATCAGGTCGGAATTTAACGTGGAAGAAAATAAGGCCCGCATTGCACTCAATTATTGGGAGCTCAACGGACATATCGTGTGCTATTGTTTTTAATTGATGTTGCAGCGCACCGCGAAGTCCGGGGGTAATTTCAGATTGTCTGACTACAAAAGGATCATAAGTCTGGCGGGAGCAACGAGGCAAATGACGATAAAAGCATCGACAGATTATGCATCCAGATTCAGGTTGTAGTCGCTATCTAAGGCTTGCAAAAGCTGCTTTACTTCATCAGACTTCTGGTGGTCGCCCACCTTTTCGAAAGAAACGATCAGGTTGCGAAGCACCCGCTTTATAATATCTTCACTGGAACAGGGCTCAAAAAACAAATCCACCGCGTTGATGTGCAATTGATGAACATAGTTTTCGATGTCCGCCCTGGAAAATATCAAGCCTTTGTTGAATGCGTTGATGTAAAACTGGGTGTCTTCTGTTTTGTAGGTACAAATGAAAAGGTTGGGCAGGTTGACTCCATAAATTGGCAAGCCAAGTTTTTGGGTAATGAGTATATACAAAATACACAAGGATATCGGGTTGCCGCGTTTGGTCTCCAGCACCACATTGATCATGGAATTGCCCGGAGAGTGGAAATTTTTAGTATTCGACCTGAATCCCAACTTTTCAAAAAGTGCCGTATTGATGATTTTTACCTGGTCAAAAGGGTGCAGTTCGTTTTTGAAGTCAAGCCAAACTTCGTAATAAAGCTGCTCTATTTCCTTTTTCAGAAAGCTCAACTCCAGTTCTGGGTACTGATACGTGGCCACTATCCAGGCGCCTTCGAGCAAATCCTTTTCTTCGCTTTCAGCCCAGGTTTTCAACTTCACCTTGAGGTAGTCAAATTGAAGGGTGTGAATGAGGTCTTCTATCTTGCGCTGAAGTGATGGATTAAAACTTTTTTCCCACTCTTTTTCTAAAAAAGGAATCACTTCGTTGCCGATGGAAAGAATCTTGCCTTCCACATGCCTGATCACTTCAGAATCTTCATCTTCCAACAAAGACACCAATGCCTTCAATTCTGTTTTACTAAGCCCTTTTTCCAAAATATAATTTCTTTTTACGGGGATTCCGGTAGGATAAAAACCATTTGAACCAATAGCTGCACCACAGGGGTACTGTATTCATGCAGTATTTATTTGCTTTTATCCTTTTTTCCAAAGACTGAAACCTGCACGTACCTGCCCGGGTTTTCCTGCACATCTACCAGCAACCTGTCCAGGTCTCTGGCAGTATTGCTCAGGTACACATAGAGCGAATCGTCAGTCATCAATTTGCCCAGTGTGCCCTGTCCTTCTTTTATGCTCACCATGTTGTCATTGAGATTGCCGAGCATGATTTGCGCTTTGTCCAGGGTTTGGGCGAATTCCAGGTTTTTGAGCGAGTCGGTGAGTTGGCCAACATTTTCCATTACGGGTTTCAGTCCGGTAAGCAGGCTACTTAATTCTGCGGAATTTTTGTTGAGATTGTCGAGCAGGGTATAGAGTTTGGTTTCCATTACCGGCAGGTTGCTGTTGAGGTTGCCGGACATGAGTTCGATGTTTCGCAGGGAATTATTGATTTGTTCGCTATTGCCCTGGAAATTTTCGAGTATGGCATTGATCCGGCTGATGGTGGTGCCCAGGTTGTCGGCTACCGGGCCGGCATTTTGTTTTAAGATTTCTGCTATGCCTTCGTCCATAGATGATTTGAGGGTGTCGCCGTCGTTGTGCAGTGCAGTTTGTTGCTCGTCTAGGATGAGCTCTATGGCTTTGCTACCCAAAAAATCGGTGTTCATCAGGAGAGCTACCGTGCCTTTGCTCACGCTTATATCACTGTTAATGTTAAGCTCCACCAATACCAGATTGTTTTTGTCCTGCAATATTCTGATATCGCCAACCCTGCCTACGTTCATCCCATTGATGATGACCGGGTTTGAAGCGGTGAGCCCATCGATATTGTGATAAAGCGCGTAGTATGTGTCGGTTTTCTGAAACATATCTATGCCTTTCAAAAAATTGAAGCCAAAGTATAATATGGTTATGGAAGTAACAGCGAGTAGGCCGACTTTAAATTCCTTAGAAATATTCACGTGTTGCTATTTAGTTGATCGTTGATTCGATTTCGTTTTTATAATCCCTAAATGCCCTGAACAGCCCGGAGGCGATCAGCGTTTGTCCGTAGGGGTCGTTGAGGTATTTTTCTTCGTTTTTATTGCTCAGGTACCCGGTTTCTACCAGCACACTGGGCATAGACGTGCGATACAAGACCCAAAAACCTGCCTGTCTCACGCCTCTGCTTTTGCGTTGCACGCGTTCGCCAAACTGATATTCTATTTTTTCGGCAAGCCGCAGGCTGTTTTCCAAATATGCACTTTGATACAACGAAAACAAAATATAGGATTCGGGAGAGGTAGGATCGAAACCTTCGTACACCTCATCGCTTCCTTCTTCCATTAGTATCACAGCATTTTCGCGTTTGGCTACATCGAAGTTGGCATCGGAGGTGTGCATTCCCATAATGTACGTTTCAGTGCCATAAATTCCTTGTTTTCTGCTGTCTGGAGTTTCTTTGGGCAGACTATTGCAGTGAATGGAAATGAACAAATCGGCACCATTTTTATTGGCGATTTGTGCCCGTTCTTCCAGTTCTATAAATTTGTCGGTTGACCGGGTATAGATTACTTTTACATCTTTTAAATTTTGCTGAATGGTTTTGCCTAGTTCAAGGGCTATTTTGAGGGCAATATCCTTTTCCTTTGCGGCTTCTCCAAGGGTGCCGGAATCTTTGCCGCCGTGGCCGGCATCAATTACTACCGTATTGATCCGCAAGTCACGCTTGTCTATGGTGGTGAAAGCGCTCATGATCAATAGCAAGGTGAGACTGGTGGTAAAAACAATATTTTTCACAATTTTGCGATTGTTTTTAAATGAACGTTTATCATTGCGTAAAAATCGCATTTTTCTTCATAACTGAAAAGCAGAGTGTTAAAATTAAAACACGTATTTATAGTACTTGTTTGCATTTTTGGGTTCCAAATCGACTTTTTATATGGTCAGGACAACCCCGAAGCTGCATTCGAAAATGAAAGTGATTTTGCGATCCCTCCAGATTCTATACCCAATGCGCCCAGTCCTTCCGACAGTCTTATTATCGTGGCCGATTCTGTTGCCAACGAAGAAATTGGCGATATAGAAACTACCATCTTTTATGATGCGACCGATTCGATCTTGATGAATGTAGCCGAACAGATCGTAAACCTGTACGGCGAAGCGAAGATCACCTATGGCGAAATCGAGCTAACTGCCGCGTATATCGAGATAAACTACGCCACACATCTGATCAAGGCCGAGGGGGTTACTGATTCACTGGGCAACAAAATTGGCAAGCCGATTTTTAAAGAAGGAGACCAGGTCTATGAAACCGATGATATGAAGTACAACTTCGAATCGCGAAAGGCCATAATAGACGGCGTGGTAACCCAGCAGGGTGAAGCAGTGATGCATGGGGAAAAAGTATATAAAAACCAGCTCGATGAGCTGTACATAGCCAATGCCCGATACACCACCTGCAACATGGGTGATCCGCACTTTTATGTGAAAACCCAAAAGCTGAAAGTGATCCCCGGCAAAAAAGTGATCACCGGGCCATTCCACATCAGGGTCAAGGATATTCCCATTCCGGTGGGATTGCCCTTTGGAATATTGCCTGTGCCCAAGAAAAAACTGTCGGGCATTATTCCCCCATCGTACGGCGAAGAAAAACGAAGGGGGTTTTTTCTGAAAAACGGAGGATACTATTTCGCCTTGAGCGATTATATGGATATGAACCTGACGGGAGATATTTATACCAAAGGAAGTTGGGGGCTCAATGCTTCCACCAGCTACATAAAGCGCTACAAATATGGCGGACAGTTTAGCGCCAGATACAACAACCAGAAAGGACTCAACGAGGGCGACTCTACGGTTACCAACGATTTTTGGATTAATTGGAGCCATACCCCTCAATCCAAAGGCTCTGCAAGCAGATTTTCGGCTTCGGTCAGCGCCGGTACTTCCACCTACAATCAGAACAACCCAACAGCAGACCTGCGCAATACCCTCAACCAGGATTTTAATTCCAGTCTGTCTTTTTCCACTCCTTTCAAGGGTACCCCGTTTAGCATGAATGTCTCAAGCAGGCTTCAGCAAAACATCAACACCGGGCTTATCAATCTCTTGTTACCAGAGCTTGCCCTGAACATGACGAGAATCTATCCATTCAAATTTGGGGCAACAACTTCGAAAAACTGGGTGCAAAAGATCAGCTTTTCGTGGAATATGAACAGCACCAATCGGGCCACCAACAATAGGATAGGCTCACCGGGCTTTGCCGTAGATGGCTACGACCCAGCCAACGACACCATTGTGCCACTGAGTGCACTTGGCGTAAGCGGCCTTTGGGACAGGGCACAAAATGGCATCAGGCACCAGATACCCATTTCCACCTCCATGAACATTTTAAAATTCATCACCTTTAGCCCCAGCTTCAGTTATTCGGAATTGTGGTATTTTAAAGAGCTGAACTTTCAGTGGAACCCTGAGTCTGCTGCAGTGAAGGTAGATACGCTCACCGGTTTTTCCCGAGCCTACCAATATACAACCTCGGGTTCGTTCAATACCCGGCTTTATGGCACACTCAACTTCAAAGGTGAAAAAATACAAGCCATCAGGCACGTAATGATTCCTTCGGTTTCGATGGGTTACAGCCCCGATTTCTCTACCGAAAAATATGGGTACTATCAGGAAGTGCAGGTCGATTCGCTGGGCAGAACCAGGAGATTGTCAAAATACCAGGGATTCGTCTATGGCACCCCTTCGGCAGGTCAAAGTGCCACAGCCTCATTTTCATTGTCAAACAACCTGGAGATGAAAGTGAAAACCAAAAAAGACACGACAGACAAGGCACGCAAAGTAGTCTTGCTCGACAACCTGTCCTTTAGCACCAGTTATAATTTTCTGGCTGATTCTTTTCAGTTAGCGCCAGTGCGCATATCGGCCCGGACGAAGATTTTCAATAAAAAGTTGGATATCAGCTTCAATTCCACACTCGATCCATATATATATCAATTAGACAGCATATACTTCTCTTCCCGGGGCGAAAAAAGGGTATCGCAGCGAAAGAGAAATATCTATGCCTGGGAAGTAGGCAAAGGTTTCGGCCAAATGACTCAGGCCTCACTGGCTGTGGGAATGAGCCTCAACCCTAAAGCACGAGAAAAGGCAAATCAGACCGAAGAAGAACTGGGGCCGCTGTCGGCTGAGGAGGAAATGCAACTGGCTTTTATCAGAAACAACCCTGAATTATATGTAGATTTTAGCATTCCCTGGAATCTGAGCTTCAACTACAATATCACCTATCGCAAGACAGGCTATGAGGATGCTGACATCATACAAGCACTCACATTTAACGGAAGCATCACCTTTACCGAAAAATGGAACATGTCCTTTAATTCCGGTTTCGATTTCGAAAGTTTGAAATTTACCCAAACCACCTTTAATATTTCGCGCGATTTGCATTGCTGGCAGTTAATGTTCAATTACACCCCTTTTGGGCGTTACCAATCTTATTATTTGACAATCAATGCCAAATCTTCGCTACTGCAAGACTTGAAAGTGAACAAACAAAGGAGCTGGTTCGATAATTAATGTACTAAATGGGCATGCTCTACACTTTATCATCATTAAAAAACTAAAGATTATATATATATTTGCCCCCAATATTTTTATATTTCTCATTGGAATATGAATCATTTATTTTCAGGTTTGAAATTTTATAACAGTGAAAGACTCCATTTTTCAATACAGACTGCTTAGGTATTTGGGCATGGTACTTTTGTGCATTTCCTTTCTGGCAATAAATGATGCCCAAGCGCAGCGCCGTAGCAAGAGTTATTTGAAAAAGAAAAACAAGAAAATAGGTTCTTATAAAGGGGGGTCTATCCACTTCGATGAGAGTAAACGCTATGCCAGTGTGGGCTTTAGTGTCGATGCATTAAACTATTTTGGGGATATCACCCCAAAATCGGGCATGTTGAGCACCGATATTTCATTGACCCGCCCGGCATTTTCCGTGTATGGCACCTATCGGTACACACCAAATCTTAGCTTTAGAGGTAGCCTGAGCTGGGGCAGACTCACGGGCGACGACTTTCAGTCTGCCGACCCATATGGCACCGACAGCAGGTTCCGCTATGTGAGAAATGCATCATTTCGCAACGATATCAAAGAACTGGCGATAGTCGGAATATGGGATATTTTTCCCAATCATGGTACGTTTCTCAACCGTGTTTCTTTTACGCCCTATGTGTTTGCAGGGGTTGCGGTTTTTCACCATAACCCAAAGGGCAAAGCCCCTGAAAACGACAAACAAGGCCAGCCGCTTGCCGAAGCTGGCAAATGGGTGGCCTTGCGAGAATTGGGCACCGAGGGACAATACAGTGAGCACTACGATGTAAAACCATATAGTCTCATACAACCATCCATTCCTTTTGGTTTGGGGATAAGAACAAAATTGCAAAAACGGCTTGACTTTGAATTTGAAATTGGATACCGGTATTTGTTTACGGATTATATCGACGACGTTAGTGGCATGTATGTCGATCTGGGCGCATTGGATAGTGAGCTGGCCAGGGCTATGTCGGACAGGTCAAGAGAAACGGTGAGTGCCAGAAGCGGTGAGGCGAGAGATTTTGACGCCATTGGCGAAGTGGTAAGAACGACAACCTATACCTCCTTATACAATGGCGAGTCATATACCGTGTTTGGTGGCTATGGACAAGAGCATCCTGACAATATCAGAGGAATGTCCAGCGATAAGGATATTTATATTGTGACCAGTTTTAAAATTTCATACATCATTTCGGGGAGTTTTAGACGGGCCAAGTTCCGATAGCGGATAGAACACGAATGACCTAAACCACACCACATGAAAAACCTAAGGAAGCTTCAGGGTATTGTACTTTTATTTATACTGGCATTTTTTGTAATCCGGTATCCACAATTTTCTTCGGCAAAAAGCGGAGAAATTAATAATACTATGGAAAACCAGCAATCCATACCCTACCTCGAAGATGGCATGTACCTCATCATCGGGGCGTTTCAGATCGGCGATAATGCACTACAATATTCCCGGAAAACAAGTATAAAAGGAAAAAGGCCAAGTGTTGGCAGGTACAAAGGCAATGGGTTGTACTATGTATATGCCTACAAGACCAAAGACGATTTGGACTATGCCCGCGAAAAGCGCACCGAGTTGCGGAGGGAGAACCAGTTTTATGATGCCTGGATTCTATATGTAGGCATTAAGTTGCAAGACCTGTTGCCAAATCAGGTAGAAGAAACGCCCGATGTGGTGGCGATCAACCAGCCGAAGGAAATAGCGAATGAAAAATTGAAAGTCGAAGATAAAGCAGGCTCCATTCCTCCACCTCCTGTGCAGCAAGATGAAAACTTGTACAACTACCGGTTTAATGTGGTGAGTGCCACCACCTTGAAGGAAGTACCCGGCTATGTGACCATAATAGATGCTTCGCGCGACAAGGCCATGAAAAGTGTGAGCACCAACCAAATTCACCAACTCGAAGCACCCAATTCGCAGTCGAAAGAAATCATCGCCCTTTGCGATATTTTTGGTTTTGTAAAAGAACAGGTGAAATTTAAAATTGACGACCCCATGTCTTCGGAAGACCAAAGCATGATCGATGAGTCAGGAGGCATTACGACCATCAAATTTCAACTGGCCCGGCACAAGGTAGGGGATATCCTTACCATGTACAATGTGTATTTTTATACCAACTCGGCCATTATGAAGCCAGAATCGAAGTTTGAACTCAATAGTTTATTGGGGATGTTGAAGGAAAACGACAAACTGGAAATCAGGATACATGGGCATACCAATGGCAACAGCCCCGGCAAGCTCATTACCTTGCGCGAAGATGATAATAATTATTTTGCAGTGACCCCCAACAATATTGAGCTGACCAGCTCTGCCAAAGACCTGTCCAAGGCCAGGGCAGAGATCATAAAAAGATGGCTGGTAGATCAGGGAATAGACGAGAAAAGGATGGAGCTGAAAGGCTGGGGTGGTAAAAAAATGATCTATAAAAAGAACGACGCCATGGCAGGGAAAAACGTGCGGGTAGAGGTGGAAATTTTGAAGGGTTAATATCCGGGCACGAAAGACGGAGTTGGATGTTTGTGGTTCATGCAGGCTTTTATAGTAGAATCAATCGGCACTCAGTAACATTAAAATCGAAAAAGACACCGGTTTGACCAGTGCTTTTTTCGATTTAAGGATAATTGCTTTACGCTATGCATGCTAGGCCAGCCAGCCCTCCACTTCCTCCAGGGTAGGATTGGCCACATCCTCCAATTTCATTTTTTGGCGCATACCGCATACATCATTAAAGAGCTTGCTGCTTTTATCTTTCTTTAAGTCTTCCATTTTAGTATGTCCCAGCTTCACCAATATCGGGATCAGTTCGGCCCTGACGCCTGCTTTGGTAAAGGCCACCGTAGGATCGAGGGATTTTTCTCGGGCTTCATTTGCGGAAAAAAAGCACATCCTGTATCGACTTTGAGTTGGTCATAATCATGGCCAGGCGGTCTATGCCTATGCCCAGACCTGCCGTAGGAGGCATGCCATATTCGAGGGCGCGCAAGAAGTCTTCATCCAGCATCATGGCTTCTTCGTCGCCACGCTTGCCCAGTTCCAGTTGAGCCTGAAAGCGCTCGCGTTGGTCGATGGGGTCGTTCAACTCAGAGAAGGAGTTGCATATCTCTTTGCCATTGCAAACCGCCTCAAATCGCTCCACCAGACCCTCTTTTGATCTGTGTTTTTTGGCCAAAGGAGACATTTCTATCGGATAGTCGGTAATAAACGTGGGTTGGATAAGCTGGGCCTCACAGGTTTCGCCAAATATTTCATCTATCAGTTTGCCTTTGCCCATGGTTTCATCTACCGGCACTTTCAGTTTCCTGGCGGTTTCCCTCAGTTCGGTTTCTTCCATATTAGAGATGTCTATGCCCGTATAGTGCGCGATAGCCTCAAACATGGTGAAGCGCTTCCAGGGTCGCTGGAAGTTGATGACATGTTCACCGACTTTTACCTCTGTAGTACCATGTAGATTGAGGGCTACTTTTTCTACCATTTCCTCTACCAAGTCCATCATCCATTGGTAATCTTTGTAGGCGACGTACAATTCTATTTGGGTAAATTCAGGATTGTGAAAGCGCGACATCCCTTCGTTTCGGAAATCCTTTGAAAACTCATAGACCCCATCGAAGCCGCCTACCACGAGCCTTTTGAGGTACAGCTCATTGGCAATGCGCATGTACAAGGTCATATCGAGGGTATTGTGATGGGTCTTAAAGGGTTTGGCTGCTGCTCCGCCATAGATCGGCTGCAATATGGGTGTCTCCACTTCAAGATACCCCCGGTCATTGAGAAAATCCCGCATGGTATTGACCAGGGCGGTTCTTTTTCTGAATGTATCACGCACATGAGGGTTCACGATCAGATCGACATAGCGCTGACGATAGCGCTGCTCCGGATCGGTAAAGCTGTCGTGCGACTTCACATTGCCTTCGGCATCTTGTGTTTCTTTTACAATGGGCAAAGGACGCAGTGATTTGGCGAGGACTTTAAATTCATTTACATAAATGGACGTTTCACCGGTCTGGGTAGTGAATACATATCCTTTTATTCCAATTATATCTCCGATATCCAGCAATTTTTTGAACACGGTATTGTACATGGTTTTGTCTTCGCCCGGGCAGATATCGTCTCTGCGAAAGTATATCTGCATTTTACCTGTGGCATCTTGCAACTCGGCAAAAGAGGCCGATCCCATGATCCTGCGGCTCATCAGTCGCCCGGCTATAGATATGTTTTTATAATCTGTTTTTTGCTTTTCATAGTTTTCGAGAATGTCCCTGATATTGGCATTCACTTCAAAAAGTTCGGAGGGGTACGGATTGATCCCTAGTTTTTCTAATTCGGCTTTTTCTGCCCTCCTTCTTAATTCTTGTTCGCTGAGTTGCATATGCGTTTTTGATTTGGAGTGCAAAAATAGCCATTAATATCAAATTTGGAAACGACTAGTTAGCTGCATGCCCATGGCCAAATGCTGATAACCCAGCGCTATACCGTGAGACGTAGTGGCATTTGGTACGAGACTTTAGACTTTTGGCTCATAGTAAAAAAGCCATCAAAATCCGAAGATTATTTGGCTATCTTCACTGGCTAAGCTTACCTTCACTTTATTTTCTAATATAAGATTTCGATGAAAAGAAACATGATCCCTCTGATTTTTTTAGCAATACTATTTTCGCTGTTTTCCTGCCAAACCCAGTCCACTACGCAAAAGACTGTGCCAAATATTCTTTTTGCCATAGCCGATGATGCCTCCTATCCGCATATGGGCGCATACGGATGTGAGTGGGTGAAAACGCCAGCTTTTGACAGGGTGGCCGCAGAAGGCATACTATTCAACAATGCGTATACGCCCAATGCCAAGTGCGCGCCATCACGTGCCTGCATACTGACAGGACGCAACTCATGGCAACTGGAAGAAGCTGCCAACCATACCCCCTTTTTTCCTGCTAAATTCAAAACCTATGCTGAAGCACTTGCTGAAAATGGATATCATGTGGGCTATACTGCTAAAGGCTGGGCTCCCGGGGTTGCGCTGGATGCTACTGGGAATGCAAGGCAATTGACGGGGGTACCATACCATAAGCACCAGACTACTCCGCCAACTTCTGCAATCTCCACCAACGACTACACAGCCAATTTCGAAGAGTTTCTGCAAAGCAACGTAGAGGGCAAGCCATTTTGCTTCTGGTTTGGTGCTACCGAGCCGCACCGCGACTACACTTTTGGATCGGGCATAGAAATAGGTGGAAAAAACCTGGCGGACATCGACAGGGTATTTGACTTTTGGCCTGATAACGATACCGTAAGAGCCGATCTGCTCGATTATGCATTTGAACTGGAGTACTTTGACAAACACCTACGCAATATGCTGGAAATACTGGATAAAAGCGGCCAATTGGACAATACCATCGTAATCGTAACCGCCGACAATGGCATGCCTTTTCCACGGATCAAAGGACAGGAATATGAGCTTTCAAACCACCTGCCACTGGCTATAATGTGGAAAGATGGCATAAAAAATCCGGGAAGAATTGTGGACGATTATGTCAACTTCATAGATTTTGCGCCCACCTATTGTAGTTGGCCCAACTTGATGCGACCGCATGCAATATGCAAACCATGCAGGGGAGGAGTCTGACCGACATCCTGTTCTCTGACAAATCGGGGATCGTAAATCCTGAACGCGATCATGTGCTTATTGGCAAAGAGCGGCACGACATCGGTAGGCCGCACGATCAGGGCTACCCGATTAGGGGTATAGTGAAAGACGGTTTTCTGATGATCAAAAATTATGAACCCGAACGCTGGCCGGCTGGCAATCCCGAGACCGGATACCTGAATTGTGACGGTAGTCCCACCAAAACTGCCTTGCTGCAACGCAGAACCAATCCAAACACGTTCAATTACTGGCAATGGTCGTTTGGCAAGCGGCCTGCCGAAGAGCTATACCAGATAGGCGAAGATCCTCAATGTATGAACAACCTGGCCGGGGAGTCAGCCTATTCGGAGGTAAAAAACCAATTGATAGCCCAAATGGAAAATGAACTCAAGTCGCAGGGAGATCCTCGCATGACAGGAAATGGGCATGTTTTCGATGAGTACATGTATGCCAGCGAAAATACCAGAGGTTTTTACGAGCGCTATATGGCCGGGGAAGAATTGAAAGCCAACTGGGTAAATGTATCGGATTTTGAAGCTGAACCGCTGGATTAGGTTTGCTGTTTCCTGCCGATCATGTTGGGCAATACTACGGTAAAGGTGGTGCCAATGCCAGACCGGCTCGTGACCAGCACCTTTCCTCCAAGTTTTTCGATGGCCTGGTTTACTATATACAATCCAATGCCCGAACCTTCGCCAAGGTCTGTGGCGCGATAAAACATGTCAAAAATATTTTGCAAATAGGCATTTTCAATGCCGATACCATTGTCTTCGAAAATAATGGTGGCTGATTTGGGAGTAGTATGTGCCACCACTTTCAAATACGGTTTTGCTTTGTCTTTGTCCTGGTATTTGATGGCATTGGAGATCATATTGCGGCAGATTTCATAAATCCTTATTTTATCATTGTAAAATACAGTTCCGCTGATGGTCACGTTCTTTGAGATGGTATCAGCGCCCGATAGATATTCCAATTCTGCGATACAATCCGACATGATTTGTTTCAGATGCAGACGCTCGATGATCACCGCTGTGTTTAGATTGCGCGAATGACTCAGAATATCGCGAATAAACCCGTCCAGGTGGTTGATGCGGTTTTCGATTAAGGGTAAATGGTTGGCAGCGTGGTTTTCGAGTTTGGACAAATGGATAAGCCCCTTGATGGAGCTGAGCGGTGCGCGCAGATCGTGCGATACTTTATATACAAAATTATTGAGCTCGTGGTTTCTGATGCGCAATTCCTGCTCGGCCAGCCTTCTTTTCGAAACATTTTTGAAAGAAACCCCTACACACTGGTTGGGTAATGGAAATACTTTTACCGAAAAAGAAGTTTCGGAAATCCGCTCATCTTCATAGTATATATCGTCAATATCAACAGGAATTTTGCTCCGCACCACTTCGGCATACTGTTGTGGAATTCGATTGATACGCAAATTTGGAAATATATCGTCGATGTATTTTCCCATTACATCTTTTTGCGAAATGCCAAAAATTGCTTCTGAGGCGGGGTTTGCCGTTATGAGTTTGAGCGAGCGGTCATCATCCAGATTCTCGAGTTTATAAATCAAAAGGCCAAGTTGGATGTTTTCGAAAATGTGGGCTGCACGTGCCAGGGCGTCTTCTGTCTCCAATCTTGGAGTGATATCAGTGATGATCACTTGTCGGCACAAGGTATCTTCATGGGTCAATTCATTGGAGACAATTTCCAGTGTGCGTATGGCTCCATCTTTTCTTATGATGTTATAGCGGAACACCGGGCCCTGCGGGATGTTTCGGTCATAGTTGCGCAATCTCGATTTTACTTCCTTCCTGGATTTAGGAGTCATGTAATCGGTTAATTTTTTGGAGCAAAATTCCTCGAAAGAATCCAGTCCGTAAATATCTAGCAGCGCCTTGTTTGCAAACAGGATGGTTTCGCCCCGCGAAATGCCTATGCCCTGCGCAAAGCTTTCCACCAGGTTTTTGTATTTCCATTCACTTTCGGTCAATTGATTGTTGACCTCCGACAGCTTTTTGTTAGTAAGTTTCAGGTCTTCATTCAGTCTTTTGTAATCCAGGTTTCTCTGAAGCAGGTCTTCTTCTATTTTCTTTTTTTCTGTAATGTCTTTGGTTGCGCCCAACAGCGTTAAAGTCCTGGTGCCCTCATTATAGTCTATGAGCATACTTCTGTCCATAAGCCAGCGGGTTTGGCCGTGTTTGTCTATTATTCTGTATTCATTTTCATAGAATTTATTATCGGCATAGTTGGTATTGATGCTGTCGGCGATGCGAGCCACATCTTCCGGATGGATAATGGAAAACCATCCGCCTTTTATCGAGGCCAGTTCTTCGCTTGAGTAGCCACATATTTTTTCCATTGCCCCACTCACCCAGCCCAGATGCGGTGTTTCCCCGGGAATGATGGTACAGGTGTACACATAATCTGACAGCAGACTAGAAATCAGCCTGTGCTTTTCTTCGCTTTCCTCTAATTTTTTTCTTGCTTTATTGATCTCAGAAATATTCTGCACCAAACCGGCTCGCCGGGTTACACCGCCCAATACAAAGGACTTGCCTTTGGTTTGAACAGGCAAAATACGTCCGTCTTTGGTGATCATATCCACCTCCACCACTTCTGTGGAAGGGTTGTTTACATTAGCTTTGAGCAGGAGCAGAGACTCCGGTGTGAGCATCTCTTTGCCGTGCATTCCCATGAGTTCTTGCCGGGAGTAACCCGTCAATTTTTCAAAGGCTTTGTTGGTTTCTTTGATCACGAAGTTTTCGTGAATGAACAGTCCTTCTTCGGCTATCTGATCATAGATTTCAAATTTCTCTTTGAGCAAATCATGTTCAGCTTTAAGATCGGCCAATTCCTGCTTAAGCGCATCTAAGTCAGTCTGGGCATCAATGCGTTGGCCCAGATCATTATTTTTGGCATCATACGCGGTGTTGCCCATTTTATGCTTATATTATCCCTAACCTAAAAAACAAGTTATCAATATTTAACCGTATAAAAAATTGAAGTATTGATAATGAAACAATTTCCGCTAAGATGGCTCCTTGGTTTTTTCGAAAGTGTAGTGCATACACGTGTAAAGTCGCTATTTTCAAAAACTAAAGAAGGAAATAGAAGCATCTCCCGCTGATGATATTCTCCATTTTTGCCAGAATGGCCATAGCGTACTTGCCTCCTTTGCACTATCGCTTACCTGGCTACAGTTGTCCCGGTGCCGGTCTGGGTATAAATGGTGCCGCCAATATTTCTTCTGCCTTTAGTTCTCGACGCTTTTTTCGCCATGCTTGCTTTTGGTGAGCTTTGTCAGACACCATTTTTGGAGTGGTCTTCCACCGTTCATGCATCCATACCCACTGCTCGGGATAGTGCTTTATCTCTACTTCTATGGCTTTCTGATACCTTTCCGTATTCAATTGGAGTTCTTCTTCTCTATTGCCGGTGCGGATGGTTTCAATAGGCTTGCTGCATATCAATTTGTATCTGTTGCCGGAGGTACGCACGTAAATAGAAGTGAGGACAACCGCCTCGGTATCGAGGGCAAGCATTGCCGCACCGATGGGTGTATAAGCGGGCTTTCCAAAAAAATCTACAAAGACGCCCTTCACACTGGTATCCTGGTCTATGAGCATACCCAGGCTGTTGTTTTGTTTTAGAAATTGAAGAATCGTCTTATAGGAGCTGCCACGCGGCAGCACCTGAAAGCCGTTGAATTCTCGGTTTTTGAGCACCCAATTGTTGAGTTGCTCGTTTTTCAGTGGTTTGCCGACCGCACCTCCGCGCACTCCGAGTACCGTCCAGGCCTTGGGAAGTGCTTCCCAGCATCCGAGGTGGGGGATGATCATGATGATACCTTTGCCTTCTTCTACTGCTCGAAATGCATGCTCCACACCTTCTACTTCTACGTTGCTAAAATAGGCTGTTTTGGTATCGGCGTTTAGTTTTATGCCCAGTTCAGCGGCCCCACGTCCCAGATTGTAAAATACTTTTCTGGCCATTTCAAATATTTCGCGGCTGCTTTTTTCATGGCCATAGGCTGTCGTCAAATGCGCAATGGTTTTGAGGCGCTCTTTTTTTACCAGATAAAAACCTAATACCCCCAATTGGGCACACAGATAACTGGTCCATTTCCATGGAAAATGCGCACCATGAATAAAACAAAATTGATCAATGCGATGAGCAGTGAATACTTGGTCGCTCTTTTGAGCTTTTTGAAATTGGTCATAATCGATTGCTTACTGCCATGTAAGGTAGGGATTTATTCATGGTTATGGCGATGATTTCCTCACTCATGTGTCACGCAGCGCAAAACAGGCCTCCATATGGCTGTAAGGGCATGGTGCGGAGCGCAACCGACCGAGTTTACATAATCCTTCCGGGATTGTCGCTGATGAAGGCCTTCCAGCTCTTGGTTTTTGAAGTTGGCGAAGTGGCATTGTAATGATGGCACAAGGCAACGGCCACTGCATCTGAAGCATCGAAAAGCTTGGGCTCCAGGGCACATTTAAGGATGGATTGCAGCATGTTGGCTACTTGTTCTTTTGAGGCGTTTCCGTTTCCGGTCACCGATTGTTTCACTTTCTTGGGGGCATATTCGGTAATCGGTATCTCTCTCGACAAGGCTGCCGCCATGGCCACTCCCTGAGCCCTGCCAAGCTTGAGCATCGATTGTACGTTTTTCCCATAAAAAGGTGCCTCAAGCGCCACTTCATCCGGCTCGAAGTCGTCGATAAGGCCAATGACCCGTTCGAAAATTTTCTTCAATTTTAGCTCATGGCTTACATATTTAGACAGGTGGATGACCCCATATTGCAGCAAGCGCGTCTCTTGTCCTTTCACCACAATTATCCCATAACCCATCACGGAAGTGCCGGGATCCATGCCCAAAATGATCTTTTCTGCCAATGAGCTGCCCTTGTTTTCCAATCTTAAAAGTATTTGTACAATTAACGCCATCAAAAATGATCATTCATATATAATTTTGCACATGATGGTGCTATATTTTTCCATAATATTTGGTTTGTATTATCTGTTTGCAGTCACAATGATTTATGGATGGGGTCATCATGTAAAGACCGATTGCACATTGCCGCCCAGGGCATACATTTCTGTAGTACTCGCTGTGCGCAATGAAGAGAAAAATATTGAGAAACTACTTTTGAGTCTTTCGAGGCAACACTTTCCCAGAAACCAGTTTGAGATCATCGTAGTAGATGATGGCTCGGAAGACCGCACTGTTTCGTTGATCAAACGCCAATCAGCAGCATTGGCACTCGATGTCAGAACCATCACCAGTTCAGGAGCAGACACCAGAGGGATGGCATCAAAAAAAACTGCGCTGGTGCAGGGCATTGCGGCCTCACGGGGCGATATTATATTATTGACAGATGGCGATTGTTGGTTTGGTAACGAATGGATCAGCACGATGCAGGGTGTATTTTCTGATCCAAAAACCATGTTTGCTGCAGGTCCGGTGGCATTGAGTGGGAAGGAGACACTTTTTCACCGGATGCAAAGTATCGAATTTGCCAGTCTTATGGGCAGTGGTGGCGCCCTGATCAACCTGGGATATCCGCTTATGTGCAATGGCGCCAACCTCGCTTTTCGCAAAGCAGCTTTTGCCGGAGTATCGGGCTATGACGGCACAGAGGCTACCCCTTCGGGAGACGATGTGTTTTTGATGCAGAAAATCAACCAGGCTTACCGGGGGTCGGTCATTTTCAACAAAAATCCAAAGGCACTTGTCTTTACCTACCCGCACGATTCAATCCGTGCATTGATACAGCAAAGAAGAAGATGGGCATCGAAGTGGAGCGATTTTTTATTGCCCTTCAGCTGGGGCCTGCCGGTGTTTCTTTTTTTGCATTATTCGGGTTTTGTCCTGGCCATGTTATGGTTTCTGATCGACTATCGCACCTTGCTGTGGTTGCTTCCGGCTATAGCCATAAAAGTGGCGCTTGATTTTATTATCTTGAAGAAAGCCATGGATTTTTGCAACTTGCCTATGGGCTGGCCTGCTTTTTTAATGAGCGAATTAATTTATCCCTTTTATGCTCTTTTCACCGGTATTAGCGTGCATTTTGGCAGTTATTCCTGGAAAGGCCGAAAACACAAGATGTAACTATGACAAATAATGAATTTGAAGTTTTGGACGAATTGTACTTTTTGCAATCGTATACTTACCTGGCAAAAACCCTGGAACTGGACGACCACAAACTGAAGACAACCTTACGGCAATTGCTCGAAAAAAAATGGGTAAAATGCTTTGCCAGTCCCATGGAGGAGCTTGATTTTGAGCCAGGAAAGTTCGAGAATGATTTTTGGAATTATTACTATCTTGCCAGCAAAGAGGGGCTTTTGGCCCATAATGGAAATGCCTGATGGCTTTTGATAGATTTAAACCACCTGGATATTATATAAGAAGGAAATTAAAGCGGAACAAACCGGCATTGTTTGGGCTGGTGGTTATCGCTTTGGCTTTCATTATTTCGCTGTTGGGCTATGCGATTATGCCCGATCACACTCCCGATGCCAACGATGGCGCCGTGCAAATTCAAAAGCAGGGGCCGGGCTTTGAGTCTATTTTTCTGAAAATCAGGAAAAACAGGGTAATTCAGTCCGCAAATTTTTTTGAACACATGGTTTACGGGCAGGAGAGCGAATTTATCATTGTGCCCATTACCTCATACCAACTCAATCCGCCGATGGTACGCGTGGCCGTTTTTGGTAAAGCCGACTATTACAAGGATTATGACCTGCTGGATGTGGTGAAGGCCCTGAAGTCGAGCAACTATGAATTGGGCTATAATGGCATAGGCGAAGAGATTTATACCTATACAAATTTGTACGGTCAGCAAGAATCAATTTCCCAGCCCAAACTGATTGAAGAATTTGAAACCGGAAGTCTCGAACAGCGAAGCTATTGGTTGGGCACCGACAAAATGGGCCGCGACATGCTTAGCCGATTGCTCTATGGCACACGCATCTCTTTATCCATTGGGTTTATTTCAGTGCTTATTTCCATGTTTCTGGGGATGTCTTTGGGTTCTTTAGCGGGTTTTTTCGGAGGCAAAGTAGATATGCTCATCTTGTGGTTTATGTCGGTAATCTGGTCTATTCCAGGCATTATTCTGGTCATTTCCATCAGTATGGCCTTGCAAAGCCGTGGGGTGTGGGTGGCATTTGTCGCCGTCGGACTTACCATGTGGGTAGAGGTGGCCCGTGTAATGCGCGGACAGATCATGTCTATCAAGGAAAAACTGTTTGTAGAGGCCGCAAGAGCATTTGGGGTCAAAAATTTCAGGATAGTGTTTGTACATATTTTGCCCAATATAGCCGGACCATTGATCGTGATCGCTACAGCCAATTTTGCCGGAGCTATACTCCTCGAAGCAGGACTGAGCTTTCTGGGTCTGGGGGTGCAGCCGCCTTCGCCCTCCTGGGGTGTAATGATTTATGAGGGTTTTCAGGCTATTGGCACAAAAAATAGTTTGCACCTGATACTTTTCCCTGCCCTGGCAATTTGTATTTTAGTGCTGGCATTTAATCTTTTGGGCAATGGGCTTCGCGATGCCTACGACCCTAAAACCAACGCTGACAAATGACAAATACCGATGCCTTACTGGCCAAATATGATATAAAAGAACTGGAACTCAATTCGCTACTGGAGATTACTCAGGCAATCAACGATAATTTGTCGGAAGAAAAGCTGTACAAAATCTATGATTTCACCATCCGTGGCAACCTTAATATAAAAAACTGGCCCTCTATGTATTGGATGACCAGTGGGACTGCAAAGTAAACTTTGGTACTGAGGCCAAATTTCATGGGGTCAAATTCGATCATACATTTTTGAATTATGAAAAAATTCAGGCTGTGAAGTTAGCTAAAAGTTCACCATTCAATGAGTTTCAGGTTATAGTTCCCATTGCGCACAAAGCACGCAAGCTGGCTTTCGTTTTTATTAGTGGCTATGATGAGGAGGAGATAAATACCAATTTTATCCAGGCGCTCAGCAATATTATCATTGTGGCAATCGAAAATAAAAAGCTGGCCAGAAAGCAAATAGAGCAGGAAATGATTCGTCGCGAATTAGAAATTGCTGGCAATGTACAGCAGTTCCTTTTTCCAAAACACCTGCCCGACAATGGCGAAATAAAAGTAAACAGCTTTTACAAACCGCACCACAGCATAGGTGGCGACTATTACGACTTTATTCGCATTAGCGACAATCAGGTGCTGTTTTGCATCGCCGATGTATCGGGCAAGGGCATTCCTGCCGCACTGCTGATGTCCAACTTTCAGGCTTCCCTGCGTACCCTGGTTCGTAAGACAACCATTTTGAAGGAGATCATCCACGAACTCAACTACCTGGTGATGTCCAATGCCGAAGGGCAACATTTTATCACTTTTTTTGTCGCCATCTACGAAAAGGATATCAAGCGATTGAAATACGTGAATTCCGGAC
Source organism: Cyclobacteriaceae bacterium (assembly GCA_012033595.1). Taxonomy (GTDB): domain Bacteria; phylum Bacteroidota; class Bacteroidia; order Cytophagales; family Cyclobacteriaceae; genus JAAUQL01. The sequence continues at coordinate 77,906 of JAAUQL010000003.1, read as the reverse complement.
ACAACCCGCCTATTTTGGTCAGCAACAAAGAGGTGCGTATGCTTACGGAAGGATCTACAGTATTGGGCGCCTTTGCCGAATTGCCTTTTTTAAACGTCGGTAAGATAGAAAACCTGAACAAATTTCTCTTTTGCAGCTTTACCGATGGCCTTACCGAGATAACCAACAGCCAGGGAGTAGAATTTGGAGATACGGAGATAATAAAGGTGGTGAGAGAAAACCCGGAGATGGAACCAGACCAACTCAATGCGGCCATAATTGCTGAAATGGAATTGTTTAAAGGGAAAAATGGCTTTAAAGACGATATTACGCTATTTACCTGCAAAATCGACACAGATCAACAATGAACCCTCCAGGCGGATGCACTTTTATAAAACGCCAGCTTTATTAAAAAGCCTTACCAAAAAATTGTACTGGGACATCAAAGGTGGAGACCGGGATATATACCTTACCTTCGATGACGGCCCCATACCCGGCCTTACGGAGTACATACTTGATATGCTCGATGCTTATGCGGCCAAGGCTACCTTTTTTTGCGTCGGAGACAATGTGCGCAAATACCCGGAAATTGCTAAAAACACCATACTCAGAGGTCACCGCTTGGGCAATCATACCTTCAATCACGTGAAGGGTTGGCAAAGCAGCAGCGTAGCATATCTTGATAATATAAAAAAATGCCAGCACTATATCGATCTGTATCAGCCGGTTTCAGAACCCGCCATTTTCCGACCACCTTATGGCCAAATCACCCCTGGTCAAATCGCATTGCTGTCCACTGAATACCATATCATCATGTGGGATGTACTTGCTTATGATTTTGAAAAAAAACATAATGCGCAAAAGAGCCTGGATAAAATATTGAGCAAAACCGGCCCTGGGTCTATTGTGGTTTTTCACGACAATTACAAAGCCGAAGAAAAATTGAAATACATGCTTCCCCGGTTTTTGTCCCATTTCAAAGAAAAAGGCTTCAACTTCAAAAAAATTGGGCAGTAGGCCACATTTATCTTATGCCAAAGTAATATTTTTGAGGTTATGATCAATTTGATAGATACGCATGCCCACCTGTATTCTTCAGAATTTGCCGATGATATCGATGCTGTGATTTCCTCTGCCCGCCAGGCTGGGGTCTATCGAATTTATATGCCCAATATCGATGGCCAATCGATCGAGCAAATGCTGGCAATGGAGCAGGCATACCAGGGCTATTGCTTTCCCATGATGGGTCTGCACCCCTGCTATGTAAAAGATGACTTTCGTGCGCAACTAGACCTGATAGAAACATGGCTTTTGAAACGTACTTTTAGTGCAGTGGGCGAAATCGGTATCGATTTGTATTGGGATAAGACATTTATCGAACAACAAATCACAGCGTTTGAGACGCAAATCAACTGGGCCAGGTCATTGCGTTTGCCTGTGGCCATACACTGCCGCGATTCCGTCGAGATAAGTATAGATATTGTAAATAAACACCAGAACGGCTATCTGCGAGGAGTTTTTCATTGTTTCAGCGGTACACCTGAGCAAGCCCGACAAATAATAGACATGGGGTTTTTGCTTGGTATTGGAGGCGTGGCGACATTTAAAAATGGCGGTCTGGACATGCTGCTGCCCGATATCGACCTCCGGCACTTGGTACTGGAAACTGACAGCCCCTATTTGGCGCCAGTCCCGTATCGGGGCAAGCGGAACCAGCCGGCTTATCTTGCCGATATTGCAGCCAGGGTAGCCTCCGTCAAAGCCTGTAGTCACGAAGAAGTGGCAAATCGAACGACTGAAAATGCCATGAATCTCTTTGGACATGGAAGATAAAATCCCGAAGTACCGCATATTTGATGTGCACAACACAGCCACAAACCGGGCCAAATCGTCCGTTTTAATTATTTATACTGGAGGAACCATTGGCATGGAACACGATGCCTCGGGCACCCTGGTTCCGCTCAACTTCAATCACATCGTAAAAAGGGTACCCCCACTTAAGACCCTGGACATCAAGCTTACGGTCATTTCTTTTTCAGCACCGCTTGACTCCTCCAACGTGACCATAGCAGAGTGGCAGGATCTGGCCTTTATCATCCACGAAAACCGTCAACGCTACGATGGTTTTGTGGTGCTACATGGTACAGATACTATGTCTTTTACAGCATCTGCCATCAGTTTTATGCTTCGCGGACTAAATAAACCCATTATTTTTACCGGAGCGCAATTGCCTATTTCAGCCATCCGTTCAGATGCAAGACCCAACCTGGTAACGGCGCTGGAAATAGCCGCAGCAAAGGTAAACGGCGTGCCGCGGGTGCCAGAGGTGTGCGTATATTTCGACTATCAACTGATGCGTGGCAACAGAACCTATAAAAAGCGCAGCAGCCAATTTGCCGCCTTTGGTTGCGACAATTATCCCATACTGGCCAAGGCCGGCATTTCCATTAGTTATAATGAAGCGCAAATTATGGCTTACCAACCTGAAGCAAAATTGGACTATCGGGACAGGTTTTGCAATGATGTCATCATTATCAAAATTTTTCCATCTCTCAAAGAAACCGCCCTCAGGCACCTGCTGGCCACACCGGGCTTGCAAGGCGTAGTGATGGAAACCTATGGCTCGGGCAATGCGCCGACCCAAAGGTGGTTTTTGGATTGCCTGAGCGAAGCAGTAGGCAGAGGCATTATTATATACAATGTTTCTCAGCTCACCGGGGGCATAGTAGTACAGGGGCGATACGAGACCAGCAAGTATTTGGAAGAAATAGGAGTGGTGAGCGGCAGCGACATTTCGCGCGAAGCGGCCATCGTCAAGCTGATGTTTTTACTAGGAAATGAAACGGATAGAACGCTGATTAAACAAAAGTTAAGAGCGTCATTAAGCGGCGAATTGAGCGCCTTGAAATGACCCAAAAAAATTTTAAAATTTGGATAAGGTCATTTTTATTGATTTATTTGTGCGTGAAAGGGCAAATTTTTAAGATACAGAGAGGTGGCCGAGTGGTCGAAGGTGCTCGCCTGGAAAGTGAGTGTGCCCCACAAGGGTACCGGGGGTTCGAATCCCTTCCTCTCTGCAGATAAACACAAGCGAATTTTCTAAATTTTTGAATAATTAATTATAACCTTTTAAGTATAGAATTCTAAAGTCGGAACTATGAAAAAGTTAATTGTTTTATTGTTGGTAGCAGGAGTTATGACTCTTGGTTTTTCAACTATTACATCTGCTCAGGACGCTGGGGGAGAAGAAGCACAAACAGAAGAGCAAGCAGCGCCACCGCAGGAGGAGGCTCCCGCCCAGCAAACAACTGTTGTAGATGCTAGTGATGAGGCTACAGATATTGGAGAAGAACAAACATTTCACCAGGTGGTAAAAGAACAGTTCCTCGCCGGTGGATGGGAGTTTATGTCCACTGTATTGATTTGTTTGATTTTAGGATTGGCTATCGCCATTGAAAGGATCATCACCCTAAACCTTGCCACCACCAATACCAAAAAATTGTTGGCCAGGGTAGATGAAGCCCTGTCAAAAGATGGTATCGAAGGTGCAAAAGAAGTTTGCAAAAACACCAGAGGCCCTGTGGCATCTATTTTTACCCAAGGCCTTTTGAGAATGTCTGAAGGTGTAGAAATGGTAGAGAAATCAATCATTGCCTATGGTTCTGTAGAAATGGGCAGATTAGAAAAAGGATTGGTTTGGATATCACTCTTTATCTCCATTGCGCCTATGCTAGGTTTCATGGGTACCGTTATCGGTATGATCGGCGCATTCGATGCCATCGCAGCAGCCAACGACATCAACCCTGCACTGGTAGCCGGAGGTATCAAGGTAGCACTTTTAACTACTGTTGGTGGTTTGATCGTTGCCGTAATCCTTCAATTGTTTTACAACTATTGTGTTTCTAAAATCGATTCATTGGTAAACCAAATGGAAGATGCTTCCATCTCACTGGTTGACTTGCTTGTAAAGCACAATTTGTCTAAATAATTACTACCATCATTAAATAAGAATAACGAATGGATTCATTTGATATATTCCTTTATTTGGCTTACGCGCTGGTAGTTTTGCAGTTGTAGCTGCAATATTGCTACCACTGATCAACTCCATAGGAAACCCGCAAAGTTTATTAAAATCAGGGCTTGGCGTACTTGCTATTGTGGCGCTGTACTTTCTTGCCTATGCATTGTCGGGCAGCGAAGTCACCCCAGAGTATTCGAAATACAACGTAGGGCCTGAGCTTTCGAAATTTGTCGGCGGCTTCCTTATTATGGCTTACTTTTTACTCGGTATTTCAATTATTGGAATCGTAATTACAGAATTTAACAAAATTTTAAAATAATGGCTAGATCAGGTAGAAAACTCCCTGAAGTCAATTCAAGCTCGATGGCTGATATAGCATTTTTGCTATTGGTCTTTTTCCTTGTGACCACTACGATCGCAACGGACAAAGGTCTGACCATCACATTACCACCAAAGGCTGATCCAAATCAACCGCCTCCGGATATCACCAAAAACAAAAGGAACATCTTTACCATACAGGTAAACTCTTCGGATAATATACTAGTGGAAGAGGAAGTGATGAACGATATCTCGGGGCTGAGGGAAATGGTAAAAGAGTTTGTGTTGAATTTTGGAAAAATGAGCAGTCCTGAAATTCAGGCTCTGTATAATACGCTCCCTCCGTCGCTCAAAGCATTATCGCAAAAAACGAAGCTTCTTCAGACAATCCTGATGAGGCGGTGATATCCTTTAAAGCAGACAGGGGTACCAGCTATGATGTGTACATCTCTATTCTTGACGAATTGCAAGGTGCGTATTATGAGATTTATGGAGAACGTGTAGGTTTGACAGCAGACGAATTTAGAGCGCTGGATAGAAAAAAGCCCGAACAAGAGGAAAAGTATTCCAAAGCTCGTGAAGGCTTTCCTATGAATATCTCAATTGCTGAACCTACAAAAATAGGAGGAAATTAAAATGGCAAAATTTAAGAAAAAATCAAATACCAGCCAGGATATCCCAACCGCCGCGTTGCCAGATATCATTTTTATGCTCCTCTTCTTCTTTATGGTGACTACCGTATTGCGCGAGTCAACCATACTGGTGAAGCAGTCGATCCCGAAGGCAACTCAACTCAGGAAACTTGAGCAGAAAAAACTGGTGAGCTACATGTATGTCGGCAAGCCCAATGATCCAAAAAAGTTTGGATCTGAGCCAAGAATCCAGGCCAATGATGCTTTTATCGAGGTAGATGGTATCATCCAGTTTATCGAAGAGGAAAAGAGCAAATTAGCTGAAAACGAAAAGGAACAGTTGACTATTTCTTTGAAAGTAGATGACGAAACCAAAATGGGTATCGTGGTGGACATCACTCAGAAAATGAGGGATGTAAATGCGAGAAAGCTTATGTATGCAGCCGGTAAAAGGGCTGATGAAAATTAGAATCATAAAAGGATTTTATATATTGGAAAGGAGACTTGAAACGGTCTCCTTTTTTTATGCCCAATAAATATGCTATGATCATTAAAAACGACAAAAGAACCATCAATGGCTGGTGTCTGTACGACTGGGCTAATTCCGTGTATTCGCTCGTCATCACCACCACCATCTTTCCTATATACTACAGTGCAGTGACCAGGCAGGCCTTTGGATCAGAAATCGTCAGCTTTTTTGGCATGCACCTCAGCAATACTATTTTGTATTCATACAGCATTTCATTTTCCTTTTTGCTCATAGCCGTGCTCTCTCCTTTGCTTTCGGGGATTGCAGACTATGGAGGCAAGAAAAAATTGTTCATGAAAGCCTTTACCTACCTTGGTAGCCTGTCATGTATGATGCTGTATTTCTTTACCGGGCAAAACATTGAGTTTGGAATTTTATTTGCAGTGTTGGCCAGCATCGGCTTTGCAGGCAGCATCGTTTTTTACAATGCCTACCTGCCCATTATTGCCACTCCCGACCAGTATGACCTGGTAAGTGCACGGGGTTTTTCCCTGGGATATGCAGGCAGTGTGATATTGATGGTCATCAGCCTGGTAGCTATCTCCAAACCTCAACTATTTGGCATTGTAAGCGAAGCTTTGGCTACAAGACTGAGCTTTGTGCTGGTGGGTATATGGTGGTTTGGATTTGCTCAAATAACCTTCCGAAGACTTCCGGCAGAAAAGAAAGTGGAAGCCCCGATGGCCACTTTGTTGGAGAGAGGGTATCGTGAGATTCGATATGTAGCAGGCAGCCTTAAAAATTTGCGTGATTTACGTTTGTTCCTGGTAGCCTTCTTTTTTTATAATATGGGTGTGCAGACCGTAATATACCTGGCGGCTTTATTTGGTGATAGTGAGTTGCACTTGCCGGCGCAAAGTCTCATTTTGACTATACTCATCATTCAATTGGTGGCCATTGCAGGCTCATACTTTTTTGCACGGCTTTCTTCCTGGAAAGGAAACAAAATATCGCTGATAGTGATGGTGCTGATTTGGATTATGGTTTGTGCCTATTCATTCTTCATGCACACTGCCTTCCAATTTTATGTGCTGGGCTTTGTAGTGGGTTTTGTAATGGGGGGGATACAATCTTTGTCCAGAGCCACTTATTCTAAATTGATCCCGGGGCAAACTTCCGGCTACACTTCGTATTTTAGCTTTTACGATGTGGTCGAGAAATTCTCCATTGTGCTCGGCACCTTCGCCTATGGTCTTGTAGAGCAAATGACTGGGAGCATGCGCAACAGCACGCTTGCTTTAAGCATATTTTTTGTCATAGGCCTGTTTTATTTGTTAAGGGGGAAAATACCTGGGGGACATGCGTCAGCTACAAATCAAAAAATATTTGCTGATAGCGATATATGATCACCAAGAGGGTAGCAATGATATACACCAAATTAACGGGCAAGCCTATTTTAAAAAAATCCTTGAATTTATAGCCTCCCGGACCAAATACGATCAGGTTGGTTTGATAGCCAATGGGAGTAAGAAATGCGGCCGACGCTGCATAGGTAATGCCCAGAAAGAAGGGCATGCCATCAACCCCCAATTTGGTGCTGATCGAAATGGCTATGGGAAAAGCTATGGATATTGCTCCTACATTGGTGACAAATGATGTTAATATGTTGGTGATAAGAACCAGGCCAATCAGGATGGCGATATTGCCGTATGGTTGTAGCAGATCTAAAATGCCAGTGGCGACCAGATTGCCGGCATCTGTTTTGATAATGGCCTGCCCAATAGCAAGCGAAAAGACCAAAATGGCGATCATATTGAGGTCGAGCTCCCGTTTCACATCCTGTGTGGTGATGAGATTGAAGACGATCATAATCCCCAAAATAATCATCAATGCCGGAAACAGGGTAATCTCGCTGAAAATGAGGAGGAACAGCGCACAAATTCCCATGAGCAGTAAAGCATATATTTTTTTCATGCCGGGTTTTACGATGTCTCTGAGTTTTGAAACCACAAAGAGGTCTCTGTAAATCTCTACCCTGTCTCTAAAATCTGTGCCCGTATAGAGCAAAAGTAAATCGCCTGTCTGTAGCACAATATCGCCAATACGACCACTTACCTTCTTACCATTGCGGTGAATGGCCACAATTGCTGCATTGTACCTGTTTCTAAAATCGCTGCTTCTCACTGTCTTGTTGATCAGGCTGGAGAAATTGTTCAATACAGCCTCTACTATTTCCGCCTTGTCGTTGTCGAATGATCGCGCAGTGGTGGGCAGGTCAATTCCCAGGTCAGAATTGATCAAATCGACAATATTATCCGTCTTGCCTGCAAAAAACAATATATCACCCTCTTCCAGCACTTCGTCGGGTCCGACTGGCGAAATCATTTTTGACCCGCGCAATATCTCGACCAGGTACACCCCTTTTAAGTTTCGCAGACCGGCTTCAATCAGGTTTTTTCCAATCAGTTTGGAATGGGGCAGTATCCTGGTTTCGGCTATGTACTCGCGTTTGTTTTCATGGTAGGTTTTCAACACATCTTTATGATCAGGTAGCAAACTATGGCCGACAAAAAAGATAAAAAATATACCGGACACCGTAACCGTCAGTCCGATGGTGAGCAAATCTTCGAAAAGCAGGGTGGGCAATTGATTATCCAGTAAAAACCCATTGAGTACCAGGGTAGTAGATGTGCCAATGATGGTAACCATGCCACCTAATATGGTGGCATATGACAAGGGGATGAGTAGCTTTGACGGGGAAATATTGTTTTTTTTACCCCAGTCAACCACATAAGGGGTCATCAGCGCCACTACTGGGGTATTGTTGATCACGGAGCTAAGCAAAGCCACCTGACTCATCATCCTCAGCAGGAATCCGCGATAGGTCTTTGCGCTCTTAAACACAGCATCAAACAGGTTTTCCAGTTGAAAGTTTTTTCTTAATCCGGTGGTGATAAGGATAAGCATAAGGATGCTGGCGATCGATTGGTTGGAAAACCCGGACAGCACCTCGCTGGGTGTGAGTATTCCGGTAATGGAAAAAACCAAAACAGCCATCAAAAAACTTACGGAAGCAGTGATGTATTCCTTATAAATTAAAAGGAATATAATAAAAACAATGGCTATGACAAACCAGGGTTGGAAGCTTTGGGGGATCATGATGCACAGAATTATACAATGCCAAAGAAATGCATTTGGTGAGGAAGAATCAATAGAATACCCTGTTTTAATCAGACCGACTTAGTTAATTTTGACAGCGAAAAAGCAACTGAAGATGGATGATTTTATTTTTCCGCCGTGTGAACTGAAACTAAAAAAAGAAAGCGGTAAAACGACCATCTTTGATATTATAAGAAAAAAATATATCGTGCTGACAGCCGAGGAGTGGATCAGGCAACACCTTGTCCATTTTATGGTCAATGAATTAAAATATCCGAGATCTCTAATTGCAGTAGAGGATGGTTTGAGCTTAAACAGCATGCAGAAACGAAGTGATGTGGTTGTTTACGATCGCGCAGGAAATATTTTTCTGGTTGTAGAATGCAAATCAATAAAGGTGAAATTAACCCAGAAAACCATGGATCAGCTATCGGCATACAACCAGCACTACAAGGCCCGCTATTTGGTGATTACCAATGGCCTGGAACTGTTGATTTGCCGAATGGACTATGAAGGCAAAAAAAGTGAATTTGTCACTCGCTTTCCAGACTTGCCCTAAAGCCATTTTTAGCGACAAAAAAAATGGCCGGGAAAGTCCCGGCCTGTTAAATGATCTTTCTGAAGACTATGCCAGAAAGCTGAGCAGAATACCTGCTGCAACAGCAGAACCGATTACACCAGACACGTTGGGCGCCATGGCATGCATGAGCAAGTGGTTGGTCGGATCGGCCTTGAGACCTTCCAATTGTGCCACACGCGCACTATCTGGCACAGCCGATACACCGGCCGCACCTATCAATGGATTGATCTTATTGCCATCTTTCAGGAAGAGATTCATGAATTTGGCGAAAAGCAATCCACCGGCAGTCGCCACCATAAATGACAAGGCTCCCAGTACGAATATCAACATAGACTCAGAGGTGAGGAATACATCGGCTTGTGTCGATGCGCCTACAGTCAAGCCCAAAAGTATAGTAACTATATCGATGAGCGAGTTTCTGGCTGTATTGGCCAATCGCTCGGTGACGCCAGATTCCTTCAGAATATTTCCGAAGAAGAGCATACCCAAAAGGGGTAGTGCACTTGGAGAAATGAAGGTAGTAAGCAGTAAGCCGATAATGGGGAACATGATTTTTTCTACTTTCGATACCGCTCTTGGTGGTTTCATTCTTATTTTCCTTTCCTTTTGGGAAGTAAGCAACTTCATGATAGGCGGCTGAATGACCGGAACCAAAGCCATATACGAATAGGCAGCGATGGCAATAGGGCCAATGAGATTTTTCACCGTAGTGCCATCCGACAATATGTTGATTCCGTTAGCCAGTTTCGAAGACAAAAAGATAGCCGTAGGGCCATCTGCTCCACCGATTATTCCGATAGCGCCTGCTTCGGGTGCTGCAAATCCAAGTGCCAGAGCGCCGAGGAAAGTGGCAAAAATACCGAGCTGAGCCGCAGCCCCCAACAGTACCAATTTAGGATTGCTGATAAGCGAAGAAAAATCTGTCATGGCTCCAATGCCCAAAAATATCAGTGGAGGGTAAATGCCTTTTACCACACCAAAGTACAAGTAGTTGAGTACACTGCCTGTTTCATATATTCCCACCTGCAGGCCGGCATCGAGCACGAAAGGTATATTGCCGATTAAGATACCGGTGCCAATGGGTACCAGCAGCAGCGGCTCATAATCATACTTAACGGCCAGAAATATAAACACAAGTCCCACCACGATCATAGTGGCATGGCCCCAGGTGACGTTGGTAAAACCTGTATAAGTCATAAACTTTTTCACCCCTCCAAATACACTGTGATCATGTTCTTGTGCACTGGCTGTGGCAGGTATAGCCTCTACATGCTCAATCTGACTGCCCGTGCTGTTGTCTTGTGCTACGGCATTGTCTTTTAAGAAGAAGGACCATACAATCGAAAGAATCGCAACGATTCCTATTACTGTGATTAATTTTTTCATGAGAAATTTATTCGATTTCACCTAAAATATCTCCCTGCAATACCGCATTTCCTTCAGCAACAAGGATTTTATTCATTATTCCGTCTTTTTCGGCCAGTATATTGTTTTCCATTTTCATGGCCTCTAATATCATGATCACTTGTCCTTTTTTGACCGGATCTCCCTCTTTTACCTTGATTTTGAAAATGGTGCCAGGCAGCGGAGCCTCCACCTTGCTAAGGCTGGTGGCCGGCTTGAGCTTTTCTACTTTGGTGGCGGCCGGAGTGGAACGCACCAACTTAGGCGTTTTGGTGGTTTTTACCTCTTCGGCAAGCTCAACCTGATAAACAGAACCATTGACATCTATCTCTGCAATATTATCTTCGAAGGAATTGATATGTACTTCATATTCATTTCCTCGAATTGTGAATTTGAACTTTTTCATATTTTTAAAATCTTCTATTAAGACCCGTTGTTACATTGTAAATTTTTGAACTCCATGGTGAGTACCGTTTGGATATTTTTGAAATGGTAAGCACCGTCTTTTCGTCGTCGTGCAAATCATTGAAATATAGGTGCAATGCCGTACTGATGGCCGCAGTCACCTCGCCCGATACCACTACTTCCGTCTTTTTATCTTTTTCTGTTTCTTTCTTTTCCTTTTTGGCGCTGATGGCATTGAGCAAAACAGGCACATATTGAAAAACAAAATAAAGTGTGATCAAAGCGGCAAAGACGATGATATACCCCACAGTGGCCAGGGTGGTATCTGCCGCTGTGATCTTGGATATATCGAAAACTACCTCTCCTAATAAATACATATATCGATAATTTTAGAGTGGGATATTTGAATGTTTCTTTGGTGGATTATGATCCTTTTTGGTGGCCAATGTTTGCAGTGCCCTGATCACCCTGAAACGGGTATTCCTTGGCTCGATGATATCATCGATAAAGCCGTATTTGGCAGCCTGGTAGGGATTGGCAAACTTGGTTTCATATTCCGATTCCTTTTCCATGATGTATTTCGACCTTTCGTCGGCATCTGCAATCTCGCTGATTTTTCTGCCCTCGAGTACTTCTACGGCTCCTTTGGCACCCATTACGGCTATTTCGGCAGTAGGCCATGCATAGTTGATGTCGCCACGCAACTGCTTGCAACTCATCACATCGTGTGCGCCACCATAAGATTTACGCAGGGTAATGGTCACTTTCGGAACAGTTGCTTCGCCATAGGCAAAAAGCAGCTTGGCTCCGTGAATGATGATGCCGCCGATCTCCTGACTGCTGCCTGGCAAAAAGCCCGGAACATCTACAAGGGTAACGATGGGAACGTTGAAGGCATCGCAAAACCGCACAAACCGGGCTGCTTTGCGCGAAGCATTGATATCGAGCACACCGGCCAGATATGAAGGCTGGTTGGCGACGATACCGACGGGAGCGCCGTTGAAGCGGGCAAAACCGATCACAATATTCTTGGCATAGTTGCGCTGTACTTCAAAAAATTCATTCTCATCTGCGATGGTATGGATCACGTCGGTGACATCATAAGGCTTGTTTGGGTTTTCGGGGATAATCTCGTTGAGCGAATCCGAAACCCTGTCAATCGGATCATTGTTTTCGATGATCGGGGGCTCCTCCAGGTTGTTTGATGGCAGGTAGCTCAACAGCTTTCGGATGAGCAACATTCCTTCTTCTTCGTCATTTGCCAAAAAGTGCGACACACCAGACTTAGTAGAATGCATGTTGGCTCCGCCGAGGTCTTCGGTAGTGATGTCTTCGCCGGTTACGGTTTTCACTACTTTGGGGCCCGTCACAAACATATAGCTCGACTTATCGCTCATCACGATAAAGTCAGTCAATGCCGGGCTATAAACTGCGCCCCCTGCGCATGGGCCATAAATGGCAGAGATCTGTGGAATTACCCCACTGGCCATGATGTTGCGCTGGAAAATTTCGGCATATCCTGCAAGGCTGCGAACCCCTTCCTGAATCCTGGCTCCGCCACTGTCGTTGAGACCGATCAATGGTGCGCCAACTTTCATGGCCTGATCCATCACCTTACATATTTTATTGGCAAAAGTCTCTGAAAGGGAACCTCCAAAAACCGTAAAATCCTGGGAGAAAACATAGACCACGCGTCCGTCGATGGTGCCATGACCTGTAACCACGCCATCTGACAAAAACTGCTGTTTGTCCATGCCAAATGATTTGGTACGATGGGTCACAAACATGTCGTACTCTTCGAAGCTGTTTTCGTCAAGCAGCATTTCAATTCTTTCCCTTGCGGTAAATTTTCCTTTCTCATGTTGAGAAGCAATTCTCTTCTCACCACCGCCAAGACGAGCTTCTACCCGTTTTTCTATTAGTTCTTTTACTTTATCCTGATTTTTCATAACAATCCTAATGGTTATATCTTATTTGTTTGGATTTTCACACAATTCAGTCAAAACGCCATGGGTCGATTTGGGATGCAAAAACGCGATATTGAGCCCTTCTGCACCTGCCCGAGGTTTTTCATCGATGAGCTGCACACCTTTGGCCTTGATCTCATCCAATGATTCCTGAAGCCCCTCTACGGCAAAGGCAATATGATGAATGCCCTGACCTTTTTTCTCTATAAATTTGCCTATTGGCCCGTCTGGCGAGGTAGATTCCAGCAATTCGATCTTGGTTTGGCCAACCATGAAAAAGGCTGTTTTCACCTTCTGGTCTTTTACTTCTTCGACCGAATAGCACTTCAAACCCAGTACATCTTCATAGTACCTGATAGATTCTTCGAGATTTGCCACGGCAATTCCCAAATGCTCGATATGTGTTGCGTTCATAATTAATATTGATTGAAATAATTATCCTTATGGGGTCACAAAACTCCCTATTTTATGTGGGGCAAAATATGATTATGGTCATCCTTTCTGATGATATTAATCTGTTTTTGCCATTTAGGCTGATTTTAAAGGGTTTTTTGCCTTAATGAAAATTTTTCTCTTAGAGTTGAGTCAGCTACACGCAATTTGCACATTCAGCAATCAAAGTGTACATGGGGGATGCATTCCGGATGAAGAAAGCAATCATCTCTTCCGGAATGGCAACCCCGAAGTAGGATAGCGCCTGGCAAAATATTTCGTATCCTTGTTTCATACTCAATAGTGCTCATAACCAAGGTGTTGTATTCTTAAAACATCTTTACATATTGTGCTTTTAAAAAAACCTGAGTGTGCTTTTATGCTACCTCATTTCCCTCTGGCGCTGATCATGATTTTATTAACAGGCTCGTCAGCCTTTAAAACCAAAAAAATATAATACAAACCGAACATCATATGCTACTTCGCCACTCCGGGCCAGCAGCGTAGTGCTGTTATATTTAAAATCCAGAAAAGTCGCGTAAGGTGAATTTATCAGTAAATTTACTTTCTGTACAAATAACTTTACCAATGAGCAATCAAGGAAACATCTGGTATTTCGAGGATATTGACTTATATAATATTCTATGCCCTCACAAGGTTCCTTCAATGGCCGAAAAGCATTCTATAAACAAATTTAAAAAGGAGGCCTTCATCTATTTTGAAGATGAGAAATCTGACCAGATATTTCTGGTGGCAAGCGGTAGGGTGAAAATAGGAAGCTACACCGAAGATGGCCGCGAAGTGACCAAAGCCATATTGGCGCCTGGGGAGATTTTTGGCGAATTGGCTCTGATCGGTCAGGAAAAAAGAAGCGACTTTGCTCAGGCGATGGACGAAGGAACCACCATCTGCCCGATGAATATAGACGACATGAAAGAGCTAATGGCTCACAACAAGGCCCTGAACCTAAAAATATACAAATTGCTGGGGCTAAGGATCAAAAAACTGGAGCGAAAGGTGGAGTCTCTGGTCTTCAAAGACTCAAGAACCCGAATCGTGGAATTCCTGAAGGATTGGGCTAGTGAAAAAGGAAAAAAAATTGGCTTCGAAACCATGATTAAAAACTATCTGACCCATAAAGATATTGCGGCACTTACCGGCACCAGCCGCCAGACTGTGACGACCATTCTCAACGAACTGAAAGAAAAGAATATCATCAATTTTGACAGAAGGAGGATTTTGATCAGGGACATGGATAAATTATTATAAACAAATCATCTGCAAATCAAAACCCCAGGGCATCATCCACCTTGCAACAGATAATTATAGCCACCATTTCGGATATCTTCGATTGTATCTATATCGTTGAGTACCGGTAACAATTTAAATGTTAGTGCTGATTTTTCAAGCTCAGCGAGGGTTTCCTTCAATACCATTCCGGTTCCCCAGGTTTTATCAACAAAAATTTCTTTGACGGGCTTGCGCATAGCAATCAGGTAATAACCACCATCTTCCGCCGGGCCAATCACCACATCGTTATAAGTAAGCAGTTCAAAAGCGCTGTCAATAATTTCTTTAGAAAGATCTGGGATATCAGTACCAATGAGGCACATAGCGCCTTCGGCACCCTCATTACAATCGCTAATGGCATTGAACATCCGCTCACCTATATCTCTGCCTCGCTGTACATACTTCTCGAAAAGTGTGTCTTCCCATATGTCATTTTCTGTGATTTCGTCCGAATAGAAGATGGTTTTTCTGACTGAAAGCGGAACTACGGTATCATGGCATATACGTAATAATGTATGATAGACACTGAGGGCTTGCTGCTGGCCAATGGTGCGCGCCAGCCTGGTTTTAACCTCACCCAATTTTGGGTTTTTTACGAATACGATCAGGGTGTTATCTGAGTCCATGAGTGAATATATTATGGATTTTACGTTTTTTAATGCATGAAATATGAACAATGATGAGCAACCTGGCGGCGCAAAAAAAAGCAATTATGCAAACTTATTTTTACCCTCAGCTAACCTACATTTAAACAATGTGCCTATCTTTGCGTTAACTAGGCTACAATTTTACGTGTAGTGGCCTTATTTTTGATGTGGTAAAACAATAAAATATACTTTATGGAATAATGAAATTCTACTCTACCTTTCTCATTTTCATTTGTTTAAGTTTTCAGCTTTTTGCCCAGGGATTGCCCGTGGAAGGCAATAAGAGTGAACTGCCCAACCTTAAAAAAGAAAGCCTACAGATTTCGACTGATGTGGAATTATACCCCAATCCCGCTGTTGACCATCTGATTGTCCATCTGAAAAACTCTCATCTGAAGCATGTGGAAGTAGAGATGTATAATATCATTGGCAATAAATTGAAGTTTGAGTGGGATGAAATAAACCCCAATAAATTTAAGATCAGTGTAAAAGATCTCCACTCAGGATACTATCTCATTATCATCAAAGACGAGGTAGCCCGGTACAATAAGGCCTTCAAATTCCGTAAGCAATAAATTTTTTAGAATGCCGCGTTTCCAGGTGTCCTGGGAAAGGGTATCACGTCTCTGATATTTTTCATGCCCGTCATAAAAATCATTAGCCTTTCAAAGCCCAGGCCAAAGCCACTATGTGGTGCGGTACCAAATTTTCTGGTTTCCAGGTACCACCACATGCTTTCTTCAGGAATATGCATTTCGTGGATCCTGGCTTTGAGTACATCGTATCGCTCTTCACGTTGTGAGCCCCCGATTATCTCGCCAATACCTGGAAACAAAATATCCATGGCCCTTACCGTCTTGCCATCTTCGTTTTGCCTCATATAAAATGCCTTTATGTCTTTGGGGTAATTGTATAATATCACTGGTTTTTTAAAGTGAGATTCTACCAAATACCGCTCATGCTCCGACTGCAGATCAGCTCCCCAAGCATCGATGGTATATTTAAAACGCTTCTTTTTGTTCTGGTTGGAATTTCTCAGTATTTCAATGGCCTCGGTATAAGATACTCTTTCGAAGTCGTTGTCGATGACAAACTGCAGGCGTTCCAGGAGTGACAGTTCGCTTCGTTCTTCCTGTTTCAAATTTTTCTCCTCGTCCAGCGCCCTGTCATTCAAAAACTTAAGATCTTCCTGGCAATGATCAAGCGCGTATTGTGCAAGGTAGGTGAGAAATTCCTCCGCCAGATCCATATTATCTTCGAGTTCGTAAAAAGCCATCTCAGGCTCAATCATCCAAAATTCGGCAAGGTGCCTGGAAGTATTGGAATTTTCGGCCCGAAAGGTTGGCCCAAAGGTATAAATATCAGAGAGGGCCATGGCGCCAAGTTCGCCTTCGAGCTGTCCCGAGACCGTAAGGTTGGTTTCCCGTCCAAAAAAATCCTGCGTATAATCTACTTTGCCTTCCTGGTTTTTTGGCGGATTTTCTACGTCGAGGTGGTGACTCTAAACATCTCGCCTGCTCCTTCGGCATCTGAGCCGGTGATAATAGGCGTATGCAAATTGATAAATCCTTTATCATTGAAGAATTTGTGCACGGCAAAGATCATGGCATGACGCATGCGCAGCACAGCACTAAACGTACTGGTACGCGGACGTAAATGGGCTATTTCCCGCAAAAATTCCAGCGAGTGTTTCTTGGGTTGTAGCGGATACTCCTCCGGATTGGCCTCACCCAACACCTCCAGCTCTTTTACCAGAATTTCCACTGACTGACCACTGCCTTGCGAAGCCACCAAATCGCCAGTGACGGAGACACAGGCTCCTGTGGTCACTTTCTTCAAAAGCGCTTCACTCACCTGCCCCAAATCTGCCACGGCCTGGATATTGTGAATGGTAGATCCGTCATTTATGGCGATAAAAGCCACATTCTTGTTCCCACGTCTTGTCCTTACCCATCCTTTCACATTGATTTCCGTATCTGTTTGAGGCGATGACAACAGCTCTTTTATTTTTATGCGCTTGGCCATAATCGTTTTGTTCCTTATCAAAAAATTAAAATAAAGCGCAAATTTAAAAAAAGAATTGAACCTCTGTGGGCAAACCCTGGTTAATTGAGTTGATTTATCGTCAGCGAAAAGTATGTTTAAAGAATCAATGAAAAGTTTTAAATTTGACCCAAAAAAGGGATACCAATAGCGCAATATGCAAAAGCTTGGACTAATTCAAACCTTAAGTCAGAAACTTTCACCGCAGCAGATACAGTTTATCAAACTGCTGCAAGTGCCTACCGTAGAGCTGGAAACCAGGATAGAAGAAGAACTTGAGTCTAACCCGGCTTTGGAAGAAGGACGTGAAGAGGGAGAAGAAATTGCCGATCAGGCTGATGAATTTGAAGAAAAAACAGAGTCGAATGATGATGAAATCAACTTTGAAGATTACCTCTCTGACGACTATTCAGGATATAAAATGCAGGGCGACGGCAACAGCCCCGACGAAGAAGACCGTGAAATGCCCATTGCCACGTCTTCTACCCTCAATGACCAGCTCATATCCCAACTTGGATTTTTAGGGCTGGACGAGCGGCAGGAAAAAATAGGAATGCAGCTTATAGGCAGCCTCGAAAACGACGGGTACATCAGACGTGAGCTCGAAGCCATCATCAACGATCTGGCCTTTAGCATGAACATAGAAACAGACCTGGATGAGCTCGAAGAAATACTTCGAAAAATCCAGTCTTTCGATCCTCCCGGTATAGCTGCCCGCAATTTGCAGGAATGTCTCCTCCTACAGTTGGAGAGAAAACTAGACCACACCCCTGATGTTACGCTGGCCATTGCCATCATCGAAGACTGCTTCATCGATTTCACCAAAAAGCATTATGATAAAATCATTAAAAAGCTCAACATCGATGATGAAGAGCATCTGAAGGCAGCCATCAACCTGATCACCAGGCTCAACCCCAAACCAGGAGGCTCCTCGGGAGAATTGGTGAAAACTCAATACCTCATCCCGGATTTTATTCTCACCAACAACAATGGAAAACTGGAACTTACCCTCAATTCGCGCAATGCGCCAGAGTTAAAAATCTCCAGATCCTATTCTGAAATGATGCAGACTTACGACAAGTCTAATAAGAAAGATAAAAAGCTGCGAGAAACGGCCACTTTCGTGAAGCAAAAGTTGGATGCTGCCCGGTGGTTTATAGATGCCATCAAACAGCGGCAGCATACCTTGCTTTATACCATGCGCTCCATTGTCAATTTTCAGTTCGATTTTTTCCTTACCGGCGACGAAAGCAAATTAAAACCCATGATCCTTAAGGATATAGCCAATGAGATAAATATGGATATATCCACCGTTTCGCGTGTGGCTAATAGTAAATCTGTACAGACGGAATTTGGCATTTATCCCCTAAAGTATTTTTTCTCAGAAGGTATTGCCACAGATTCGGGCGACGACGTCAGTAGCAGAGAGGTGAAGCATATTCTCAAAGAAATGATAGATGAGGAAGATAAGAAAAAACCGCTTTCGGATGATAAGCTGGAAAAAATGTTAAATGATAAAGGTTATAATATTGCGCGCCGCACCGTGGCCAAATACCGCGAACAGCTAAATATACCGGTAGCCAGACTTCGAAAGGAATTATAGTGAGAGACAAATCGGCACACATCATTTCCTGGGTATTTCACCCATTATTGATGCCTACCTACCTTTTTCTTTTCATCATCATGTTTGCAGCTTCGCTACTGCAACCAATTCAAAAGGAAGCATTAATGCAGGTATTGGCAGTAATTTTTATCGTCACCTTCATCATCCCCGCCATTAGCATTGGCACCTTGCGCGTTTCCAATTTTATCAGCGATTTGAGTCTTTACAGACGCCGGCAACGTATCGTTCCTTTTATTTTTGTCACTTGCTTTTATGGCATTACAGCTTATATGTTTTATGCAAAGTTGCAGATCAACCACCTGATATTCCTAATATTTGCCACTGTTACGGGTTTGTTGCTCTTACTTACACTCATTACCCTCTTTTGGAAAATTAGTATTCATTCCACGGGTATAGGAGGAACACTTGGCTTTGTATTGGCTATGCACATGGTTTACCCCATACCTTATTTTGCGTACTTGCTGGCATTGTTGGTGGCTACTGCCGGACTTATTGCCTATTCTAGATTAGCGTTGCAGGTGCATACACCCATGCAAGTTTATGCGGGCCTTGTGCTGGGCCTGGCAATTTGTTACGGCTCACTTTTTTATTTCATGTAGCTTTGCCGCTTAATTTATATTAAAAGGGATAGCTGCATAATTTCAATTCTCATGTTTCCAGGTAATTCACCCGGATTTTCCTTTTATGTTACCCCGTGCTTTGAATGGCATAAGGCTGATAAAGTTGGCGTATGAATCGGCGAAAAGACAAACCGTGAATCAATCTACTTCTCGCCAACCATAAGTGAGATAGTCCTTGCTTGTTACTTTCTTTTACCCTACATCGCGGACTTAATTTTTTCAGGCACTAGTTTCTTGCCATGCTTTTCCTCACATGCGAAAATAAAAAAACCTCCCACCAGGGTATAGGAGGGAGGTTGGCAGATATAATAAGGTAAATTCTAAAATAAAGCCAGAGACAAGCCAATCGTCATCGGAAACATTGTTGTGGCCAGAGGGCCCTTGTCTTTTTTAAAGGTTGTTGAAAAGCTATAGTAGTAATATGCGCTGAAACCACCGAAACCCAGTTTGGCATAGGCACCATAACGAAAGGGGTTCAGTTCAAAATTCTCTTTCTGTTTGGTGATTTTTTTCTCCCCATCCTCGAGATATTTTACTTTGGTTTTTGCATCAAATAATATCCCCGCTTTGCCACCAATGGTGACGGTAAGCGACCTTTTGGGGTCGTACTTGCGTGAAATCCATCTGATCTCCAGTGGTATATCCAGATAGTTGGCGTTGATCTGTGACTTGCGGTAAGCTATGCCCTGGCCGTATATATCTTCCAGGTCAATAAATTGCACTACCTTGCTGCCATTGTCATCGAGACCATAGCCAAGGGTAGAATTTTTATCAAATGCGTATTTTTCTGTCCCTACACCTATACCTGGATGGAACGAAAATGCACTTTCGCCGATAGGCTTATCATAAAGGTAATAAGCATTAAAAGTACGGCTGGCCATGGTCTTGAAGCCGTGGCCTACAGGGTGGTCATTCATCCAGGTGAAGCCTATCTCGATCATTAAATCCCCGGGAACATCAGGCCTGCCTGCTTTTTCGCTCACTAATTTGCCGGCTCGGGTTGCTTTGGTATTTTTTGGGGTGCTCTCTTGTGCTAAAACTGCTATCGAAATGGAAGAGCATGCAAACAATAAAAATAAAAATAATGTCTTTTTTTGAAGTGTGATCATGAAAAACGCTTTAGTTGCACAAAGATAGTGTTTTTTGTATGACGATAAATAAGAATTTCTTTTATAACGAGATTTTATTGCCTAAATTTGCGACCGTTTTAATAAATATCAAATTAAAAACACCTGGACCCGTAGCATAACTGGATAGTGCCCTTGACTACGAATCAAGAGGTTGTGGGTTCGAATCCCGCCGGGTTCACATTCAGTAAATCAAGCCCTCAAAACATCGATTTTGAGGGTTTTTTTTGATTTTATCCCTACCCTCAGTTTAACATCCTTTGCATTCTTGCGCGGGCTACTTCTGTCTTTTTTGCGGTTGAAGCCACTCCTTTACCAAATACCATATCTGAACTAAAGCTGCCGGTTGTTGAGCTAGGCAGGGCATTTCCTCATGGTTATAATCATATTTTGCCAGTATATTTAGGATTAAAGAAAGAATGTTTAATACAAGCTAATGTTTTTTACTAAGTACTTGGCTATACAAGGTACTAATTCCGTATTATTACTCATGCAACGAATATTGACATGGTTATGAAAGTAGAAAACACGCAGGTTCAGATGAGGAAGGGCATTCTTGAGTTTTGTATTTTGCACATCATTGCCCGAGGCGAGGTGTATGCCTCAGACATGCTCGAAGAATTGACTTCGGCCAAAATAATAGTGGTGGAAGGTACGCTCTATCCTTTACTTACACGATTGCGAAAGGCCGGACTGGTCGAATACAAATGGGTGGAGTCTACTTCAGGGCCTCCAAGAAAGTATTTTAAACTAACTGAAGAGGGATTAGCATTTTTGAGTCAGTTGGATGAAACCTGGGAAGTGCTGATTGAATCGACCAACAAAATCATAAAAACCGATTCTGACAACAATTCCACGACTTCTAAATAAGCACAACAATGAAAAAAAATATAAGTATCAATATCAGCGGGATCATATTTCATATAGAGGAAGATGGCTACGACAAGCTCAAAGCCTATCTGGAATCCATCAATAGATATTTTTCCAACTTCGAAGACAGCCACGAGATCATTGCTGACATCGAAACACGGATTGCTGAGATTTTTCTTTCTAAACTAAAGGAAGGCAAACAGGTGATTGCGCTGGAAGATGTGGATAGCCTGGTTGCCACTATGGGAAGCATCAAAGATTTTCAGGCAGCTGAAGAAGACTCAGAATATATAGCTGCGCAGGAAAATGAATCAGAAGAAAGCGAAAGTCAGGGTGAACCGCTATTTTCTAAAAAGCTCTACCGCGACAATAAGCGCAAATTGGTAGCCGGAGTCTTGTCCGGAATTGCGTTTTATTTAAATACCGACGCATTGTGGGTACGGCTAATTTATGTGATCCTTTTCTTTGGCGTGTGGATATTACCATCTATTGCAGGCTTTTTGTTCATAGCCTATATCATTTTGTGGATAGCCGTACCAGCTTCCGATGAGCTCATTGAGCACAAAAAAATAAAAAAGATGTACCGGGATCCGGATGCCAAAGTACTTGGTGGGGTAGCAAGTGGTGTGGCGGCATATTTTGGAGTGGATATGGTCATTATCAGGATTTTGTTTTTTGTGGCCATTTTTGCTGCCGGTACGGGTCTTATTTTGTATATCATTTTGTGGATTATACTACCAGAGGCCAAGACCTTGACAGACAAAATGGAAATGCAGGGGCAGCCGGTCACCTTGAGCAATATTGAATCCAATATTAAGAAAAGTCTGAAAGTGTCGGAGGGAGAGGAAAATCTGCTGATGAAAATTTTGCTTTTTCCTTTCAGATTGATTGCCGCATTATTTGAGTTTTTAACTCAGGCACTCGGTCCATTCCTGTCATTTTTGGTAGAGGCGCTGCGCGTGGTCATGGGCGTTATTTTGGCCATAATTGGCCTCAGTGGAATATTGGTGGTGTTAATAGCACTAGGCGTTTTGGTAGGATTGATCGCCGGAGGCGACCTCAACACCATGTTTCCATTGCCTCTAGAGGTAATTAAAAATGACCTGAGCATATTACCGGTCATCGCCTTCGCATTGTTGCTCATTATTCCTGCGTTTTTTACCTCCATTTTGGGTTTTATGGTACTAATGAAAAAGCGAGTGCTCAACGCCCGGGCGGGCTGGTCAATTCTCGCTTTGTGGTTCATCAGTATTATTATATTAAGCTTTACCATTCCATCCTTTATCAGGAATTTGCGGGAAACCGGCAGATTTACCGATGTGGAAAGGTATGATCTTTATAGAAAAACCCTGAAACTTAGCCTCAATGACATAGGGGCTGATGAATACGACCTGGTTTCTTTGCGCATCAGAAGCAGCGAAGACACGGTAGTCAGACTCGAAAAGGAATTCATTGCGTCAGGAGCTTCGAGAACCGAGGCGGTGAATAATGCAAAAATGATAAATTATGGAATCGATATCAGTGATTCGGTGTTTCGCTTTGATTCGAGTTTTAAGCTGGATCCAAACAGTGGCTTTAGAAAGCAACATGTCGATCTTACTTTATATATACCTATCGGTCAGAACTTTGTGATGGAAGAAGACATGAAGTACCTCCAGGATAATTTCCTGTTCAGAGAAGGGTTCAGCGATAGTGATATGCGCGACAATGTTTGGGCATTTGATTCAAGCGGGCTAAAGTGTACAACCTGCCCGATAGAAAAATTCACGGCTTCTGAGGAACATGCCTTGTCGCACGACTGGGATATTTCTGGATACTCGGTTGAGCATGAGTTGGCTGGGTTTAGTGAAGTGGAAGTGGGTAGCGCCATCAAAGTAATGATAAGCCGGGGCGATAGCTACCGTGTGGTTGCTAGTGGCAATAAAAAGATGGTAGACGAACTGGAGGTGCATATGGGTGGATCGGTACTATCGCTCGATTATGATGGAAAGCATGGTAAAATAAAGCGGGAAGATGAGCTCGTGGTTCATATTGCAATGCCCGAAATCTCAGCATTGGAACTTAGCGGTGCGAGCAAAGTATATGTTTCTGGCATGTCAGGGGATTTTTTGGATATTAAACTCCATGGAGCGGCTTTTGCTGCTGTCGATGCTAATGTATCATCCGTCACTGTGGAAGTCGATGGGGCCTCCAAGCTCCAGCTCAGTGGCACCGGAGACAGGCTGGAAGCTCATGTATCGGGAGCTTCTACGTTTAGTGCTTTCGAATATCTGGTAAGCGAAACCGAAATAGAAGCCAGCAGTGCCGGCTCGGCCATGGTATATGCAAGTGACCGACTGGTGGTGAAAAGCAGTGGCGCCAGCAAAGTAAGTTATAGGGGCGATGCTGATGTAGAAATTGATAAAAGTGGAGGTAGTTCCGTAAACCGTGATTAGCAAGTGAATTTTTGAGCTCACCATGTGAAGCGCTCAGGCATCTAATTGATATTTGAGCGCTTCTTTTGTCGTATTTGTCTTTGTATTTCAAAATCAGCTATTTTGTCACTCAAAGCATAGCAGCAGGAGATATGATCTTATACAACATTACTTTTAATATAGAGCCTGAAATCAAAGGAGAATGGTTTTCGTGGATGAAAAATAAATATTGTCCCTATGTATTGGAGAGCGGCTACTTTAATGATTTCCGAATATTCCACCTGCTTAGCGAGACGGAAAACGACGGGCTCACGTACTCGGTTCAATTTTTTGCTGACACACTTGACCATGTAAATGCCTATCTCGAAAAGCATGCTCCCCGCATCGTTCATGCACACAATGAGGCATTTCGCCACAAGCATGTGTCTTTTATGTCCATACTTGAGTCGGTCGATTAAATATATACATAAGCCTGTGAAATTGTCCTGGCTCACACATGTATGGCAAGCATAAAATATGTTGCCACTTCGAAATGTGTTTGATGTTCTTCTGCTCTAATCTATACGATCAAATCCGGTGTATTTTTGCAAAACTTTTGGCACATTGATGCCATGTTCGTTCTGATTATTTTCGAGTATAGCGGCCACTATGCGGGGTAGCGCCAGGGCACTGCCATTAAGCGTATGAAGCAGGGTGATCTTTTTGCCGTCTTCCTTGTATCTGAGCTTTAAACGGTTGGCCTGGTAGGTCTCAAAGTTGCTTACGGAACTTACTTCAAGCCATTTTTTCTGTGCTGCAGAATACACCTCCATGTCATAGGTCATCGCCGAGGTAAAACCCATATCGCCACCACACAGCAATAATTTTCTAAAGGGCAATTCCAGTTTTTCTAAGAGGGATTCAACGTAGGCGCACATTTCCTCCAGGGCTCCATAGCTATTTTCTGCTTTGGTGATTTGAACAATTTCTACCTTGTCGAACTGATGGAGCCTGTTGAGCCCCCGAACATGCGCTCCCCATGAACCAGCTTCACGCCTGAAACAGGGGGTGTATCCTACATTTCGAATGGGCAAATCTTCTTCCTTCACGATTACATCGCGATATAAATTGGTGATGGGAACTTCGGCGGTTGGGATCAAGAACAGGTTGCTATCAACAATACCGTACATTTGTCCTTCCTTATCGGGTAGTTGACCGGTGCCATATCCCGAATCTGAGTTGACCACGATCGGAGTTTGTACCTCATCGAAGCCCGCTTTGGCAGCTTCATCAAGGAAAAAATTGATCAGCGCCCGTTGCAATTTTGCCCCTTTGCCCTTGTACACTGGAAATCCGGCACCAGAAATTTTATTTCCCAGTTCAAAATCTATGATATTATATTTTTCTATAAGCTCCCAATGTGGCAGAGCACTGTCGGGCAGTGAGGGAATGCTTCCTTTTTCCAGCATCACTTTGTTATCGTCTGCACCTACGCCCTCAGGTACGGTTTCGTGGGCAGTATTGGGCAGATTGTACAATGCCTGCAAAACATCCGCCTCTACGGTTTTGAGTTTGTCCTGCAGCATTTTACTCTTGTTTTTTAAGTCACCAATCTGGGTTTTAGCCTGCTCTGCGGCCTCTTTTTGGCCGTTTTTTAGCAAGGTGCCTATTTGTTTGGAAATGGTGTTTAATTCGTTGAGTGTGGCATCAGATTCCAGTTGAGTGCTCCTTCTGTCCTCATCCATTTGCAACAAATGGGCTATTTGGGCATCAACATCGGCCACTCGTTTTTTCTTCAGACCCTTTATTATTTTCTCTTTATCGGTTTTTATATCAACAATTCTCAGCATTATCGAAATTTTTCACAAATGTAGCGGTTTTTGTATAATGATATTATACCTTTGAGCCATTAAGAAAGAGCGCAGACCTAAATTTACCCGCAAGACTTGACTATTAAAGAAGGGTAATCTATTATTGCATAAATTTTACTTCAAAGATTTTTTCTTTTTAAGAATCCCATAGAATTTCTAATATCTTTTAGATAAATCAAATATTTCAAAACAATTAATCCAAAGCTTTACGGAGTATTCTCTCCTAAAGAATCACTATTAAAATAAATGTACACAATTCAAGATTTAAATGTGCGGTTGCTTTCCGAGCTGAAAGACATTGCAGAGGAGTTAGGGCTTGATAATTACAAAAAACTTCCCAAGAAAGAATTGATCTATAAAATTCTTGATTATCAGGCTTCTAATCCTAAAGAAGGTGAGCCAGAGCCTACCGAAACCCCCTCCGAAAGAGAGAAAAACACCAACAAGCCCGAGCCAAAAACAGAGGAGAGAAAGAAAAAGCAGGATATACGTCCGGTAGAAGAAAAGAAGAAAAAACTCAACTTCAAAAGGGAAAATGTTAAAACCCCGGCAAAAGAAGAGAAAACACCAGAAAAAACAAGCTCCTCGGCGGAAGCAACAGATGAAATGAGCGCCGAAGAACTGCTCGAATCCTTTTCAGCTGATTTTGATCCCGCTGCTGTTTCTTTTGAAAAAAGCAGCAGACCTCCCAAGGCAGAAGAGCCCAAAGGCGAACAACAAAGGGAGAGATTTGAGCCTAAAAAGCCGAAAAGACCCAATATCAAAGAATTTGATGGCGCCATAGAAAATGAAGGCGTATTGGAAATAATGCAGGACGGATATGGTTTCTTGCGCTCATCCGACTACAACTATTTAGCCAGCCCGGATGATATTTATGTTTCTCCATCTCAGATCAAACTATTTGGTTTGAAAACCGGAGATATCGTCAGGGGCCAAATAAGGCCACCAAAAGATGGCGAGAAGTATTTTGCACTTTTGAGAGTTGGTACAGTAAACGGCAAGACTACAGAAGAAATCCGGGACAGGGTGCCTTTTGAATACCTGACCCCTCTCTTCCCGGAGGAAAAACTTAACCTTAGCGGAGCCCCCGGCAATTATTCTACACGTATCATGGATATGTTTGCCCCTATAGGCAAAGGACAACGTGGCATGATCGTAGCTCAGCCCAAAACCGGCAAGACCGTGCTGTTGCAAAACATCGCCAATGCCATAGCTGAAAACCATCCGGAAGTTTATCTGATGATATTGTTGATCGATGAACGTCCGGAAGAAGTGACAGACATGGCACGAAGCGTAAAAGCCGAAGTTATTTCATCTACCTTCGACGAACAAGCCGAGCGGCATGTGAAAGTAGCCAGCATCGTATTGGAAAAAGCCAAGCGAATGGTTGAGTGCGGCCATGATGTGGTCATTTTACTCGACTCCATTACACGACTGGCCAGGGCATACAATACCGTAGTGCCATCGTCAGGAAAAATACTTTCGGGTGGTGTAGACGCAAATGCACTTCACAAACCCAAGCGCTTTTTTGGTGCGGCGAGAAATGTGGAAAACGGCGGGTCGCTTACCATCATTGCTACAGCCCTGATAGAGACAGGCTCTAAAATGGATGAAGTGATCTTTGAAGAATTTAAGGGAACCGGCAACATGGAACTTCAGCTGGACAGAAAACTTTCCAACAAGCGTGTGTACCCGGCCATCGATGTGCCTGCATCAGGTACCAGAAGGGAAGAACTACTCCTCGACCAGGAATTTCTACAAAGAGTATGGATATTGAGAAAATACATGTCTGATATGAACTCTGTAGAAGCCATGGAATTTTTGCTGAGCAAAATGAAAGGTACCAGAAACAATGAAGAATTTTTGATCTCAATGAATGGGTAAATTCCCAGAGCATATAAAAAAAAGGGAGCTGAACAATCGGCTCCCTTTTTTTTGTGTAAAAACATACACTAAAAGAAAATAGCCTTGAGATGAAGGCTAAAATCTGTCATAACTACCATTTATACATACACTGTTTTATTGCGCTTTTCTCCAAAAGAGTGTCTGACAATCTAGACTTTTTCCCTCTCCTGGTGCTGTGGTTGCTCCCGGGGCAACTCCTTGAGACCTTTGGTATAAGTTGGGCAGGTACGTTGTGTACATGATCCCATCAGACAAGTAACAACAATTGCCAAAGCTACCACTACATATTTCATAATTATTCCGTTTTAAATGCAATTATTTATGCATAAAGTTAAATTCATGTAACCTGGTAAACCACCCTTATGCTTTTTAAAAATTACATCAGTAACAAAAAAAAAGTAAAGCGTACAAAACAATTGTCCCTGTGTTTGGAGTTTAATTGATGTGCCCAAAGGCAAACCATTACTTTTCACAACTGTCGGACCAATTTCAATCAGACCCATAATAGTATGTCAGGGTTTCATTTCTCCAGGTATATTCCTCCAAAAAGCAAGCAAAAGAGCGGATTTGACCAGCTCAACGATATATTCCAACAACTGATATTGATGACCGCCGGTAAGGTAGATGAGGCACTTAGCTGGCTCACCAGTCTCGATCAGCAATATCAACTAACCGATGGTCAATATGGCATTGGTGATTTTATCCAAGACCTCAAAGATAAGGGATACATAAAGGAAGAAGCACAAAAAGGTACATTGTCTTTGACACCTAAAAGTGAACAAGGAATAAGAAAAAGCGCCCTGGAGGAAATTTTTGGCAAACTCAAAAAGACGAAAAGAGGCAATCATACCACCGATCGGCATGGATTGGGCGACGAAAAAAGCGCCGAGAAAAGAGCATTCCGGTTTGGTGACAATCCTGGACAAATATCCATCACCGAATCGATACGAAACGCCCAGGTAAACCATGGGCTCGAGGATTTTCACCTTACAGAAGATGATCTGGAAATAGTGGAAAATGAGCATAAAGCCCAGACGTCCACAGTGTTGATGATAGATATTTCGCACTCTATGATATTATATGGCGAAGACCGCATTACTCCGGCAAAGAAAGTAGCTATGGCCCTCGCTGAACTCATCACCCAAAATTATAAAAAGGATACCCTCGATATCATTGTATTTGGGAATGACGCCTGGCAAATAGCCATTAAAGACTTGCCATATCTGGAGGTGGGACCTTACCATACCAACACCATAGCTGGGATAGAATTGGCGATGGATCTGCTGCGCAAAAGAAAAAACCCCAATAAGCAGATTTTTATGATCACCGATGGCAAACCCACTTGCATGAAGGTAGGGATCAAATACTACAAAAACAGCTTTGGGCTCGATAGCAAAATCATCAATAAAACCCTAACACTCGCAGCTCAATGCCGCAGAAACCATATTCCGGTCACTACGTTTATGATCGCCACAGATCCATATTTGCGACAATTTGTCCAGGAATTTACCAAGGTAAACAATGGCAACGCCTACTACAGCAACTTGCAGGGGCTGGGCAATCTGGTATTTGAAGACTACCGGAGAAATCGAAAAAAATATCTTTAATTAAACAGCTTTTACCTATGAATATCAGTGATATTCCCATAAAGGAAATTTACGCTATCAAGACTTTGGGCGAACTAAAAAAATACGGTTACCAATCGAAAACCATAAAGCAGGAACTGCGCGATAATCTGATATACAAGCTTCAACGCGGTCAGACGGCATTCGAAGGCATTTGGGGCTATGACGAAACCGTGATCCCAGATATGGAGAGGGCGATTCTCTCGATGCACAATATCAACCTGCTTGGACTAAGAGGGCAGGCCAAAACAAGAATTGCCCGGCTGATGGTCAACCTGTTGGATGAAATGATACCCGTGATCGAAGGGTCGGAACTAATGATGATCCATTGAACCCGATTTCCAACCATGGCAAAGAGATGATTGCAAAACATGGCGAGGGGATGACTATTGGATGGCTGCATCGTTCGGAGCGTTTTACCGAAAAGCTGGCCACGCCAGACGTATCAGTAGCCGACCTGATCGGCGATATAGATCCTATCAAGGCGGCTTCACTCAAGCTTCACTATGCCGACGAACGGGTGATACATTATGGACTTGTACCCAGGTCGCACCGGGGCATTTTTGTCATCAATGAATTGCCAGACCTGCAAGCGCGTATTCAAGTGGCATTGTTCAATATCCTTCAGGAGGGCGACATCCAAATAAGGGGTTTCAAATTGCGGTTGCCTTTGGATATACAATTTGTCTTTACGGCTAACCCCGAAGACTACACCAATCGGGGCAGCATTGTGACGCCGCTCAAAGACCGGATCGACAGCCAGATCATAACGCACTATCCTAAATCGATAGCCATCGGAAAAAAAAATAACTGAGCAGGAAGCGCACAAAAAACCTGGTCAGGAAGCTTTGGTACACCTCAACGAATATGCGCGTGACCTGATAGAAGAAATAGCCATTCAGGCCAGAGACAGTGAATTTGTTGATGAAAAAAGCGGTGTTTCGGCCAGACTAACCATTTCAGCATTCGAAAACCTGAAAAGTGCTGCGGAGCGCCGGGTATTGATCAATGGAGAAAAAAAGACCAATATCAGGATCGCTGACTTCAATGGAGTGATCCCCGCTATTACCGGCAAGGTGGAGCTCGTCTATGAAGGGGAGCAGGAAGGGCCGGGTATAGTAGCCAAAGACCTCTTGGGCAAGGCGATCAGGTCTCAATTTATTGTCCATTTTCCTGATCCTGACAAAGTTCGCAAGCAAAAAACCGACAACCCCTATAAGAAAATTGTCGAATGGTTTAGCGATGGCAATGAAATAAACATATTGAACGACCTGCCCGACAAGCAATATGCCCGACTGCTCAACGACATTCCCGGTCTGGCGCCGTTGGTAGAATCGTATGTAAAAAATATACGTGCTGATGAAAAACTCTTTCTTATGGAATTTGCCCTGCATGGCCTGGCCGAGTACAGCATGATCAGCAAAAAATATTTTACTACAGGCCTTGCTTTCAAGGATTTACTCAGCAGTATGTTTACAGCTCCCAAACCTGATGAAGCAGATGATGGATTTCTGTCTGACTTGGGATAGTTAATTTTTGTTGTCGATTTTTTTTATAGTCTGGGCAAAGTGATTTTATTATTTAGCTTTACTTTTTTGGAATATGAAACTACAAGAGCTCGAAAATTTGGTAAGCAAGGGCGAAGGCCAGCTATTGGAGTTTAAACACAAAGCATCTTTCGTTACGAAAATAGTCCGGGAGATGGTGGCCTTTGCCAATTCACAGGGTGGCGAGCTGTTTATCGGCGTAGATGATGATGGCAGGATAACAGGACTCAAATTTGCCGAAGAAGAAAGATTTGCAATAGAGCATGCCATTCAGATGCACATCAAGCCACGTATTAGGTACCAAAGCCAGGTGATCCCCATCAACAAAAAACGCAGTGTGTTGCATTACCGGATATTTGAAAGCCGTAAAAAACCCAGCTATTATCTCGACAATCCTGAAAAAAGGGGCAAAGCCTACGTGCGTCTTTCAGACAAAAGTGTTCAGGCCAGCAGAGAAATGGTTGAAATCCTCAAGCGATCGAGAAACAAAAGATCTTATCCGGTTGCGGTGGGAGAGCATGAACAGGCCATCTTCAAATACATTGAGCAACATGGACACATCACCCTGGTCAATTTGATGAAAATAAGCGGACTGCCCAAAAGCAAAGCCTCTCAAATGCTGGTAAGACTGGTATCTTCAAATATTCTAAAAATTGAACTTGGAGAAAATACAGATTATTATTCAATGAAATAGAAAACCCACATGTATGATAGAAGAAGCTAAAGTGAAAAAAATATTCGTGCTCGATACCTCGGTAATCATTTATTCGCACGATGCCATTATGAATTTTGCTGAGCATGATGTTGCCATACCGATTACGGTACTCGAAGAGTTGGATAACTTCAAAAAAGGCAATGACATCAAGAATTTTGAAGCCCGCGAATTCATAAGGATACTCGAAAAAATATCGAAAGGGCAAAAACTCCAGCATTGGATCCCCATCAATGGCAAAAGCAGGGGTAAATTTAAGGTGCTGATGTCGCTACATAGCGAGGTGGATGCGGAAGAGATATTTGATGAAAAAAAACCCGATCATAAAATCCTCAACGCAGCTTTGCAACTGCAGCAAGAAAATACCGAGAGTCAGGTAATACTGGTAAGCAAAGACGTAAATCTAAGATTAAAAGCCAAGGCGCTCAATCTCCAGGCCGAAGACTACAAGACCGGTAAAATCAAAAACGTAAACACACTCTATACCGGCAAGTCAGAAGTGGACAATATTGAGCCGGAGCTGATCAATTTACTTTACGAACAAAAAAGTCACGACATCAAATCCTTCCTGAAGAGGAAAAAACCGGTAGCCCACAATTATTTTATTCTGAAGAGCCTTAGAAAATCGGGGCTGGGCTATTTCAATCCTACTACCAACATGATGGAACTGGTGGAGAAAAGAGCAGTTAGTGGTATTAGACCCAGAAACGCCGAACAAACATTTGCCATTCACGCTTTGATGAACCCGGAAGTAAAATTGGTATCGATCAGTGGCGTAGCTGGTACCGGCAAAACCCTGCTTGCCCTGGCCAGTGCTCTGGAACAACGGCGGGATTTTAAACAAATATACCTGGCACGGCCTATTGTGCCATTGAGCAACAAAGACATTGGTTTTTTGCCAGGTGACATCAAGTCTAAGCTGAACCCTTACATGGAGCCGCTTTTTGACAATCTTAAATTTATCCAGAACCAGTTTTCTGAAACCGACAAAGAATACAAACGCCTGACGGAAATGGTGAACAAAGAAAAATTGCTCATAACGCCCCTGGCATATATTCGTGGCCGGTCGTTGTCCAATATCATATTTATAGTTGATGAAGCGCAAAACCTGACACCACACGAAGTGAAAACCATTATTTCCAGAGCCGGAGAAAACACCAAAATCATTTTTGCCGGCGATATCTACCAAATTGATACGCCCTACCTCGATTCGCAAAGTAACGGGCTTTCGTATTTGATAGACCGCATTCAGGGTCATCCGCTTTATGCCCATATCACCCTCGAAAAAGGCGAAAGATCTGAGTTGGCCAATCTGGCTACAGAACTGCTTTGACGCGTTGGAAGCATCACAAAAAAAAGAGCCCTGTCGATACGATCAGGGCCCTTTTAAAAGCTCAAAAAATGCTTTTCAGCAATGTGTTATTTATACTGGTACACCAATAGACAGCAGCGAACTACTTACCTTCAGGCCACATTTTTCTATTTTGTCTTTACTTATTTTAAACTTCATGCTCGACTGCTCAAAGAAAAAACTGATCGCTGCGCCATCTTCCATCATGTCTTCTTCGGTCACCACCAGGGTATTGTTAAAGTCGGAGGCACTCATCAGATCTACAATTTTCTTTTTGTTCGATCTCGGCATGTAGGCAATTTGACAATTCTTTACTTCGCCGGGGGTATTGATTTGAATAATATTAATGTTTTTGCCCCAAACTATTTTATTCTCCAAATTGGCCTTAATCTCTGCAAAGGCAATCGGGTTTCCATATATTCCTATAGTAAAAACACTCGATTCATTTTCCCATTTCACGTGTTTGGTGAAGTTGTAGAGAAACAATGACTGAATTCTGTAAAGATTGGACTCCTGAGCAAATGTCGATGAAGCAACAAAAGCCATCAGCAGAGCAAACACTGTTATTTTTTTAATTTTAAAAAATTGATGCATCCTCATTTCCATTTTTTTTTTAATGTTTAATATCTGTTTTGTCTCTTGTCTCAATAGCTTTCATGCAAAACTAAATACTAATCGGCCATATATGAGCAAAAGAGCCAAAAGGAAACCAGGGGTTTAGGTGCCGGGGTTGTAAGGAAATGAGGTTTAGCCGGAGCAAAAATGTGCATTTTTCGGTATTTAGGCATTATTCCACATGAATGGCTATAGGGCTGCCGACCTTGAACGCGCAAATGCTTCGATGAACGGGCTAAAAAAATCGATAAACCTTTTGATGTCCCGACAATAGACGGGTTTTAACGCAAGTACAGGTAATATCTAAGAATGTAATGAATTATACGGTTGCGGTTCATATCTGAATGGGCGCAAAGAGCCCGAATGCACTTGGCTGGCTAATTGCTCAAATCAAAAAGAAAGCGTGGTCAGATCAGATTTTTCGATTCCATCAGTTGCAAGATGGTGGTTACGATATCTTCTTCGTCTAAAGTCATGTAGTTGAATACCACGTCGTATGCACTGTCATTTACATTTTTTCCCTCAAAAAACTGCCTGATCTGGTCGCGGTGAGCATCTAGCTCTTCTATTTTTCGTCTGGCATCTGTCAGCATAATTTGCTGCTTTTTGCTCACATCGTTTATTCTCCATTCTACCGGGGCTTGTAGTTTGATGTGCAATGAATCGGGAATATCGCGGGCAATCGATACCCCGCCACGACCTACAATGATCACGTGTCCTTGTTCGGCAAAAGTGCGGATCACTTCGCCAATGGTTTTTTTTATCTTCTGGTCTCCCGGATAGTATTTGTGCGACAAGGACATGACGATCTCGTTTACCACGCCACTTTGTTCTTTATTGGCAATTTGCTTCAGGATGGTTGGATTCAGGTTCAATTCTTTGGCCGATTCATCAAGGATCTCCTTGCCGATCCAATGCCAGTGGAAGTGGGAATTGTTTTCCAGTTCTTTGCGGTTGAGTGCCGATGACAACATGCCCGCAATCCGCTTGGCGGGGCAGCCATAATCTCTCGAGATGGTCACTACCGGACCGGGTTTCAGACTCTTTTTAGAAGGCGACACCAGCTCATTGATAAAGCGGTTTTTCATATAATCTAGCAGTACGTTACTCATAACGATGATCTTTTTTTATTAAAATATTGATAAAACGGTTACTACGTATTTAAACGATTTGGCCACAGCCCCGATAGCTGTTTCCCCGCCTTTTGCATCAATAAATTTAATAAATAAAATAGGAGTGTGCAGATGGATTTTTGCCTTTTGCGACGATCAATACGATTTTTCAAGATACCTTCTTATACCTGAAGATGGCTAGGGCGTTGATGGCCAGGGCGAAGCCCGATATCACGGCAAAATGTACTGCAATATCCATAAAACCAGCGCCCTTGAGTAAAATCATGCGATTGACCTCAATAAAATAGCTGACCGGATTGAGCTTGGTGATGTATTGGGCCCAGGCGGGCATGTTTTCTATGGCGGTAAACAAGCCTCCCAGCAGGATAAAAATGACCAGAAAAAACCAAGAGATGAACATGGCCTGCTGTTGCGTTTCGGTAATGGTGGAAATCAACAGGCCAAGACCCAATACCACCATGAGAAATACCCCCGCAAAAGAAAATAACACATACAGGCTGCCCACCATGGGTATGTCAAATACCAACCTGGCCAGCAACAGGCCAAACGCAAATTCAAACATGCCAATGAACCAAAAAGGCAAGGTTTTGCCTATTATGAAGTGATGCTTTTTGATGGGTGTTACATTGATCTGCTCTATGGTGCCTAGTTCTTTTTCCCTTACTATGTTCATCGACGAAAGGAATGCGCCGATCATGGTGACTAAAAGGACTAAAATGCCGGGAACCATATATACTTTGTAATTGAGCTCGGGATTGTACCAAAAGGAATAATTAGCTTCAATTTGTTTGTACTGTGGCGCAATGCCCATATTGCTCCGCATTCGATAGTTTTCGATCAGGGTTTTGGTATAATTGCGAATGATGCCCGTAGCATAGCTCGAAGACAAGCCGGCTTTGGTACCGTCTATTGCATTCATGATCAATTGCACATCGGCGCGACCACCGCGAAAGAGGTTTTGTTCGAAGCCTGGGGGCACGATTACGACCAGATCGCATGTGCCACGTTCTATCGCGTTTTTGGCTTCCTGCGTCTGGCCGGTTTGGCCGGAAATGATAAAGTAATCAGACCCGGTAAACTGGCTTTGCAACAAGGCTGAAAAATGGCTGTGATCCTGATCGACAAAAATCAGTTTGATATTTTTTATTTCATAGTCCACCGCAAAGGACAACAAGAGCAGTTGTACCATTGGCATCACCAAAATGATGGGCAAAATGGACTTATTCCTGAAAATTTGTATGAATTCTTTTTGCAATAGAAATCGAAGCGTTCTCATATCAGGCCAGTCTGGGTTTGAACTTCTTAACACTGAGTAATATAAAAAATGCCATGAATCCCACCAGAATCAGCGTCTCCTTCCATACAATGGCCAAACCTACCCCTTTGAGCATAATGCCCTTGATGATGATGATAAACCACTTGGCCGGCACCATGTTGGAGATGAGCTGTAGCGGCAGGGGCATATTTTCTACCGGAAATAAAAAGCCGGACAATAAAATGGTGGGCAGCATCAATCCCATGAGCGAGGCCATAAGTGCTACTTGTTGTGAACTGGTGGCTGTGGAAATGAAAATGCCCAGAGACAACACGGTGAGAATGAAAAGGATCATTTCCAGCAGCAGGAGTAAAAGACTGCCATGAACCGGAACGTGAAACACAAAAAAGCCCAACAACAGTATGATGACGGCATTGATAAAAGACAATATAAGGTAGGGGATCACTTTGGCAATGATGATGACAGCGGGCTTCATCGGCGTGGCCAGTAATATTTCCATGGTGCCAAGTTCCTTTTCTTTGGTTATGGATATGGAGGTCATCATGGCAGAAACCAGCATGAGTATGATGGCAATAAGGCCGGGGACAAATAGATAAACGCCCTTGAGCTCATTGTTGTAAAACATTTCAGAATGGATACCGATGCTGAAGGGTAAGTGTTGCAGTTCGTTTTGCTCAGCCTGGTAGTTGCCAATGATGGCCTGCGTGTAGTTGAGCAACATGGTGGCTGTGTTGGGGTCTGAGGCATCGGCGATTATTTGTATGTTGGCCGAATGCTCTTTTTCCAGGCGCGCTCCAAAACCCGGCTCGAAAATGATGACCTCCTTTACTTTTCCTTTTCTGAAAACAGGCTCAATCTCCCGGCTATGGGTGAGGTAGGCTTCTAGCTTAAAGTAGTCGTTGGCAAGGATTTTATCAATCAACACTGTGGAATGCTCGTCTCGAGCCAAATCGAGGATGGCGATTTTTGCATCTTTGATTTCATTGGTGATAGCAAAGCCAAACAGCATGATTTGGATAATAGGCATACCCAACAGAATAATGAGCGTGCGCCAATCGCGTGTGATGTGGTAAAATTCCTTCTTTACAAATGCCCTGAATTTTTTCATTTTGCTAATTTGTTTTATTGGCATCCGGCCTGGCCAGGCAGATAAACACTTCGTCTATGGTGCTGACCGCGAAGTTGGTCTTGAGCTGTTCCGGCGTGCCCAAGGCTTCAATTTTTCCATCAACCATAATGGATATTCGATCGCAATATTCGGCCTCGTCCATGTAGTGTGTGGTTACAAATATGGTGGTGCCTTCAGCGGCGGTTTGGGTGATCATCTCCCAAAAATCTCTCCTCGTTACCGGATCTACTCCTCCGGTAGGTTCGTCCAAAAACACAATCTCCGGGCGATGAAACACTGCCACAGAGAAGGCCAGTTTTTGCTTCCAGCCCAGTGGCAGAGCTTCTATTTTTACATTGGCATAGTCAACCAAATTTAGCCTTTGCATTAGCCTATCGCTTTGTTGTTTTATGTCCTTATCGGCCATGCCATAGATGCCGGCGTAGAAACGGATGTTTTCTATAGCCGTCAGGTCTTGATAAAGCGAAAACTTTTGACTCATATAGCCGATACGTCTTTTTACACGCTCGCTTTGTGAAGCAATATCATAGCCGGCCACGGTGGCTTTGCCCGAGGTTGGGGTTAGCAATCCGCAGAGCATTTTCATGGCCGTACTTTTACCGGCACCATTGGCTCCCAAAAAACCAAATATTTCCCCTTTTTTGGTTTCGAAGCTTATTTCATTCACCGCAGTGAACTCGCCAAATTTTTTGCTTAGTCTATCGACCACTATGGAATTATCAGGCATGAGCATCTTCTTTTAAGTCTCCCATCAATGCCAAAAAGCAATCTTCTATCACCGGAGGTATCTTTCTTATCTCTATTTGGCTGTGACCATGTGCTTGCAGGTAGGTGTTAAGGGCGGGTTTATCGAGCTGGGTTTGCTTGTCAGTATAGTGAATATGGCTGCCAAAGAGGAAAACCGATTTGGCGCTTTCATACCTTCTGAGGTCTTGTAGCAGGCCATGCCTCTTGTCGGTAATGATCGCGTACAAGTCGTCTTTGTACTGCTCGACTATGGCATTTGGGGTGTCAATACTCATGAGTTGCCCGTTTTGAATCAATGCAATCCGGTCGCATTGGCTGGCTTCGTCCATGTATGGCGTAGTCACAAATATGGTAATGCCGTGCTGTTTGAGCTTATGCAGCATTTGCCAAAATTCCCTTCGTGAAACCGGGTCGACACCGGTGGTTGGTTCATCGAGGAAGATGACTCCGGGTTTGTGGATCATCACACAGGAGAGGGCCAGTTTTTGTTTCATGCCCCCAGATAATTTGCCGGCACTTCGTGTTTTGAATGGCTCTATTTGTTTGTAAATGTCCTCTATCAGATGGTAGTTTTCTGAAATGGTGGTGCCAAATATAGATGCGAAAAGCTCCAGATTTTCTTCTACGGTAAGATCTTCGTAAAGCGAGAATCTGCCGGGCATATATCCAAAGTCACGTCTTAATAGTTTGAAATCCTTTACCACGTCCAGATTCATGACCTGTGCGCTGCCGGTATCTGGCAGGAGCAGGGTAGTGAGTATGCGGATGAGTGTGGTTTTTCCCGCCCCGTCGGGGCCGATAAGACCAAATATTTCGCCAGCATTTACTTCTATGTTAATGTCTTTTAAGGCTTGAATTTTACCGTAAGATTTGCCTATACCCCGTATGCTTATCATGGCGTTTCGATTTTTTTTAAAAGTTATTCGCGCTGTAGCTGATGTGACCTTTTGTGATGTAAAACTTGGCGCTATTGTCGTGGCTAGTCGAAATACACTTCCGCAGGCATTCCGATCTTGAGCGATCCATCATTTGCAACGAGCACTTTTATGGCGTACACCAGGTTCACGCGCTCCTCCCTGGTCTGGATTACCTTTGGCGTAAATTCCGCTGACGCGGAAATCCAGGTCACTTTGCCCCTCAGTTGGCCAATTTCATCCTGCAGGTCTATTTTAATGGTCACTTCCTGGCCTATTTTCACCTCACTGAGTTGGTGTCCACTTATATATGCGCGAACGATGATGTTGTCGAGATCGGCGATTTTATACAAGGGTTTGCCGTACGATGTAATCTCATTTTCGTAGGCAAATTTAGATAATACTGTTCCTGTCAATGGATTGCTGATCACACTCTTTTTCAATTGGTCATTGATCTGCTCTATTTTCACTTCTAGTGGCCCCACCTCACCAAGCAGGCCTTGGTTGCCGGTGGTTAGCTGACTTTTGGTGGCTGCGATTTGCTGCTCCACCACATCAAGTTGGCCGGCGATATCGTCATACTGCCTGGGGGTAGCGGCATGGTCTGCCAATAGGTTTTCTACCCGTTTTTTTTCGCGCAAAAGGTTGTTCTTTTCCTTTTGCAGCACCTTTATCTGAACCGGTATGTTTTGGGTTTTAGTTTTCAATGCGTCAATACTGGCCTCCAATTGCTTTTTGTTAAGGTAGAGCTGGGTGGTATCTATCAGACCCACTGCTTGCCCGGCCTGTAGCCGGTCACCCTCTTCCAGGGCAAAAGAGATCAGTTTGCCATTGGCCTCCGATGAGATGATCACCTCTACGGCTTCAAAATTTCCATAAGCATCGGCCAATTCGCTATCGCTTGTGCAGCCATATATCAATGGCAGCAGCGCTATAAGGTAATTAAGGTATTTCATGATTTGTGTTTTTATAATTTTCCAGTAATGTTCAGACAGTTGTATTGCGCTTGTTTTAGCTTTAATAGGTGGATTTTCCTATTGACTTCGAGCTGGGTTTGGCTGTTTAGTTCGCTCAGATATTCAGTAGGGGTGATCACACCATTGCTAAGTTGGGAAAAGGCACTGGCTACTATTTGGTTTTGCATTAGCAACAGCTCCTCGTCTTTGGCAACCAAAGCTTCGAGTTTGCGCACTTCCATATATTCGCGGGTCAGTTTTCGATCGAAATTGTCTGTCAGATGTTCCAGCTTGCTCTGAACAATCCCCTGACGGGCAGCGTAAATTTCTTTTTCCCGCCTGCCATTGCCGTAGTCAAAAAGTTGCCAGGAAAGTTTAAGGCCAATAAAGTAAAAATCGGAAAGGTCGGTTTCTAAAAAGTTGTATGTATTTGGCTGACCTACACCACCTTGAGCCACTGCCCACAGCATGGGTCTTGTGCCTGATTCGCTGAGTTTTTTCATCGATTCCCAATAGCGGTCTTGCGATTTCAATAGCCGGATTTCCGGACGGTCAATTTCGCTTTGGTAGATGGGCAAATCACCATTCGGAACCTGCAATTCATCGGCAGTGTCTAAGTCCCGTCCTATCCATTGCCCGAGCATATCCAACAGCGCCACCTGTTCCATCTCTGCCGATAGTATTTGCTGTTCGACAGACAATATTTGTTTTTTAAAAGCGAGCAAATTGCCGGGCAAAACCATTCCATTCGCGACCTGCGCCTCTATTTTTTTGCGCTGTTCGCCAAGATCAGTCAGCAGATTGCGCAATATGATTATGTTTTCCTGATAGATGAGGGTCGAAAAAAACAGTTGAGTGATGGTTTCCTTTATTTCATACAAATCCACCTCCACCGTGGAAGATTCGTTTGCTATTCGGGCCGATTCGGCAATTTTCTTATTTTTTGTCAGTCCGCCATCATATATTTTTTGTTGAACATCGAGGGTAATCCGATACTGGTCTTTGGGAATAATGGGCGAGTCAAAGGCCGGATTGTTGGGAAATGAAAACACATCTGATTGATAGCTTGCTTGCCCATTGATGGAGAAAGTTGGTAAAAAACCGCTGCTCACATTTTTTTGTGTCAGGGCTTCCATCGATTCAAAATACAGTTTTTGTTTTGCCAATGGACTTTCCTGCTCTGCCAGGGTCAGGCATTCTTGCAGTGATAGTTTTTGGGCCATCATTCCATGACTGGAAATTATGACAGCGGTCAGATAAATAATAATCCTGAAATTCATAATCAATGATTTGTTTTTAGGTAATTCAGAATAATCTCTGGGATCAGCACCTTGCGATCTTCCAGAAAGGCATTAAATTTTTCATCGTCATATTCAAAGGCACCTTGTATGATGGGCTTGCTCAGGAAGGGAAACAAAGACATAGAAATGATATTGGTAAACAATTGGACAGGATCCACTTCTCGAAATTCACCTGATTTTACTTTTGCCTCCAGTTGAAACTTGAGCTGAGCCAGCATAGAGCCCATCATATCGAGCAAGTGCCCCAGTCTTTTGGGATTTTGGTTCACTTCGTTGATAATGAACAAGGGCATGAAAGGATTCTGGGCGATGGTTTCTATGTAATTGGATACAAATTTTTCAGCATTTCTTCAAAGGGCAGGTCGCCGGTAAAAATGCTAAAAGCCTTGGGTATCAATTGCGAAAACACATCTCGAAATATCGCCTCGAAAAGTTGATCCTTGCTCCTGAAATAATAATGCAACATAGCTTTGTTGATATTGGCCTCATCGGCTATTTCCTGCATCCGGGCTCCATACATGCCTTTGCGCACAAATACCTTTTTGCAGCTTCCAAAATTTTTTGTTCTGTGTTCGGCTGACCGTTTGAATTATCCATGTGGATTAACCTTTTGATTTAACCATATGGTCAAATATAGAAAAAGATAAATGATCAACCAAATTTCAGGTCAAGAAATTGCAGTGCACAGGATAAATTGATCCAACAATTACAAATGAGCACACACGTGTAAGCAAAAAAAATCATGGATTAGGCACCGAATTCGCCGGAGTTTTAATGCTTTTTGCTGATGCCCGATTAAATGTACAAATGCGAATATTTTTATTAGCATGCACCATACGACAGGTCAGGCCTCAATGCGTTCCGAATTTATTCTCTGATAAGAAATTAATGAAATGGCAGTCAAATGCCGGAGCCAACAGCTAGTGCTTGGTCCAGAAATAAGGAGTAAAAAGTATAAGCACGGTAAAAAGCTCCAACCTG
Source organism: Cyclobacteriaceae bacterium (assembly GCA_012033595.1). Taxonomy (GTDB): domain Bacteria; phylum Bacteroidota; class Bacteroidia; order Cytophagales; family Cyclobacteriaceae; genus JAAUQL01. The sequence continues at coordinate 35,863 of JAAUQL010000003.1, read as the reverse complement.
CCCAGTAGCATCAGAAAGGATAATATCCATTTGCCTGCGGCAGAAATCGAGGCAAAATTGTCCATCGGGCCAACCTTTCCTATTCCCGGCCCAATATTGCCTAGGCAGGTAGCCACGGCGCCAATAGAAGTGTTGAAATCATAACCCAAGGCAGAGAGCAGCGTAGCGCCCATGGCAAATACCATAAAATAAATGATCATGAAAGCCATGATGTTGAAGGTGATATCGGAGCTGATCGCCATACTGTTGAGCCTTACCGGCAATACCGCATTGGGATGTATCTGCCTTCTCAGCTCCAGTATGCTGTTTTTTAGTAATATCACATGGCGTACTACTTTTACCCCGCCAGCAGTAGAACCGGCCGAAGCACCAATAAACATGAACATAAAAAATACCACCGTGAGCAATGGTGCCCAACTGGTGTAATCGGCTGTTACAAATCCGGTAGTGGTCACAATTGAGACAATCTGAAACAATGCGTTTCTAAACGCCACTTCGACGGTATGGTCGCTTACCATATAAACTACTGCGGCTATCAAAAGTCCAAAAGCCAGGGTAAACCCAAAATAATACTTGAACTCTTCGTTGTTGAATACCTTTTTCCACTGTCCGTGTAAGGCAAAGTAGGTGAGTGTAAAGTTGGTGCCGGCCAGGAACATGAACACGATGATGACATATTGAATAAAAGGCGAGGTAAAGTAGGCTATACTGGCCTGCCTGGTCGAAAATCCCCCCGTGGCCATGGTCGTTAGCGAATGGTTGACGGCATCGAAAAGCGACATTCCACCGAGTTTGAGCAGGATGGCCTCCAATACAGTAAGTCCGAGATAAATCAGCCACAACCTTTTGGCGGTGTCGGTGATGCGGGGTTTCAGTTTATCCGGTGTGACTCCGGGTGCTTCGGCAACAAATAGCTGCATGCCTCCAATGCCCAAAAGTGGCAATATGGCCACTGTGAGCACGATTATTCCCATACCGCCAATCCATTGGGTCAGGCTTCGCCACATCAGTATGCCTTCGCCCATAGCTTCGATGTCGTTGAGTATGGAAGCACCGGTGGTGGTGTATCCGGACAGCGTTTCAAAAAAGGCATCTGTAAAATTGGGTATTTCGCCACTTAAGATGTAGGGCAGGGTACCAAATGCCGACATGCATAGCCAGCCCAGGGAGACTACCAGGTAGCCATCACGCTTACTCAGGCCTCCGTTGGTTTTTGATTTGGTTAAGAAATAACCGGCAGCTCCCACGCCAAAGGTGAGCAGGCTGGCCATAAGCAGCGAACGCCATTCGCCATCGCGAAAGTATAAGGACACTGGCAGGCACAAAAGCATAAAACCTCCATTGAGCATGAGCAACAGACCAAGAATGGAAATAATTGCCTTAAAATTTAGCTTCATCAGTTTCTCTTTTCTTCCAGCTCGTTAAGCACACAAAAGGGCAGGGGACATGCCACAGTATTGGTTCTACTTTTTTTAAATAAGAAACCGCAATCACATGGTCTTTTTTAGATTTCATTGCATTTTTCGTTCATTACCTTATTGGCAACGCCTTTTATTTGAAGTACTGCTCTACTTCATGTATCGAATCAGGCAAACTCATAATAACGGCACGGTCTTTTGGCCTGAATTCAAAATCCCCAAAGGTAGTATAGCCGATGCCTTTGCGCACCACCCCGCCGATGATGGCAGTTTTTGGAAAATGCAAGTCCTTTATTTTTTTATGATTGATTTTGGAAGTCTCTTTTACCTCGAACTCCATGATTTCTGCATCGACGCCATGTATGCCTGTGAGCGAGATTACATCTCCTTTGCGGATATACCGGGAAATGAAGTTGGCGGCAATCAGCTTTTTGTTGATCATGGTATCTACGCCGATATTCTGCGAAAGGTGAATATAATCCATGTTTTCTACCATGGCGATGGTTTTTTTCACACCGCACGACTTGGCCACCAGGCACGAAATAATATTGGTTTCGGAGTTGTTGGTTACGGCGATGAAGGCGTCCATATCTTCCAGGCCTTCTTCTTTGAGCAATTCTACATTGGTAATATCGCCATTTATGACCAGGGTGTCGCGCAGCTCATCTGCCAGGTCGAAGCACCGGTCTTTGTCCGAATCGATTAGTTTTATGCGGTATTTCTTACTTAAGCGGCGCGCAGCGTGGTAGCCGACCTTGGTGCCTCCCAGGATCATCAGATTTTTAAAGGACACTTTTTCTTGCGATGAAAGCTCCATCACCTTGTTCACACCTTCGGGCTCGGCAATAAAATATGCATGGTCTTTTGGCAAAAAGGCCGTATCGCCATGCGGAATGATGGTCTTGCCGTTGCGCAAAATGGCAACCGTAATAAAATTGTGATCAGGATTGAGGTGCGTGGTTTCCTTCAGCGTCTTATTGGCCAAAAAGCCATTTTCATCTATATTGATGCCCACCAGGGTGAGCATCCCATTGTCGAATTCGAAGGTATCGGTAAGGGCAGCCTCCCGCAGCAAGCGCTTTATCTCACGGGCCGCCAGGCTTTCGGGAGAGATAAGCTCATCTATGCCTATATCTTTGAGGTTAAGCTTATGGGTGTCGGTGAGGTACTCGGTATTGTCTATGCGGGCAATGGTCTTTTTTACCCCGAGTTTTTTGCCACAATGCACGTGGCAAGGTTGCTTTCTTCAGACGAGGTCACTGATATAAGCAAATCTGCCTTGGCCACATTGGCCGCTTCCAGTATTTTGAATGAGGTGGAGCTGCCCCTGACGGTATGCACATCCAGATGCGACGATACATAATTCAACCTGGATTGATCAAGATCTATAATAACGATCTCCTGCCTTTCATTGGTCAATAGTTTTGCCAAATGAAATCCAACCTCTCCTGCTCCTGCAATTATTATCTTCATCGAGATAAAAAAGTCATAGGTTTAAAATGGAGACAAATATAAGCATGCTACAACGACAATGTGCAATTTATTGTTAAATAAACGACCAAAAATAGCTAATGTCACTCATTCCATTAGTGGCTGTTCCAAGAGCGTCCTGTTGTAATTTTTCCAGAAAACCGCGTCATTTGGGGCATTTTGCTTATATAATGGAAGGGTTTCGTCTATCGATTGAGTCTGGGCAATGGGCTTGTATTCATCAGCCTTAATGTCATTGACAAAAAATTCACGGTACACGTACATTTCGGCAAATTCGCCCGGCATCATCAATTTGAAATAATTCATAAATGAAAAGTATTTCAAATACATTTTCTTCTGGAACTCCCGGTATTCGATATTCAGTTCAAACCACTTTTTCGTTTCCAGCCGCTTGGTGACAAAGTAGGCGTAGCTAAACTTGACAATGGCAAAGTTGTCGGTGCGTATATATAATTTGCCTTTGATTGACACGTGGGTAAACCGGAATTTTTTGCTTGGCGCAATGTTGATGACATATACTTCCTTGTCGTCGATGTAGGTATAATACTCTATATCGAAGTCATAGTTGCGTTCGGCAAATGTGTCAAAAACGCCTATGAAGGGCACGGAGGTGCTATGATTGCGAATGGGGTTGTGATAAAACAAATTGGAAAACTCATTTCCTTTGAAAGCCGGGGAAACACCGTGTACCAGCAATTTAGACGAATCCTTTTCGAAATCGGTGACATACTGCGTCAGGTATTTGATGTAGTCTTTGCTATAGCGCAATTGATTTATTTCTATTTGAGTCTTGTCCGTATCCTTGCCAAATCCCTGGTCGTCGATGGTAGTGGCTGCTTCGAGAAAACTCACATATTCATTATTTTTTTTGAGATAATCGCGATAGTAGCCTTCCAGTATAAAGGGGTTTTTGGGATAGTTTCGCTTGATTCTGCTTATGGCTTTGGCAACTACCCGCCTGCCGGTGATGCGCTCATCTTTGATCACTATGTCACTCAGGTAGCTGATTTGGGGTTTTAGAACAATATTGAAGGTAGATTTTCCCCTGAGGTCTGCCACCGCATAGTTATACGTTTCATAGCCTATGGCCGTGGCACACAGGGTATCGCCTGGCACTACATGGGGAATGCGAAATTCGAAATTACCGTTTTCATTGGCTACCGTACCAATGCTTTTGCCACAAATACCCACATGTGCAAAGGCTACACCTGCACCGGTTTGAGCGTCGCTAATAGTGCCTCTGACAAAAACCTGTTGCGCAGATAGCCCTGAGCATACAAATAAAAAAAATGAGGGTAATATCCATTTCATGCATTGCAAAATTAAAAGATTAGCTCAATTTTAATACTTTAAGCTTCAGCCTTCATCTAATTTAAATCATGAACGGAATTATAATTCAAATCATATTTTAAACGACCAGCGATACGTGCCATCTCCTCTCGAAATATTGAAACAGTATTGGCGATATGATGCTTTCAGACCCATGCAGGGCGAAATTATCGATATGGTTTTATCTCGAAATGATGTGATCGCGCTGCTACCCACCGGGGGTGGCAAATCGATATGCTTTCAGGTGCCCGCTTTGGTTATGAATGGGCTTTGTCTGGTCATTTCACCTCTAATCGCTTTAATGAAGGATCAGGTGGATCAGCTCAACAAACAAGGCATTAAAGCCTATGCCATTTATACCGGCATCACCAATCGCGAGATTGACATTATTCTCGACAACTGTATTTACGGGCAGGTGAAATTGCTTTATGTTTCGCCCGAGCGCCTTCAAACTGAATTGTTTCGCGAGCGGGCAAAGAAGATGGAAATCAACCTGCTGGCGGTAGATGAGGCACATTGTATTTCTCAATGGGGCTATGATTTCAGGCCGATGTATTTGCAAATAGCAGCATTTCGAAATGAGATATTACCGCAGGTACACACCATAGCGCTCACAGCCACTGCTACCGAAAGCGTGATATGCGACATAGCCGAAAAACTTGAACTTAAGTCTCCGGCAAAGTTCAAAGCCAGCTTTGCCCGCCAAAATCTGGCTTTTGCCGTACGCTCGGTAGAGCAAAAAGAGGACAAATTGTTAGAAATATTAGCCAGGGTGCCCGGCTCAGCATTGGTTTATACCAGAAGCCGGCGGCGTACCCAGGAGATCGCCAGCTTATTGCTCAGACACCGGATTTCTGCCGATTATTATCATGCAGGACTAGGCTATGAGCTTAGGATGAAAAAACAAGACGCCTGGAAAAAAGGTCAAACACGTACCATCGTAGCCACCAATGCATTTGGCATGGGCATAAACAAGGAAAACGTAAGGGTGGTGGTTCACTACGATGTGCCCGATAACCTGGAGGCCTACTATCAGGAAGCGGGCCGTGCAGGAAGAGATGGAAAAAGAGCCTATGCTGTGGTGCTGTACCACCCGGGCGACAAGCTCAGGCTTCAGGCGCATTTTCAACAGGCCCATCCTTCCATCGCCTTTTTGCAACGGATTTATCAGGCATTGGCCAACTATTTTAAACTCGCAGTCGGCTCCAACCTGCTTTCGTATTTTGACTTCGACATCACGGATTTTTGCAACAATTTCAACCTGGGCTATAGTGAGGTTTATTATGCGATTAAAAAGCTGGAAGAAGAAGGCCTCCTCGAGCTCACGGAGAGCTTCTACCATCCATCCAGAATTACGGTAAATGTGGACAAAGCAGAACTGTACAAATTTCAAATAGCCAATGCCACCCTCGATCCATTAATAAAAATATTGCTGAGACTCTACGGTGGCGAGATACTTGGTAATTTTATCCGCATTTCCGAAAACCAAATCGCCAGAATGCTCAACACCACCTCATTGGTAGTGAAAAAACAACTTGAACACCTAAATGCGCTGAAGGTAATCACCTATGACAAAATGCGCGACAAACCCCAGTTGGCCTTTGTTACGCCCCGTTATGATGCAGCCAAACTGCCCCTGAATCGACAAAGGCTGGCTGAACGCAGCGACATTCAACGGGCAAAAACCGAAGCAATGATTCAATACGCTGAGCAGATGGAAAAGTGTCGAACGGCTATGATTCTGGATTACTTCGACGAAGTGGTCTTCAACGACTGCGGTCATTGTGACTATTGTATAGAGAAAAAGCGTAAAATCTCTAAAAGTGACCACATCCGGATAAAGGAAATGGTACAATATGCTTTGCAAAAAGGCCCCGAATACCCTGAAGAGATTGGAAAATTGTTTAGCCATTTCGAGCTCCCCATATTGGACGAAACCATCCTGGATATGGTAAACAAAAATATATTGTACTATGATGACCAGGGGAGGCTGTGCAAAAGAAATAATCAGGGTCTGTGAACGCTCAAGACCAAATGATGCCTGCCCAAAATGAAAGTAATAGCCCCAAATCAGAGGGTTCAGGATTTTTCAACAGCTAACAACATCACCTATGCCTTGTCACTGCGCTGCATGGCTACCGCGCCAGGGGTGCCGGTTGCGGTAGTTTGTTCATCCGTATAATCTGATTGCACAAAAATACCATGCGATCGCTGTATTGGTGCCAACGGCCTTTTACGAGTATGGGTGCCGCATTGTGATCGAGTATCTCTGCCCACATGGCTTTTTCCAGGGCACTTTGCTCTTCCTGGTAGTCGTTATCATTTTCAAAGAAATCAAAGGATGGTCTATTTTGAAAAACTACCACCTGGTTGCCTTCCATTCCTTCGCACTGTCCTACGATGTAGAGTTTGTTGATGCCCGGGTATTTCGAATATTCTACCCCGATAGGTTTGATGGCCAATGTGTCATACTCATTGTCATGACCAAATAGCGACATAGGGAGTGAAACAAATATGATGAGAACATATAACCTGTCCATACTGCATGTATTTAAAATATGTTGCAAATATAGCAATTATACGACTATATACAGCAGTAGTTTTGAAATATTAATAATGCATTCATATAATGTATGAAAATATAATAATTTTGAATGAAGCTCAGATTGCGAAATAAAAAAGGGTTGGCAGGCCATTTTGCGATGAAAAATTGAGTGGACATCTTACTTGCCCTATAGAATATACTTTTATTAAAATTGAATGGGCGAAATTATATATTGAACAAAAGGTAAAAGCTGTCTTAAATCCATATAAAATTCTGTGCCTGGTGCTGTAATTTGTAAAACAAGACATACAGCTTGGCTAGAGAAGCGGAAAATTAACCGCGCATACCAGTTGATTCTTATAGGTGGTGAAGCACAAGCAAAACAAATATCCAAATTGGATGATCAGGCTAATTTTTCACCAGTCGGCGAGATTGAGCCGATGGACTTCTGCACGACCCAGAAAGTCTTCCCATTGGTCGGTGTCTTCCACGCCCTGTCGGTATAGCTCGATCATTTCATCTATGAGCTGTTCCTTATAGCCGAATCGTTCGAACATATTTTTGCAAAATTCCATTTCTGCATCTTCTATCACTTCGTCGGCCATCATCATTCCGACAAGATCATAAAGCAAGGCTATTTTTTGGTGATGGTGCTCAGGTACTTCAGGAACCGGCTTTTCTTGTGTGTCGAGTATGTGTTTGATTTGCTGAGGTTTCAATTGGTATTTTTCACCAATTTTATAAAGGTATGCGATTTCCTCTTCATGGATATGGCCATCAATAGCGGCCATGGCTACCAGGTTTCGCAAGTGGTTTTTTTTGAATTTTAAATACTGGTACTCGAAAAATCCTATCATGGTATATGCGCTTTAATCTAAAACCTGCTATGCGTTGAACAATCTGTGTCAATTTACGGATTAGATCAGATAGATGCCATTTTTTCTGCATTCTGTTCTCATTTCTGCAGACCAAATACTGGATTGAATTTCGCCAATATGGGCTTTGCGCAAATAGTACATGCAGATTCTCGATTGTCCGATGCCTCCACCAATAGATTGCGGCAATTGGTCATTGAGCAATTTGCTGTGAAAATCGAAAGTCTTCCTATCCTCACAATTTGAAACCACCAATTGTTTTTCCAGCGAATTTTTGTCCACCCTGATTCCCATAGACGAAATTTCAAATGAATCCTGTAAAATGTCATTCCAAATGATAATGTCGCCATTGAGACCCCTGTACTTGTCCGATGTTTCAGTAATCCAATCATCATAGTCGGGGGCACGTCCATCGTGTTTTTCACCGCTAGACATGGCACCGCCTATTCCTATTAGAAAAACCGCACCATATTTTTTGGCCACTTCATATTCACGTTGTTTTGGGGTCAGTTTCGGGTATTGTTGAAGCAATTCTTCGCTTTGTACAAAATGGATATTGTCGGGTAATTGCGGTTTAATCTGCGGGTAGTGTTCACATATTACATATTCTGTACGTTTGAGCACTTCGTATATTTTTTTTACGATGAATTGCAAAAATCCAGGTTGCGGTCTCCGGCAGACATCACACGTTCCCAATCCCACTGATCGACATAAAGCGAGTGGATATTGTCCAAAACTTCCTCCGGCCTTATGGCATTCATATCGGTGTATATGCCATATCCTTCCATGATTTTATGTTCGGCCAGGGCGAGGCGTTTCCATTTGGCAAGCGAGTTCACCACTTCGGCTTCGGCACCAGCCATGTCTGTGATAGGAAAAGAAACCTTGCGCTCCACGCCATTGAGATCGTCGTTGATGCCCATGCCCTTGAGCACAAACAAAGGGGCGGTAATCCGTCGCAGCCTTAGTTCTGCAGCAAGATTTTGCTGAAAGGTATCTTTAACCAGCTGAATGGCTTTTTCTGTTTCGTTTACGTCGAGTAGGTTTTTGTAGTGCCCGGGTATAATGAGGTTTTTCATGAATAATATTGTAAAAGTGATCTAAAAAGTTGCCTGATGGGCAAATTTGAGGATGAAAATATTGAAATTACAGTAGAATGATGGCAAATGTAGCTAATACACGTTTTGCAAACAACTGCGAACTGGTGGCCGTTTTCCGGCATCAGTATTCGCTGTATTTATAAAAGCTGGCCGGTATGCCCCTTCATACATGCAAGGCGCGATTGTCGGAGGCGGCGAGGCAGGCTTCTTTAAATGATTCGGTATAGGTGGGGTGCGCGTGCGACATCCTGGCAATATCCTCGGCAGAAGCACGGTATTCCATGGCCACTACCGCCTCGGCGATCATGTCGGCAGCTCTTGGGCCAATCATATGCACGCCCAATATTTCATCGGTTTCTTTGTGCGCCAATACTTTTATCAGGCCATCGGTATCCATGCTGACCCGGGCACGGCCAGAGGCTTTGAATGGAAATGAGCCTGTTTTATACGGTTTGCCATGCTCTTTGAGCTGTTCTTCTGTATAGCCTACAGAGGCCACCTCGGGCCAGGTATAGACTACGCCCGGTATAAGCAAATAATTGATGTGCGGCTTTTGACCGGCCATGGTTTCGGCAACCAACACGCCTTCTTCTTCAGCTTTGTGCGCCAGCATGGCTCCTTTTATCACATCTCCGATGGCATAAATGTTATCCACCTTGGTCCTCAGATGTTCATCTACTTCTATTTGTCCTTTATTGTTGGTTTCTATGCCCACTTTATCCAGACCGAGACCTTCGGTATAGGGTTTTCTGCCGATGCTCACCAGACAATAGTCTCCGTCAAGTTCAACTATTTCACCTTTTTGGTTTTCACATACAACCTTTACATTTTTTCCTTTTGCTTCTACACCGGTCACCTTGTGATTGAGGTAGTATTCGAAACCGCTTTTCTTCAACACCTTTTGCAATTCCTTGCCCATGGTTTTATCCATGGTAGGAACAAGGCTGTCCAGGTATTCGACCACCGACACTTTGGCGCCAAGCCGGGCATAAACAGATCCCAGTTCTACCCCAATGACACCACCACCAATCACGATCATATGTTTGGGGATTTCGGCCAGGTTGAGCGCTTCGGTGCTGGTAATCACTCGCTTTTTATCGATGTTGATAAATGGCAGGCTGGCAGGTTTCGATCCTGTGGCGATGATCACCTTTTTGCTTTCTAATCTAATATCTTCTTTTTCACTTTTGACAGCAATGGTATTTTTGTCGATGAAGGTTCCTAGACCATGGTAAACATCTATCTTATTTTTTTCATTAAATAATCTATGCCGCTTACGGTTTGTTGTACCACTTCACCCTTGCGGGAAATCATTTGCTTCAGATTCACCTGCAGGTTGGTCAGGTCGATACCATGTGATGCGAAATGGTGTTTTGCATTGAAATAATGTTCGGAAGAATCCAGCAGCGCCTTAGATGGGATGCAGCCCACATTGAGGCAGGTGCCGCCGAGTGTGTTATATTTTTCGATGATGGCCGTCTTCATGCCCAATTGTGCGCATCTGATTGCTGCTACATATCCACCAGGCCCCGAGCCAATTACAGTTACATCGTATTTCATGTTTTAAAATTGAGTATGATCTGAGTACAAAATATTAAGTGCCAATCGCCAAATTTGTTATTTTATACGTGTGCTTTTTATAATCCAATAAACCTCCAACCCCTCACTCTTCACTCTTCACCCGCCCCAGCCATCAACTTATATTCCCAAAAGCAACCTTGTCGGGTCTTCCAGTAGCTCCTTGACACGCACCAAAAAACTTACCGATTCTCTGCCATCGACAATGCGATGGTCGTAAGAAAGGGCCACATACATCATTGGTCTGATCACCACTTCGCCGTTTTCAGCTATGGGTCGTTCCACTATATTGTGCATCCCCAATATGGCAGACTGTGGAGAATTGATAATGGGTGTAGACAGCATAGAGCCAAATACCCCGCCATTGGTGATGGTGAAGGTCCCGCCTTGCATTTCATCTATGCTCAGTTTGCCTTCACGGGCTTTTTTGGCCAATCGCAATATTTCTTTCTCGACCTGGTCGAAACTAAGCAACTCGGCATTTCTTACCACCGGTACCACCAGGCCTTTGGGGGCAGAAACGGCTATGGATACATCGCAAAAGTCGCTGTAAATGATTTCATCTTCGCTGATTTGTGCATTCACCGAGGGCCACTCTTGCAGCGCCATACAACACGCCTTGGTGAAAAACGACATAAAGCCCAGACCTACTTCATACTTTTCCTTGAATTGGTCTTTGTATTTTGCTCTGATGTCCATGATCGGTTTCATGTTCACTTCATTGAAAGTGGTGAGCATGGCCGTTTCGTTTTTTACCGACACCAGGCGACGCGAAATGGTCTTGCGCAAGGTGCTCATTTTTTCGTGCCGTTGGTTTCTTGCCCCTTTGTCTATCGCCTTGGCCACCTTTTTTTCCACTGGTTTTTCATCCGCTTTCTGGTCAGGTTTTTCCTGGGGTTTCGATGCATTTTGGGCATCTTCTTTGGTGATGCGCCCACCGGGACCGGTGCCCGTGACCATATCAGCTATAATGCCCCGTTCTGCCAGTATTTTTTTAGCGGCGGGCGAAGGATGGTTAGAAGCATAACTAAGCGACTCTTCGTTGGAACCAGATTTTTTTCCTCCGGGCTTTTTGTATTGACGGTTTTGTCGCCCCCTTTGGCCTGTTCTATTTTACAAATCAATGCACCAATCTCAAGCGTTTCTCCTGCTTTGGCCACAATCTGCAAAAAGCCCTCAGCCTCGGCAGTGAGCTCAAAGGTGGCCTTGTCCGATTCTATCTCTGCAATGACCTCATCCATTTTCACATAATCGCCGTCTTGTTTTGCCCACGATCCCAGGGTCACTTCATTGATCGATTCTCCCACGGTCGGAACCACCATTTCCAATACTTTGCCTGTCTTTTCGATCGAAGCCGTACTTGTATCATCAGTGCTTTTGGCTTTTGATTCTATCCTGGTATTTTCGTCTGCCTCTTCTGCCGGCTCTTCCTGTTGATCCGCTTTCGATTTTTTGCCGGTTTGGTCAGATTCGTCGATAGTGCCCACTACATCGCCTATGTGCTTCACATCGCCTGCTTTGACCTGTATATTCAGCACACCGGCAACTTCAGCATTCAGCTCAAAGGTCGCTTTTTCAGATTCCAGTTCGCAGATGGCCTGATCCATGGCAACCGTGGCGCCATCTTCTACCAGCCATTGCCCAATGGTCACTTCCGAAATCGATTCACCAACACTAGGTATTTTTATCTCAAAACTCATGGATTCTAATTTTTATTTGGCAAATGCCTTGTCAACTATTTCTTGCTGTTCTTGTTGATGGATTTTGTTGTATCCTGTTGCAGGAGAAGCACTGGCAGGTCGGAAAATACCCTGATCTATATCGTGACGGTATTTTCTTAGAATGTACGTCCAGGCACCCATATTTTCCGGCTCTTCCTGAACCCAATATACCGATTCGCATTTTTTATATTTTTTTCTGATGGCGGCGATCTGGTTTTCCGGAAAGGGAAACAGTTGCTCGATTCTGACGATGGCCACATCCATTCTTTTAGATTTTTGCTGTTCGTGCAGCAGGTCAAAATACAACTTGCCCGAGCAGAACAAAATCCTGGTCACCTGTTTGGCATCAGCATATTCATCATCCAGCACTTCTTTAAAACCGCCTTTGGTAAAATCGCCAATAGGTGAGATCACTTCAGGATGCCGAAGCAAAGACTTGGGCGACATGATCACACACGGTTTTCTGAACTTCCACGCCATTTGTCTCCTTAATAAATGGAAAAAATTGGCAGGGGTAGTCAGGTTTGAAACCGTGATGTTGAAATTGGCGCTCAATTCAAGAAAACGCTCCAGTCTGGCGCTCGAATGCTCTGGTCCCTGGCCTTCATAACCATGCGGAAGCAGCATTACCAGTCCGTTCATGCGTTGCCATTTGGTGCCGGCGCTGGTTACAAACTGGTCGATAATTACCTGGGCACCGTTTACAAAATCACCAAATTGTGCCTCCCACACCACCAGAGCATTGGGCGAAGCCATGGCATAGCCGTATTCAAAACCCAATACGCCATACTCAGAAAGTAGAGAATTATAAATTTTGAACTCTTCCTGACCCTTTTCTATGTTGCACAAAAAGCAAAAGGGCTGGTTGGTCTCTGCATCGAACACCATAGAATGCCGGTGCGAAAAGGTGCCTCGTTTTACATCCTGACCAGAGATGCGTACTATTTTCTTATCCAGCAGCAGCGAACCATACGCCAGCAGTTCGGCATCTGCCCAGTTGAGTATTTCTTTTTCGAAAAATCGGCTTTGCGTTCTTTTATTAGTTTTTCTATTTGCTTGATGGGTTTAAAACCATTTGGGAGTGTCGTAATAGCCTTGCCGACTTTTTCGACCACTTCTTTGCCAATGGCCGTGTCAGGCGATTTGTCAAAGTCGGATGGTTGTGAAGGGGTGAGTTGTTTCCATTCCTCCTCCATTTTTTGCGCCTGATAGGGCAGGGGCTTTTGTTTCACCTGGTTGAGGCGGTCTTGCAACATGGCCCTGAATTCTTTGTCCAGTTTTTTGGCAAGCTGTGCGTCGGTATCTCCTCTTTCTACCAGCCTTTTAGAATATACTTCGCGCGGGTTAGGATGTTTGGCGATGATGTTGTAAAGCTTGGGCTGGGTAAATTTGGGTTCGTCGTTTTCATTGTGTCCATGGCGCCTGTAGCAAAGCAAATCTATGTAGATGTCTTTGCCAAACTTTTGCCGGTAGTCCACAGCCAGCTCTGCACAATAGTTTACAGCTTCGGCGTCATCGCCATTCACGTGCAATATTGGTGCATCCACTATTTTGCCAATATCCGTACAGTATATACTCGACCGGGCATCGTCGTAGTCTGTGGTAAAGCCCATTTGGTTGTTGATCACAAAATGAATGGTACCTCCGGTAGTGTAGCCTGGCAGATTGGCCATCTGAGTGATTTCATACACAATGCCCTGACCGGCTATTGCAGAGTCTCCATGAATGAGAACCGGCATGGCCTTTTTAAGGTCGCCTTTGTATTCATCATCAATTTGTGCACGGGTATATCCCAAGACTACAGGATCTACCGCCTCAAGGTGCGATGGATTTGGCGCCAATTTCAAATAAATTTCCCTGCCTTCTTCCGTTTTGAATTTGCTCGAATACCCCAGGTGGTACTTTACATCGCCATACCCCATGGTGAGGTCTGGCACAGTGGTTCCTTCGAACTCACTGAATATTTCCTCATACGTTTTTTGCATGATATTGGCCAGCACATTGAGCCTGCCCCGGTGCGCCATGCCAATCACCACCTCTTTTACTCCACCTTCACTTGCTCTTCTTATTATTTTGTCAAGCGCCGGAATGGTGTTTTCACCGCCTTCCAGCGAAAATCTCTTTTGTCCGGTATATTTGGTGTGTAAAAAGTTTTCGAAGACCACGGCCTCATTCAACTTGTTCAGTGTCCTTCTTTTTTCATCTATTTCAGGATTGAAATTCAAAAAGTGCCGTTCTGCTCTTTCCTTAAACCATTCGATCACTTCATGATTTCTGATGTGCATGTACTCAAATCCAATAGGACCGAGATACACTTTTTGGAGTGCGCCAAAAATATCGCTCAATTTGGCTTTGCCCAACCCCATGGAATGTCCTACTTCATATTCATATTCCACCTCCAGGTCTTCGTTGGTCAGGCCAAAGTCTGTCAATTCCAATAACACGTTGTGCTTGCGGCGTGGTCGTACCGGGTTGGTATCTGATTTGAGATGGCCGCGGGTACGATAGGCATGAATCAAATTGCGCACACCCAATTCTTTGAGTGAGATGCCCGTAGTAGAAGACTGTGAGGTCAACGTGGGGCTTGGATGGCCGTTTGGTGTACCATTATGACTTTGAGAAAACTCGAAGCCTTCAAAGAACCGTTGCCAGCTAATGTCCACACTTTCCGCATCAGCTTTGTATTTTTGATACAGATCGTCTATGTAGCTGACATCAGAATTGGAGATATATGATAATCTATCCATAAAATATTTTTTGCGTGGTCAAATGTATTAATTATAATCATACATAAATAATCGCATACCCGTTTTAGCGAATATACTGTAATGACAAGCATTTGTCGGGTCTTACATAAATCTGTTTGAGGCGATTATGTTTGGATTTTTTTGTATTTGCGTATCAAAGCAGATTTATATATGGATTTGATGTTGTTAACGACTTCAATGATTTACATACTCCAAAATATCGCCCGGCTGACAATTCAAAACCTCACAAATAGCTTCTAATGTGCTAAACCGGATCGCTTTGGCTTTTCCTGTTTTCAAGATAGAAAGATTGGACAGGGTCAAACCTACTTTTTCAGAAAGTTCATTAAGTGACATTTTCCGCTTTGCCATCATTACATCCAAATTGACAACTATTGGCATATCCTATATGGTTAAATCATTTTCATTTTGTATTTCAATTCCTCTTTTTACAAGCTGCGCGATTACCAGCAGTATAACTGCCAGAAAGATCCATACATCAGCTCCTCCCAGGCGCAGGGCTTGTAAATCGGCCTTCTCAAGGCCATGTTGAGACAACCAGAGGGCATATTTATAGCCCAAATGTGCCATAAAGCCAACGCCCAGCGAAAAATAAGACAGATTTAAAATAAATTTTCTCAAGCACCGGCTGAATGGCTGGGAGATATTCAGTTTTTTATCGGCAAATAGCCTAACAATCAGATAAAACAGCATTGCCTTCAACACCGCTACGACAGTCATGATGAGGGTGATGACTAAAAAATATCCATGATCAAAAGCATAAAGCTTCGATAAATAATCAGATCCTTCCCAAAAATTTTTAGCGCCGTGTGGATGTATAAAAAGCGTAATGGCAGTATTGACCGCAATGCCACCCGCTTCTATGCATAAGCCGATGAAGATGATCCAGGAAAGTACCTGCAATACTTTCAATATTTGTGTTGTGGTAATTTTGATTTCCATGTTGAATTACAATTAATAATGATCAAATATCAATAATATATTATTGAAAAACAATAAGTATTTTTTACAGAATTATCCCCCCTGTGTTTCGCTCATGGAAAATTTTTAACCATAGACATTGATTCATTACCTGCGACGTACATTTTCTTGAGGTGGACGCGATAGATCATTTTTTTTACACCGGCTGGTCACGAAGTTGTTATAAACACGAACTGCGGACAATCTCATGAAAGACATCTGCGCAATTCTTACATCTACAATACAGACTAGCATGTAAAATAATCTTTTGAACATTCCTTTTATTGCGATAAACCCCTATCTTTGCACTCCTTTTTACCATGGACGTGTTCCATAAACTAAAAAAGTTAAATAAAAAAATGGCAGTAAAAATCAGATTAACGCGTCGAGGACGCAAAAAGAGGGTCAATTACGACGTGATCGTAGCAGACTCCCGTTCGCCACGAGATGGCAGGTTGATAGAGAAATTGGGCACTTACAACCCACTTTCCAATCCCGCAACTATAGTATTGAATGAAGAAAAAACACTGGATTGGTTGTTAAAAGGCGCCCAGCCTACCGATACTGTGAAGAGAATTCTTTCGTACAAAGGAATTATGCTCAAAAAACATTTGCAGATTGGTGTGCTAAAGGGTGCCATCACCCAGGAAGCCGCAGACGCGAAGTTTGAAGAGTGGCTTAAGGGCAAAGAATCGGCAATTACCAGTAAAGTAGATTCTCTGGCCAGGAAAAAAGCAGACGAAGCTAAAGCAAGGCTTGAAGCTGAGAAAAAGGTGAATGAAGCCAAAGCAGAAGCCCTTCGTCAGAAAAACAAAGTAGCAGAGCCAGAACCAGAAGTGGTAGAGACTCCAGAAGAAGCCGTAGCCGAAGCCGCAGAAACTGTGGAAAATGCAGAAGTGGAAGAAGCTGCCGAAGTAGTGGAAACCCCCGCATCTGTAGAAACTACCGAAGAAGCTCCAAAAGTAGAGGAGGAGAAGGTTGAAGAAGTTAAGGCAGAAGCTGCGACTGAAGAGCCAAAAGCTGAAGAAAGCCCGGTTGCCGAAGCGCCCGCTGCTGACGAAGCAGAGGAGGAAGAAAAAAAGTAAGATAAGTGCCATGCAGCCAGGTGAGTGTTTTGAAATAGGATTTATCCTCAAGCCTCATGGCCTCAAAGGTGGCCTCAGCATCGAACTGGATGTTGACGATCCTTCAAAATACACTAAAATGGAATCAGTAATTGTCAAAATGGACAATACGCTGGTTCCATTTTTTGTATCATCGCTTCAACTACAAGGGAAAAAGGGCATTTTATATCTCGAAGACATCAACACGATAGATGATGCCGAGCCCTTGCGATCGTGCAGCATGCTGCTTCCGCTTTCGCAACTGCCAAAGCTGAAAAAAAACCAGTTTTACTACCACGAAGTGATTGGTTATAGCATAGTGGATGAAAACCTGGGCCAATTGGGGCTTATCGAGTCGGTATTTAGTACAGGAAATCAAGACCTGATTGCGATGCGCTACAAAGAAAAAGAAATTTTGATACCGGTTAGCGATGAGATCGTGAGCCACGCAGATCATGCACAGCGGCAAATGATGGTAAACCTACCGGAGGGATTGCTCGACATTTACCTGCACGAGTAAGATGCGGCTCGATATCATCACCTGTTTGCCAGAACTGCTCACCAGTCCGTTTGCCCATTCCATTTTAAAAAGAGCACAGGATAAAAAGCTTGTAGAAGTCAATGTCATAGACTTGCGCGATTTTGCCACCAACAGGCAAAAGCAAATCGACGACTACCAATATGGAGGAGGAGCTGGCATGGTGATGATGATAGACCCGATTGCCCGATGCATTGATGGACTAAAAGCAGAGCGAAGCTATGACGATATCATATACCTGAGTCCCGATGGCGAGGTATTGACCCAAAACCTGGCCAATGCCTACTCTATGAAAAAAAATCTGATTTTACTTTGCGGGCATTACAAAGGGGTAGATGAGCGCGTGAGGCAACACTATATTACCAAAGAAATCAGCATTGGCGATTTTGTGCTTTCGGGCGGTGAGCTTGCTGCCGTGGTGTTTGCCGATGCCATCATCAGGCTGATACCCGGGGTGCTTTCTGACGAGACCTCTGCACTCAGCGATTCTTTTCAGGACAATCTCATTGCACCACCGGTCTATACCCGACCGGCAGACTACAACGGGCTAATGGTGCCGGATGTTTTACTGTCGGGGCATGCTGCCCGAATCGACGCCTGGAGGCTGGAGCAATCTATAATCCGCACCAAAGAACGCCGCCCGGGATTGTGGGAAGACTAAATTTATTTTCAGTAATCCATATCCATTTAAAATTTAATTTTCTATATTTGCAATCCGTTTTGCAGGAGCTATAAAAATATCGAACTCATGAGCGATCAGTTGATACAAATTTTTGAAGAAGAATACAGGGAAAAAGTGGCATCATATCCTGATTTTAATTCAGGGGACACCGTAAATGTTGCCGTTAAAATAAAAGAAGGAAATAAAGAAAGGATCCAGAATTTCCAGGGTACCGTGATCCAACGAAGAAACGAAGGATCTAATGGAGAGACTTTTACCGTAAGGAAAATGTCAAACGGAGTGGGCATCGAAAGAATTTTTCCGATCGCATCACCCAACATCGACAGCATAACGGTAGTGAGGCGGGGCAAGGTGCGAAGAGCACGTTTGTACTACCTCAGAGGACGTCATGGCAAATCTGCACGGATCAAAGAAAAGAAATCCAAATAGTAAGATTACGATATGGATGAAAGCCAACCTTGAGGGTTGGCTTTTTTTTAATAAAAATTAAGTTAGCACACCGATATGAGCTTAACCTTCTTTAAATACCAGGGCACAGGCAATGATTTTGTGATGATCGACGATCGTTTGGAAACGTTCGACCTGCAAAATCATGCGTTAATAGCGCGACTATGCCATAGAAAATTTGGCATTGGTGCTGATGGATTGATATTGATCAGGAACCACGCAGAGGCCGACTTTGAAATGATCTATTACAATGCTGATGGGCATCTCACCAGCTTGTGTGGCAACGGTAGCCGATGTGCGGCCATGTTTGCCAGGCAACTCAATATTGTGCAAACCCAATGTCGTTTTATGACGGTGCAAGGCATACTGGAGGCTGGCATTTCGGGCAATATGGTGCAACTGCGTATGCCCGATGTGTCACACATAGAGCAATATGCCGATCATTTTTTCTACATACTGGTTCGCCGCACCACATCAGCTATGTAGAGGACATCGAGAAACATGATGTTTTTGCAGAGGGTAAAAGAATACGCTACGGTGCGCCCTATTTCGAAAAAGGCAGCAATGTCAATTTTGTGAAGTCATTAGGCGATGACAGTATTTTTGTGCGAACCTATGAGCGTGGTGTAGAAGACGAAACCCTCTCTTGCGGCACAGGCGTTACTGCGGCTGCGATTGTACATGGATTCATGAGCAACAAATCTACCGTGAAAGTAAAAACCCTTGGCGGGAATTTAGAAGTAAGCTTTGAAAAGGTTTCAGAAAATTCGTGTGCACATATTTTACTCAAAGGACCGGCAGAGCGTGTTTTTGATGGTCATATAGCCTTGTAGTATCAGGAAGCGATTTCCATTATGCCCCTGTATTTATACACTTTGATGTCGTAGTAGCTGTCAAGAAAATATTTAAGCCTGTTTCCGGCCAAATATGCAACCCGATCGAGATGGTGGAATACGGAAATATCCAGGACAGCACGCAAAAAGTACTTGTTGGCGCAGAAAGCCATTATATTTTGCTTGAAATATGCGATCCATTCCGCAGTGTACTTTTCGAAATGCGTTGACCCATCGAACAATATTTCCAATTGAACTTCTCCGTGTTTGTAGCGATATACTGCCGAGAGGTCATGGTAAAACTCCTCGAAGGCTTCCATTGGATAGGTTTTTTCTTTGTTGATTTCCAAAATGATGTCGTCGATCAATCCGAGCGGATTGTAGTGAAGCTGGTAATATTGCTTGACAAAGTCCACCAGATATTTCATAAGAACTTCCTGTTGACAGGCTTGTACATCCATCAGGATGTGATTTTTATCAGAAGGAAAAAGTCTTCTAACCATATGTTTTTGAGGGTTTCGTAAAAGTACAAAAATCGAAACTAAATCCTGAGTGATAATTTCTCATTTTTTCCAATTACAGCATGGCATTCAGGTCGGTCAATTTTTCCTGAAGTGCCGATATGCGCTTTTCAGCATCATCGTGTTTTTTACGCTCCAGTTCTACCACCTGAGCAGGCGCACTTTGCACAAAGCGCTCATTGCCAAGTTTTTTATTTACAGAAACTAAAAAACCCTGCAAATATTTAATTTCCTCTTCAATGATGCCGATTTCTTTTTGATGATCTATCTCCTGATCCAGCGCCAAAAACCACTCGTCGGCTCCCACATGAAAACTCAGTGTGTTTTCTACTTTCTCATTCACCAGGTCGAAGTCCGATATGTTGGCCAACTTCCACACTAGTTTTGTAGCCGGATGGTAATCCTCAATATTTTCCAGCCTGGCAAAAACTTTTAGCGGTTCTTTGGGGCTAATCTGTTTTTGCTGTCGGATGTTGCGTATATTGGTGATCACCTCCATGGCTTTGTCCATCCGGGCAAGGATGTCAGTGTCAAATGCGTGAGGTTCGGGATAATTGGCAATCATGATGCAATCTTTTTCATCTCGATCTTTGAGCATATGCCAGATTTCTTCGGTAATAAATGGCATAAAAGGATGGGCAATTTGCATCAGCTTTTCAAACAAAGCTATGGTCTTTTCAAAGGTATAGCTGTCGATTGGTTGCTCAAAATCCGGCTTGATGGCTTCCAGGTACCAGCTGCAGAAGTCACTCCAAATCAATTTGTAAATGGTCATGAGGGCATCGCTGATGCGATACTTGGCAAAATGGTCTTCTAACTCGACCAATGCCTGATTGATCCGGGCTTCCATCCAGTCAATGGCCACTTCATCGCTGCCATTTTCGGGAGCTACGCCGTTGGCCACCGTCCAGCCCTTCACCAGCCGGAATGCATTCCAGATTTTATTGGCGAAGTTCCTTCCCTGCTCACATAACTTTACGTCGAAGAGCAAATCATTACCGGCTGGCGATGAAAACAGCATGCCTGTGCGCACGCCATCTGCACCATACTCTTTGATAAGATCCAGGGGATCGGGTGAGTTTCCTAATTGTTTCGACATTTTTCGACGCTGGCTATCGCGCACCATACCGGTAAAGTACACATCTTTAAAGGGCATTTCGTGGCGGTATTCATAGCCGGAGATGATCATTCGAGCTACCCAAAAAAAGATGATGTCGTGTCCTGTGACCAGTACACTGGTGGGATAGTAGTAGTTGATGTCGTCATTGTCGGGATATCTAATGCCATCAAAAACCGATATGGGCCACAGCCAGGATGAAAACCAGGTGTCGAGCACGTCTTCATCCTGGCGGAGGTCTTCCAGTGATAAGTTGTTGTTTCCTGTTTTTTCCTTTGCCAATTCCAGCGCCTCTTGGGCTGTTTCAGCCACCACAAATTCATTGCTATTGGGCAGGTAATAGGCCGGTATGCGTTGTCCCCACCACAATTGTCGGGATATGCACCAATCTTTGGGGTTTTCGAGCCAATGATTATAGGTGTTCTTGAATTTGGGGGGCACCAGTCTGATGTTGTCATTCAAAACATTTTCGAGTGCCGGCTTGGAGATTTCCTTCATTTCCAGGAACCATTGCATCGAAAGTTTGGGCTCAATGGCAGCATTGGTACGCTCCGACAATCCAATTTTATTTCTATAATCCTCGACTTTTTCCAATAACCCGTCCGCCTCCAATTGTTTGGCCGCGAGTTTCCGGGCTTTGAATCGATCCTCGCCCACAAACATGCCCCCTCGCGCATGGATGGTGCCATTGTCATTGAAAATATCGATCGATTCCAGATGGTGCCGTATGCCTATTTCATAGTCGTTGATATCATGGGCTGGGGTTATCTTCAGGCATCCGGTGCCAAACTCCATATCCACATATTCGTCGGCGATGACCGGCACCACCCTATTGACCAGAGGCACCACCACTTGCTTGCCAATGAGGTGCTGAAAACGCGTGTCATTTGGGTTGACGCACACTGCGGTGTCTCCAAGAATGGTTTCAGGGCGTGTGGTAGCTATGGTCACGTGCCCCTTTTCACCGGCAATTTTATAATTTACAAAGTACAGTTTCGACTGCTCTTCTTTATAGACCACCTCTTCGTCCGAAACGGCCGTTTTGGCTTGAGGATCCCAATTGACCATACGCACTCCCCGGTATATTTTGCCCTTTTGGTACAGATCGACAAATACCTTGATTACACTCTCCGAGAGGGCTTCGTCCATGGTAAATTTGGTGCGATCCCAGTCACAAGAAGCACCCAGTTTTTTGAGCTGCTCCAATATGATGCCCCCATGTTTTTCTTTCCATTCCCAGGCATGGGTCATAAACTCGTCTCTGCTCAGGTTATTTTTGTCAATTCCCTGTTCCTTGAGCTTAGCTACTACTTTGGCCTCGGTAGCAATGGAGGCATGATCGGTGCCGGGCACCCAGCAGGCTTCGTAGCCTTGCATACGTGCCTTGCGCACCAGTACATCCTGTATGGTGTTGTTGAGCATATGACCCATGTGCAGCACTCCGGTCACATTGGGAGGGGGTATCACTATGGTGAATGGCTTTTTATCGGGATTTGGCCTGGAGCTGAAATATTTATTTTTCATCCATACCGCAAACCACTTATCTTCTACTTCCCGTGGATTATATTTCCTTGCTAATTCCATATTTGCTCATTTTCCATGCATAAAAACAGAGCGGCAAAATTAGTCAAAAAATGCACTTTTGCAGTTTATAATGCTGCTAATTGAGAAAATTCTTGCCTTGGTTGAAGATTGCAAACTTGCTTTTACAGCAAGCGTCTAAGTGTATAAATGAATTTTAAATAAATAAAAATGACTATGAAAGAATGGATCCTGGTGGCCGCTATGATGGGAGTATTATTGGTGACCGCAATGGCAAGTGACAAAACAAATGACAACGACAGTTGGCAGGACTTACGCAAGGAGCGACATGCCTATTTTTTGGAAAAGGTAAAACCAGAGATTGATGCCAGTCGCAACACACTGGAAACTTCGATAAGCGCCGAAGACAAAAATGAAATCAACCGCCTGCGCGAAGACATTGTAAAACAAAAGCTCTTGGAAAGCGAACTCAGGTATGAGTTGCGCAATGCCAGAATCAAAGGGGAAAAAATCGATGATGCGCTGATCGCCAAATTGAGCACACAGCATATGGAGATAGAAAACCTTTACGACAGGGCCAAGGTGGTTGCCAACAAATACAGGCCGCAAATCGATGAACTGCTGGCAGGAATAGAATTGCCCCGGCAAAATCTCAACAATAGTCCACGTGGAAGGAACTACGAACAGCAAGGCAACAGAGGGCAAGGCCAGGGGAGGCAGGGCATGCAAAGAAACGGAAACAATCCTTACGGAAGATCTAAGGGGCATGGCCAGGGGTATGGCTTGAGAGGCGGCTTTGACATCACCAGCTTTTTGCTTTGGGATCCCAATCGAAACTACCCATTTTAATTATACAACAATCCTTCAACAAAGTGCTTTTCACCCCCGGCGGAGAGCACTTTTTTATTTGTACAAGCCTGTATATTCCCTTACTTCCTCACGGAAGCAGTGAAAAGATGGTGTTTTCAGCTCATGTGTGAAGCTGGCAGCATATGGTTTCTTTTCTCTTTGGCAGCATATCATCAGGCAACCGCGTCACCGGACTTATTTATCATTATCCATTTGATTTTCTGATTTGTTCCTCTTAGGTTTAGTAAAAATGATTTTGTTCTAAACATTCAGAAAAATGGGATTGATAAATAAAATACTCGGAAATGCCAGTGAAGTATCGGTAGAAAAACTCAACGAGAAATACGGTCGCTTACTTATAGATGGTGAGATCGTGGAACTGGGTTTTACGCTCCTTCGCGATGTTTTTATGTTTACCAACAAACGTCTGATCCTTATTGATGTGCAGGGCTTTACGGGGAGCAAGGCCGAATATAAATCGATGCCCTATAAAAATATCTCAAGATTTTCGCTGGAAACTGCCGGGACTTTTGACTTGGATGCGGAATTGAAAATCTGGATTTCGAGTGAAAATCTTCCTACGGTCAGCAAAAAGTTTAATAAGAGCATAGACATTTACGAAGTGCAACGCTACTTGGCCACAAAAGTGATGGGTTGAAAAATCGATTTTTTTTAAAAGTGTCATTGCTCTTTTTGTTACCTCGAGCTGGTGGCTTAGTCGGTTCTGCGCCGTGGCGTCATCAGCAACATTCCAAAAGTTGCATGTTTTGATGAAGCAAAGAAAAAGCGGGCAGTTATTGCCTTATCCAGATTTCTGATGCCGTGGCTTGGTTTCCTTTCAGGATTTTCTGAATGCTTATTTGGTTTTCATTGCTCAATTTTATTCGGCATCGGTAGCGTTTGCCTTCTTTGTAGCTATAAAATGTGCCACCATCCCAGATCGATTCCGCAGCATTGAAATTAAGTTCCTGGATGATTTTATTCCCTTTCAATGGCATAGAGGCTAGCCTTTTGTCCGGATTTTTTTCGTCACAAACCAAACCCTGGTCATCTCCGGATTCGATCCAAACGATACGACCCTGAAAATGGTCGCCTACTTTATCGATTTTTACCATCAGTCCATCGGCATCCGATTTCCAAACACCAATTATTTTATCAGGATTTTCTTCTGCAACGGCATCGAGAGCAAATGCACTATAAAGCAGTGATAGGAAAAAAATGTGTCTTTTCATGATTATGAACAGTTAAATTAGATAATTTAGGTTCAAAATCGACCTGTGAGTCTATATGGTTGGTAATAGTGCAATATATCGAAATGCGCTATTTACTCGACTGTTAATCGTCCTGACCTGATAATAGTAACCAAAGCCACTTAAACCTATGTTTGCAGAAGTACTTGCAGCCCAAAAACTCTTTTTTCAAAGCCGTAGCACGCTTGATTTAAGGTTTCGGCTCGATCAATTAAAGAAGCTGTATAAAGCACTTGAAATCTCCGAAGCGGCAATTTTTGATGCTTTGCGTCTGGATTTCAAAAAATCTGCCTTTGAATCGTATGGTACCGAAATAGCTCAGGTAAAAGGGGAGATCAAATATCTGCTAAAAAACCTGCCCAGGCTGATGAAGCCGGTAAGGGTAAAGTCAGGAGTGGCAAGTTGGCCTGCCAAAAGCTATGTGTATGTGGAACCATATGGGGTTTCATTGATAATAGGACCCTGGAATTATCCACTGATGCTGGTATTGATGCCACTGGTGGGTGCTATGGCTGCAGGCAATTGTGTCATACTCAAACCTTCTGAACTTGCCCCACATACGGCTGCTGTAATCAACAAAATCGTAAGTGAGCTTTATGATCAGTCATACATTACTGTAGTAGAGGGTGGCGCCGAAGAGACTCAATCATTGCTTAGCCTTCAATTTGACCATATTTTCTTTACCGGGAGTGTAAAAGTCGGCAAAATTGTGTATGAAGCGGCGGCTAAAAACCTTACCCCGTGTATTTTGGAGCTCGGTGGCAAGTCTCCCTGTATTGTAGATGAAAAAGCTGATATCGAGATTTCGGCCCGACGTATCGTTTGGGGTAAGTTTGTCAATGCCGGTCAGACGTGCGTGGCGCCAGATTATTTATTGGTGCATAAGAGCATAAAAAGACAATTGCTGGCCTGTCTCAACAAATACCTGGTGGATTTTTATGGAAACGATGCTCAGAAAAGTCCTGATTTTCCAAGAATAATCAATGAAAAAAACTACCGAAGGCTAAAGGAATTAGTGCATCAGGGTCAATTGGCCGCCGGGGGCAAATGCGATGATGACACGTTGTTTATTGCACCTACCATATTAAATAATATTTCCTGGGATGATCCGGTTATGGAGGATGAAATTTTTGGGCCAATACTGCCAGTACTTGAATTCGACGAACTTGATAAGGCCATTGTCGCGATTAGGAATAGGCCCCGGCCTCTGGCGTTGTACTATTTTGGCAGTGAGAAAAAGAAACAACAAAAAGTAATCAGTGAGCTAAGCTATGGCGGGGGATGTATCAACGATACACTACTGCATTTTGGTAGTCCAAATGTACCGGTAGGTGGGGTAGGCCAAAGCGGAATAGGAAAATACCATGGTAAAGACAGCTTTGCAGTTTTTTCCAATAGAAAGGGAATAGTGCAAAAGGGCACCAGAATAGATGTGTCTCTTCGCTATCCGCCATACGAAGGCAAGTTGAATTTTTTGAAATGGATATTAAAGCTATGATCCGGGGCAGCAGTGATCAATTGCCGTCAGATTCAGCATTCAATGTTTTTTGAAATCGTATAGTGGAAAATGCAACACCGAAATCATTTGGCAGACAGACGCTCGGGAATACGGTCTGAACGGCGATTTTGATGATGGCCATATGATGGATAGCGTGTTCGATATTGTAAGCCAGTTCGCGCTCAATGCTGGATTTGATCTTCATGGGATCTGCGCCGGTTTTTGAATAACTCACCTCCAGTATTATTTCCTTCTCAAATACGTTGGTTTCAAGTTGCTGCTGCAAAAGAGCCAATTTGTCCAGTGCCGCCTGACTGTTGGTTTCATATAGGGGTTCATGCTCCCTGTTGTCGTAGTTGACTGTTCCGCTCAAAGCACTACGCGTAAGCATATCGAAAAATTCGAGTATATGCCTAATGTGCTTGCCTATCGAATTGCCATTGAGCATATCGAGCCCTGCGCTGAATTCGTGCTGGTTTAGTTGCGCAATTAAGTCGGCAATTTGCTGAAGTATAAGCTGGCCTGTCGTTTTTAGTTGCATAAACAAAATAAAAATGTGTGGTGTTCCAATCGCTTTTTAAAGATATTTAGCCCCCTCAAGTGGATGTAAAAGTTAAAATTAAAAAAAAACTTCCATTTAGCGCGCTTCCAACGATACGGGATTCTCCATTTTTGCTATGCGCACAAGATGGATGTTTCGCTGCATAAAATACCCATGAAGCTGCCCAAATATATTGGGTCAACCTCATGGGCAATATGGCTCCCTCAGTGGGAAGCAAAAATTTTACTCGTAAGGCAAAAAGGAATATTCTTTTCCGAAGCGCAGCATTTGCTCGGCAAAGTCTGTCGGGTACTCCACCACTACGTCCGTGATTTCTTCACCGTCCATTTTGCGGTTAGTTTGGGTTGGATAAAACCTGAATATGGCGAAGAATTTAGTTTGGCATAGCGTTCTTTTACCTGCTTCATCATGTCCTGGTCTGCAATTACTCCATAATTTTCCATCAGGTTTTTCCCTGCTTCAAAGTCTCCCTGACTTTTGATGCGTTGTACTTCACGGAGTAGTTCGCCAAATAGCTCCCTCAGTTTATCGTAATCCCTGATCACAAAATAGGTTTTATTGTTTTCCTCAATCCGTTCTATTACATTTTCTGCTTGTCCTTTTTCATATACCCAGGCCGCAACCAATTGGCGGTTGCGCATGTGAGCTTCTTCTACGTTTGCTCCTTCTTCCAATCTGCGGAGCTGAAGTTGCAACCCATTCTTGATATAGGAATCATATTCCGCTTTGCCCACTTCTATGCTCGGTATCAGTCCGAGTTCCACTAGTTTTGGGTCGATAAGAAAATACAAAGAGACCAGATCTGCCCTGGTTTCTTCCAATGCTGAGCTATAGTTTTTCAATGTTTCAGCAGGAGTGGCCACCCCTGCTTCGAGCTGTCCCGAACCGTGGCCTATTACCTCGTGCAGGGCAGTGTGCATCTTACCCGCCAAACTGCTGTGCTCTTTCACACGGGCTTTTTCTTCGTCTGTATAATAAAACTCATCTACAGCCCCACTGGTAGAAGCCACATCGTAGGCCTCCAAAATATTGCCCAAAGAAACGGATTTCGATCCGTATTCTTTTCTGATCCAGTTGCTATTGGGCAGGTTGATGCCAATAGGAGTAGCAGGAGCCGCATCACCGCCTTCTACTATCACCGTGATCACTTTGTACGAAATTCCCTTTACTTCCTCTTTCTTGTGTTCATCCATGATAGGTGAATTTTCTTCAAACCACTTGGCTTCTTGTGCCAGCGATTTCATGCGCAGTGTGGCTTCCTGGTCTTTCATGGAGACGACCGATTCAAAAGCCCCTTTAAAGCCCAGTGGGTCACCATATACTTCTATAAATCCATTGACCACATCTATCACCGAATTGGTATCTTTTACCCATGCGATGCAGTAGGCATCAAAATCTTTGAGGTCACCGGTATAATAAAACTTCACCAGCAATCGAAGCGCTTCTTTTTGTTCCGGAGTTTCGGCTACTTCTACGGCTTTTTCGAGCCAAAAGACAATACGCTCTATAGCTTCACTATATAGTCCGCCTACCCGATATACCTGCTCGACGATATTACCATTTTCTTTTACAAGTTTAGAATTGAGACCGTACATTGGAGGGGTGGTATCTCCTTCTACTTTCAAACTTTGATAGTAAGCAAGTGCTTCTTCCTGGCTCACACCTTCGTAGAGATTGTTGGCTGAGGTCTTGATCAGATCGGCGTTGGCTTCTAGATTTACCCTTTTTGAAGCCACGGCAGGGTCGAAAAGTATGGGGGTTAGCATGGAGATGAGTCCTTGTTTTCCATCCACACCACCCAACGGCAATTGCTCTTCAGCAGTGTTTTCCACTAATTGTGAAAAGTAGGTTTCGCTAAAACCAGGTATGAGTTTGGTCGTGGCGTAGTGGTGATGGATGCCATTAGAAAACCATACCCTTTTGGTGTAAATGACAAATTGCTCCCATTCCTCTCCGGTTTTTTCTCCTGTATAGCTGTTGAAAATGCCATCAAGGGTTTTTCTTATACGCAGATTGTGTTTGTAGTTTTGATCATAAATGATATCTCTCCCGCTCAATGCTGCCTCATAGAGATAGTAAGCCAGTTTTTTATTCTGCAGGCTAAGCGAGTCGAAGCCTGGTACCTGATAGCGAAGTATCTTAATGTCGGCAAACTTATCCGCAGTGTAGTCGAATGGCGACGTAGTGGAGTTTGTTTCCACATCCTGCTTGCTGTCCTGGCAGGCAACTGATACCCAAGCCAAAAGGAGCAGGATCGCTGATTTTTTTAGTAATTCCATTTTAAAAGATTTAATGATGATGAATATGAGGTAAAATAATGGCTTAAAGTTAATCCAAGCTTTTTTATGAAGGAAATTATGATGCTTATTTTCGATGAATGAACCAACATCACTGACCAGGCAATAGCAACGAAATATGGGAGTTTAATATGGCAATATGCTGCTAAAATGATATTTTTGACCGGCTTATACTGTTGTAAGCCAAGGCGGCATAACCGCGATGTACTACACTCAATATTTAAATACTACCAGATGAAAGCAATGGTATTGACTGGCATAAGGCAGATGGAAATGATCGAAGTGCCTGATCCACAAATTATCAACCACACCGATGTGCTTATTAAAATGGAACGGGTAGGGGTCTGCGGCTCAGATATCCACTACTACACCACAGGCAAAATCGGGAGCCAAGTGGTTCAATATCCCTTTGCGGTGGGTCACGAAGGTGCAGGTACCGTGGTACAAACCGGGCAGGCAGTCACCAGAGTGAAAGCAGGAGATCAGATAGCCATTGAGCCCGCAATGCCATGCTGGCATTGCGATCAATGCGAAGCCGGCAGGCCTCATACCTGTAGAAATCTGTTGTTTTTGGGTTGCCCCGGACAGGCTGAAGGATGCTTGTCGGAATATATCGTTATGCCGGAGACAAGCTGTTTTAAGCTCGAAAACGACATGAACCTCGACGATGGGGCACTATCGGAACCGCTGGCCATTGGTGTTTATGCAGTGAAGCAATCAGTGCCTATGCAGGGTGCCAGTGTAGGCATTTTGGGGTTTGGCCCCATAGGTATGAGCGTGTTGTTGCCGGCCGTAGCCCAGGGTGCCAGTTCAGTGTATGTGACAGACAAGGTGGCGGGCAGATTAGACAAAGCGCGGTCTTTGGGTGTGAAATATGCCGGGAATCCTGATGAAGAAGACGTGGTGGAAAAGATATCTGCCTTGGAGCCCAACATGCTGGATGTGGTGTTTGAGTGTTGCGGAAAACAAGAAGCACTGGAAAATGCCCTGGATTTGTTGAAGCCGGGCGGAAAATTGATGATGATAGGCATACCGGAATTTGACTACTGGCAACTTTCGGCAGACAAAGGAAGGAGAAAGGAAATCACCTTTGTGAATGTGAGAAGACAAAATCACGCCCTGGAACCTACGCTGGAAATGATGCAAAACAAAGTGTTTGATGCCAGGCAAATGATGACCCACCGCTTTAAATTTGAACAAACCAAAGAAGCGTTTGACCTGGTAGATCACTATGCAGATGGGGTGATGAAGGCAATGATCGAGTTCTAATTTCGGCTTACAGCTATGGGCTACATGCCAATAGCATACAGTATCAAAAAAAAGCTTTCTATTTCTGTATTTGGAAATCAAAAAAGATTGTTACCTTTGCAGCCCAATTATGTGTATAAGAATTAAAATAATACGATGAAGCGAACATTTCAACCTTCAAAAAGAAAAAGAGCCAACAAACATGGTTTTAGAAGTAGGATGGCAACCGCCAGCGGAAGGGCTGTTTTGGCCAGCAGAAGAGCCAAAGGAAGAAAAAAACTGACCGTATCTGACGAAAGCAAGCACAAGAGATAATTGATTTCCCTGCTGCAAGGCATTCATATAACGATAATAGAGTGGGCTTCTCTCTAAAAAAGCATGAAATACTACGAAGTAAAAAAAGCATTCAGGAACTGTTCGAAAACGGTTCCTCTT
The DNA here is from genome assembly GCA_012033595.1 of Cyclobacteriaceae bacterium. Lineage (GTDB taxonomy): Bacteria > Bacteroidota > Bacteroidia > Cytophagales > Cyclobacteriaceae > JAAUQL01. The sequence goes on along the minus strand of JAAUQL010000003.1, from coordinate 5,156 downwards.
TTTTTCTGTATCCTTTCAAAACCTTCTACCTCCCCAATACCGGCGAAACATGCACCCAGGTCCTCTTTACTGTCCCCAAAAAATATTTTAAAAAAGCCGTCGATAGAAACCTGGTTCGCCGTAGGATGCGCGAAGCTTACCGCTTGAATAAAAATGCTTTGAATTCCGCTCAAAACGAATCTCTTTCGCTTTCCATTGCGCTTATTTATATTAGCAAATCCAAGTTGTCCTTTAATGAGATCGATGATAAACTAAAACAAGTTATAGTTCGTTTGAATAAAGTCCAATCATAAAAAAACTGAATCAATGATGAAAAAAGTTGGCATTCCTATTACAATATTGGCCTTTGTGGCCATTTTAGCCTTGTTTTCCTTTAATAACCCCAACGAGCGCTATTTCGAAATCACCCGAAATCTCGACATTTTCTCCACACTATTCAAAGAAGTGAATGCCTACTATGTAGATGAAGTCGATCCCAACAAATTGATTAAGACAGGCATTGATGCCATGCTGGCCTCTTTGGATCCGTACACCAATTATATCCCCGAAGATGATATCGAAGACTACCGGACCATGACCACCGGTGAATATGGTGGTATTGGAGCCATCATTGGCAATAGAAATGGAAAAAATATTATTATGATGCCTTATGAGGGTTTTCCTGCCTACAAAGCAGGGCTAAAGATTGGCGATGAAATACTAAAAGTAGATGGGGTGGATGTGACCAAAATGAACACCTCTGAAATAAGCCAGTTGCTCAAAGGACAAGCCAATACCAAGCTGAAAGTCGTGATCAAAAGGTATGGTTCCGACCATGAAATGGATATTGATATACTAAGAGAGAAAATCACCATCGACAATGTGCCTTATTCGGGAATGATCACGCCCAGTGTGGGGTATATCAAACTATCCGACTTTACCACAGGGGCAGGCAAAGAGGTGAAAAAAGCACTGGATCAGTTGAAAAAGGACGGTGCACAAAAAATAGTCCTTGACCTGAGAGGAAACCCGGGCGGTCTGCTCAATGAAGCGGTGAATGTTGCCAATGTTTTTGTGAACCAGGGATCGGAAATAGTAAGTACCAAGGGCAAAGTGACCGACTGGAACAAAACCTACAATGCATTGAATGCAGCCAGCGACACAGATATTCCAATAGTGGTACTGACCAGCAGTAGGAGTGCTTCCGCTGCTGAAATCGTTAGTGGGGTGATTCAGGATTATGATAGAGGCGTGCTGGTTGGTGAAAAGACATTTGGTAAAGGACTGGTGCAGGCTACCCGTCCACTTACCTACAATTCTCAACTTAAAATTACCACAGCAAAATACTATATTCCCAGCGGGCGCTGCATTCAGGCGATCAACTATAGTCAGAGAAACGAAGATGGCAGTGTAGGCACCATTGCCGATTCGCTAAAAACCTCATTTAAAACCAGAAACGGAAGGCTCGTTTACGATGGCGGGGGGGTAGATCCGGATGTGGAGGTGGAGCAACCTTTGCCTGCCCCGATCACCATAAGCCTCATTTCCAAGGGGTTGATATTTGAGTATGCGCTCGACTACCACTACAAGCACCCTGAAATTGCAAAGGCCAAAGAATTTAAGATATCCGATGAAGAATATGGAAAATTTGTTCTATGGCTCAAGGATAAAGAGTACGACTACACCACCAAAGTGGAAAAGACCATCGAAACGTTGACCAATTATTCTAAAAAAGAAAAATACTATGACAATATAAAAGATGAAATTGAGGATTTGAGATCAAAGGTTCAGCACAACAAAGAGCAAGACCTCCAGGAGTTTTCATCCGAAGTAAAAAGCGCCCTTGAAGAGGCCATCGTAGAGCAATACTATTTGATGAAAGGTAATTTTGAGTCATCTTTTGATGACGATGTACAGATACGGGCGGCTGTGGAAATATTGGAAGACATGGGCGAATACAATTCTCTATTGGCCAAGGCAGCAAAATAAAATATAGCACATACTAAAATAAAATGAAGGCAACAGCGATGTTGCTTTTTTTAGACCTGACAAGATTTAAAAACCAGGTCTGTTGTTCCTGAAAAAGGCCAAACCATTTAGACTTTATGCCTTTAATATTAAGCATCGAAACCAGCACTTCCACATCTTCTATTGCCTTGCATGATGCAGGCCGCTTGATTTCGTCTCAGCACATTCACGTCGACAAATCGCACGCCGAATATCTTGCCTTGTCCATCAAATACCTTTTCGAGACAAGCGGCTATGCTATCCGCGACTGCCAGGCAGTGGCCATTTCAAAAGGCCCAGGTTCCTACACCGGACTGCGAATCGGTACTTCTACCGCCAAAGGTATTTGCTATGCCATTGGGGCAAAGCTAATTAGCATCAATACATTAAAAGCCATGGCATTGGGCGTCTCGCAATATCAATTTGAAGAGGTCTTGCTTTGCCCTATGATTGATGCCCGTCGCATGGAGGTGTATTGCATGGTCACCAAAGCGGATTTGGACGAAATAGAACCAACTACTGCCAAAATCATCGATGATCACGCCTTTGATCACTTGCTCACGCAACATAAAATGCTGTTTTTTGGCAATGGGTCTGCAAAATGTGTATCAAAGTTGTCACAATATTCCAACGCAGTGTTCATTCCCAACGTGCTGCCATCGGCTGTCCATGTAGGAGATTTGGCATGGCGGGCATTTCAAGATGGCATATTTGAGGATATAGCTTATTTTGAGCCGTTTTATCTCAAGGATTTCATAGCCAAAAAACCATCGGTCAATAGATTGGTTTAAGCATTGATTGGCTGGTAAGCATAAATCAATTCCTTCAACACAAATCGACATATTGCATATGGAAAATGAAATAGTCAACAGAGTAGCGCAAAGTACCTTGCTCACCATCGACCTGGAAGCATTGTATATCCCCGGCGAGAGGGTGCTTTATGATATGGCCGAAAATTTGTACGAAGGCATCATTCTGAAAGAGAAAGAATTCAGGCATTTTTTGCAAACACATGACTGGGTAGCATATCAGGGAAAACATGTGGCCATAATCTGTTCGGCTGATGCCATTGTGCCTCGTTGGGCCTATATGCTATTGGCAGTTAAGCTCCAGCCCCATGCAGCTACTGTAGTGTTCGGGGATTTGGCCTTTCTCGAAAGTCACTTATTTTCACGGGCTTTAGACAAAATCGACCTCAAAATCTATGAAGACAAGAAGGTAGTAATAAAAGGTTGTAGCAAATTGGACGTTCCCTTATCGGCCTATGTGGCCATCTCCGCCATGCTCAGGCCATTGGCAAATAGCATCATGTATGGCGAGCCATGCAGCACAGTGCCTATTTACAAAATTTCAAAAAAGTAGATTTTAGTAACAAACTGAAACTCGTTAAGGTCCGAAAACCATATCAGAAGCCCTTTAGGTTCTATTTTTTTTGAAGTACTACCACCGTAGAAATTAACATTTTTTCCGTGATTTTAATAAAGGTATTTTTCACACTTAAATGCAAACTTTGCAAAGTGATCCGCTTAAAAACACTATGTTTTTAATTTATCGCATCAAAATGAAAGTTACGCAAACGATTCCGTAAACTATTTCGAAGCTTTTCATTGACAATTGTATCAAACATCTATAATATGCATAGACTAACGAGCAGGTATTTCTTCGCCTTGTAGATAGCTCCCGGTGCACCCAATAATTTATCAACGTTATTACTTGCACCCATATTTATGAGAAATTAAGTATTCGCTTGTTACCTAATTAATCTATTTTAAACCTAATTAATTTACTATGCGTAATTTACTACTCATTACGATGATTGCGCTCTTTTCTGTGTCCATTTCGTTTGGGCAAGAAAGAGTTGTTACCGGCAAGGTAGCAGAGACGGGCACAGGTGATCCTATACCGGGTGCCAATGTGGTCGTAAAAGGTACTTCCAATGGAACGGTTACCGATATCGATGGAAAGTATTCATTAAGCGTGCCCGAAGACGCAATCCTTACATTCTCCTTTGTAGGCTTTGTGTCAGAGGAAGTCGCCGTAGGCAACCAATCTGTCATCGATGTATCCCTGGTTTCTGATGTTACTGCCCTTTCAGAAGTGGTCGTAATCGGCTATGGAACACAGGAAAAGAAGGAGATTACCTCGGCAGTGGCCAGTGTGGGCGAAGAACAATTCCAGGTGGGCAACGTGCAGGATCCCGCTCAACTTATTCAAGGTAAGGTGGCTGGTGTTACCATTGCACGGGCAGGAAGTAACCCCAATGATGGTTTTGCCATTAGGCTGAGGGGACTTTCAACATTTAACACTAACAACTCCGGACCTCTCATTGTAGTTGATGGGATGATTGGTGCTGATCTTCGAAATGTTGATCCTAATGACATAGAATCAATGGATGTATTGAAAGATGCATCTGCAGGTGCCATATATGGAACAAGGGGAGCGAATGGCGTTATCATTGTTACCACTAAATCGGGGAAAAAGGGAGTGTCCAAGGTGGATTACAATGGCTATGTAACTGCGGAGTCCCCTTTCAGGCTTCCTGATGTGTTATCACCAGATGAATGGCGCTCTTTCAAATCTGAGCTGGAAAGCCAGGGTATTCCTGGTGCTCAAGATCTGGGTGCAAATACAGAATGGTTTGACGAATTGACCAGGACGGCATACAGCCAGGTACACAATTTGGCGGTTTCCGGAGGAAGTGATAAAACGACTTTTCGCATTTCCATGAACTACCGTGACGTTGAGGGAATCTCGGCGCCCAGTGGATTTGAGCGATACAACACCAGGATCAATTTGACCCATAGAGCACTAAACGATAAGCTCACATTGGGTGCCAATATTGGGGGTTCCTTAAATAAGGCAAAATATGCAAACAATGGAGCATTTCGGTATGCAGCAATTTACAATCCTACAGCTCCGGTTACCAGTGATGATCCAAGGTATGATGCCTTTGGTGGATACTATCAACTGGAAGGTTCGTTTGATTACTTCAACCCTGTGGCTTTGCAAAATCAAACCATTGCCAATGGAACTGATAAAAAATTACTGTCATCCGAGGAAAGTTTTTAAGCTTGAGTTGGTTATTGGAATAATACAATAGCGAGGCTTTGACACCTCGCTAAAGTTTATGATGTTTGATGTTACCACACAAACAAACGTCATGGCTAAAA
>JAAUQL010000080.1 GCA_012033595.1 Cyclobacteriaceae bacterium | reverse complement strand
GGACTTACCGTCCTCCGCTAGCAGTTGGCAAGTTGAGCAATAACCATTTGAAGTTGGATAATAACAATTTGAAGCAGTCCACTAAAGACTTACCGTCCTCCGCTAAGCGTTGCAAGTTAGACAATAACCATTTGAAGTTGGATAATAACAATTTGAAGCGGTCTATTATGGATTTGCATAGCTCAATCCGAGATGACAGGCGAGGCGAAGATGGAACCTTTTAACTATTTGCTTCATAGGCAACCACGGCCTGTAAAAAGCCACGTGATGATGGCGTTTGTTCATTTTTTCTTTATTCATTTCGAAAAGAGTAAGACCATATGTGTCCTCAAATAAACCAGGGGTAATGCTAACCTCATCTTCCAGTGCATCAAATCCCAATGGATGGAAAAAGGGGAAATGGGCTTGTCGAGTTTTATTTTTTGGTGATAGAAACATGCTTTTAACTTATGGGTATCCAGGATATTCTGGTATCTTCTTTTCTTTGTGGGATCAATCCAAACCTGCTCATCGATCTCATGGCCAAAACGCCACTCCAGTACCTGGTTCAACTCCAACCGTTTCTTGAAATCCATTCCAGAAATGGTGCCAGAGGTCTGTTTATTGTAAACAGCAAAAACTCCCTGCACATATTTAAACCTTGCCCCTAGGATCCCAGCCATGGTAAAATACTCCCGATCCTGGCCAATTTTGGTGTCGGGATTCCAGCCGATACCACCTGTAAGCCTTTCAGCCATCCCCCTGGTCAAGAGGTAATTATTGGGGCTTGTCCAGTTGTCTTTAATCAGTTCTTCAAGGAAATCCGGGTTGTCCTTATATGTCATTTGTTCAGACTTTGACAATTGCCCGTCAATCCAAAAATCCATTTGCCAATCGGAATAGATAATATCTGCCTCACCTGACAGCAGTGGCTGTATCTGCTTTTCAAACTTCCCCGGTAACAGCCTGTCGTCCGAATCGAGCCATTGAATGTAATGTGCGGTGCTTTGTTCAAAAGCATAATTCCGGGCATGGTTTGCCCCCTTTTCGGGATTTAAGAAAATTTTAATGGTTTCCGGATATTTGTCTCGCCACGTTTGCAATACCTCCCAACTATTATCTGTAGAATGGTCGTCAACCACAATGATCTCATGTAATAACTGCCCCTGATCGATGCACGATTGCAAACAGGCCGAAAGCCATGTGGCATTGTTGAAGGAAGGGATGAGTACAGAAACCTTCATGATAACAACTCCTGCAATAAATTACGGTTACACACTTCCTGATCGCACATTTGTTCAAATCGCTGATGCGCCCTGTTTCTGAATAATTCCGGAGTTTCAAAATACCTCTTAATAAACCCGGCCAGCAACTCAACCATTTCCTCCACGGTCAAATTTGGATCAATAAGACACCCCACTTCATCATTTACAATTTCCCGGATTCCGCCAACATCAGTTGAAAATACAGGTATTCCCGCGGCCAATGCTTCCATGATAGAAACAGGGATACCCTCCGACTCACTTAGAGAAATAAATAAATCGACTGCATTGTTTCGATAATATTCAGGAACTTCATCTGCAGACATCCATCCGGTTAATTCGAACTTCATGTTTTGGGGCAGTTCCTTAATTTCTTCATACACCAAATTGATGAATTCTCCATCACCTATATGTGTCCATTTGATTCTGAAAGGCAACTGTTTTAAAATTCTCGGTATTAACTCTATTCGTTTAAGACGGATAATTCTCGAACAACTGACAATATTGACACAACCATTCTGGCTTCGTGGGGATTTTCCTGTACCTTTTACGCCAAGCCTTAATACACGGGCGTTGAATTTAATATCTGAATATTCCTGTTTTAAATATCTGAGACCGAATTCTGAAATTGGTGCAGCAATAGAAAGCGCTTCCAACAATGGTCGTCTGAATGGCTGATAACCACCTAAGCGATCCTTATACAGATCAAATCCATGGAATCTGACCACGATTTTTCCGTATCCCATTTTCTTCAAAAAGGGCACAAGCAAAGTTTGATTGTTACCCCAGTAGTAATACAGGACTGTGTTTGATTTATTGATTTCTTTAGTCAAATCTGCGAAGATTTGAGTTTGCAACAATTTTTCAGTTTTAAGGGATGCCTGCAGCCAGCTTTTAAACCAATACGAATTACTATATACCTTTTCTTTAAAAAACTCTGCCAGGTAATAAAAAAAAACGTCCGGTTAAAATTAGTCTTACCATCCATAGGTTCGTGAAAGTGATTTCCTCTTCAGTACATGGATTAAGGATTTTCAGATTTGAGAATTGCGGGATTTGTCGTGGGATTTTATTCCCCTCATAGGAATAAGGAGAAATTGCCATATCCTGGAAATGCTTTTGAAAAAGGGCTATCTCGCTGTCGAGCCAATTGTACCCGTTGCCATAAGGGTATGAATTTGTGAAAACAATAATTTTTTTATAGTCAGCCATCAAATAGTTACGACACGTTTCTTCGACCCTCGTATAAAATTCTCCCTGCCTTTTATTACCTCTTCAAGAAACTGAACTGAAATATCGGGTTTAACAGGTATTCTCGGCAGTTTTTGCAGATGTCTAAGATGAGCCCGGTAAATACTTCCCCAGCGAGTGGTTGTTGCTGTGCGAAAACCCATTTCTTTAATTATTATAAATTCCCGCTCACCAACCTCATTTGCACTTCCAAACGGATACGAAAAATGTTCTACCGGATGATTTAATTTAGCTTCGAGACGTTCCTTTGATCCCAGACACTCTTCAACATTCTCTGTGGCATTGAGTTGGTTTAAGGCCGGATGATGCACCGTATGTGCGCCGATAGTTACCCATGGCGATTGAGCCAATTCCTTTATTTCATCCCAGTTCATGGCCAGCTCAGCAGTGATGGCATAGGGATCATCGGTGTGTTGGCTAAATGCGGTCTTAAGTTGCTCTTGCTGTTGATGAAAAGGTGTATCAATAATTATTCTTCTAATGATATTAAATACATCCTCTTTCTGCTGCGGTGTTGCACATTTGAATTGATGTTTCTGATTTGCCCAGTTGAATTGGATTCCTTCATTTGAAAGCAATACTTTTTCAAGGAGATACCACCAGATCGAAATGTTGTTATCAGGAAAACCTGTAGTGATATACACCGTAAATGGCACTTCGTGGCTTTCGAAGACAGGTAAGGCCTCCGTTAAATTGTCTTTGTATCCGTCATCGAATGTAAATACTACGAAATAACCTGATCCACTTTTAAGATAATCCGGAACATCAGTTATGCTGATGATATCCACTTTATGGCTTTGGTAAAATTCAATCAGGTCACTCAATTGCTTAGGGCTGATTTCATTCACCGTGTTGTGAACCCTCGGATGATCTGATTCGGGAACAATCCTGTGCAACATGAGTATGTGCCCACGACCTTTAAAATATGGACCAAAAAGAGGACTTAAAGCCCTTTTGATTTGATGTTTAAAATTCATTCAATTTAAATCCAGCACAAAAACTTCCGAGTATAAAAGATCCAGATTGTTCAAGTCAAATCCAGATTTGTTTTTGCGAGCACCGCCCGATGTCCGTAGTATTTTTTCCCCAAAGCCAACCCTGCCTTGTGCAGCATCCTGTTTGGGACCACGATGCCGACCCAACCTTCTTTTTTGCAGATCGCCCGCATATTGTTTTGGAAATTGGTAAAGAACACTTCTTGATCGGATGTATAGTACAATTGCCCGATTTGGAATTTTACCGGCAAAATTTTTTGAACCCTACTGAACTTCGAGGGAAAATAAGGTACGGATTTAAACACCTGCATTGAGTTTCCCATTTCGGTTCGGAGGGTATTGAGTGTACAGAGGAATGGTTGGTGATCCTCTGCAATTTTCTTCACGGTTTCACTCATCCCCTCATACATCTCTTCCCCTTTTACAACCTGATCTTGAGGGTTGCTGAAATATTTCAATGGGAGCATTAAATAAATGGAGTGGGTATTATCGATTTCCTTCCATTTCAATTGTTTCAAGATCTGATACGGTCCCACGGATGCCGAGAAATTGGTAAGCACAACATCCTTTAACTTATGAATCCTATTGAGAAGCAAAAGCCCGTTTCTTCTGTACTTTTCATCCACGATCCAACTGTGCATATTGCAAAATGTGACCTCCCGGCTATTGATAATCCTTTTTGAAAAATCGTACCTAAAAACCCTACGACTTGCTCAACATCTTTTAAGATAAACCCTGGGGGTCCTTCCGAATTATATGGACTTTCAAAGGTCTTTTGCCAGGTTTCGCGGGAGATGGTCGAGGAATTAAGTTGCAACAAAAGTGAATGCACTTGCTCAAAATCCCATTCTGTCGCTTCTTCAACCGTGAGCATTAATTCAGTTTTTCTGAAAGGGTGAGCAGTATCAGTTTGAAATTGATCATATCCAGTATTTCGTCTTCGTCAAACTCCACCTCGAATTCTTCTTCCAGTGCAGCGATGAGGTTCATGTGGTGCAGTGAGTCCCATTTCTCCAGATCGTCGGAAGAGGTTTGATGGCTTATCTCTTCCGGAGATACTTCAAAAACGGATGCCATCACTTCCTTTAGCTTTTCTTCCATGTCGTCAATTTTATGTAATCAATTTCATTGTGTGCGCGGTAGGCAGATTTTTCTATTTCATAGTGTTGTCCAACTTGATCAGAGACTAAACGCGTAAAATTCAAACGGTCGAAGAAATCGCTGACCTGGCTATTTTTAAGGGTCGGATAATATGCAGCCCGAATGACAGGTTTGTCAATATACTCCATGATCATATCCATAAATACCCACTCGATATTCCGACCTAAAATCCGGCAACTTAAAAGGAGGGTGTCGATCACTGCTGCCTCTTCTCTGCGATTCAAAATCACCAGCCCCGTAATGCCGCTATCCCCAAAGCGGTCTTTCACGGCGAGTGTGAAGAAATCGTATTCACCACTACTCAGCATCGCCGACACATCCTGCTCTGTGTACCTTTGCGTGGTCAGGTTAAACTGGTTGGTTTTTTGAGTCAACTGGGCGATTCTCGGCACCTGATTTGTTTCATTTCTGGCGATTGTGACGTGCAGCTCGAGCGAGCGCAGGTAATCCTCCATGGAATGATGGGCACGCTTTGCCTCCTCGCGCTTAGTCTGTACCCTGTATTGCTCGGTCTTTTCAAGATCCTCTGCACTTTGTTCAAAACGGAAGAACCGGGATGCAATATCTTCCATAAGCCTTGGGTAATCGTTGACTTTTTCCGGGACCTGATATACGGCTACCTCCTTAAGTTGCTCTTTCACCAGATTGCATTCAAACTCCGCATCATCGACAAAGACGAAACTGTCCAAGCCGAGATTGAGCTCATGATGTATTTCAAGAATACTAGAAACTTTGTCGTTCCAATTGATTTTCTTGATTACGATGTGGTCGTTTTTCAGGATCATTTGCGGATGCGTGTTCAGCACATCTTCTACATCGGCGGGATTGTTTTTGCTGCAAAGGCCTATCAAAACTCCCCTCGCATACAATTCCACTACGGCTGACTGTACCATCCTGAACGGTGTGGATATCTTTATACCTTCCAAACCATCCTCACCGATTATACCACGCCAAAGTGTATTGTCGCAATCCAATATCAGCGCCTTTTTGATTTTGCCTGCCAATGCAGCAATCATGGGTGTGATGTGATCGCAGTACGATTTAAAAAAATCAATAGAATAAAGGGCTTTGGAGGAGTAAAAATTGCGCAGATCGAAGCACTGCTCCAGGCCAACACTGAGAAAGAGTGGATTCAGATCAAGCACCACCACGTTATCAGGCTTAACCCTTAAAAGTTCCTCATTCGACTCCAATACAAAGGTCGCCAGCCTTCCGGGATTTATGCCCAACTCAAATGGCTTTGAATGAAAAGCATTGAATAGTACCTTTTTATGATTTTTTAATGACTGGAATACCAGTCCGAGTTCACCGGCAATTTTATTTCTGTATTTAGCTGTTTCATTTTCATTCGCATTTTTGATGGTGTAATGGAAGCCATCCGAAAAATTGGCTGCTTCCCAAAAAATAATGACGACCTCATCGCGCGGAATAGCGGCTGCGTCCTGGATGATGTTATCGTAATTACCGGATTTGATTTCACAAACCACTCCAAGTTTTCTAAGCCAAAAATCAAGGATATCAGCCAATTGGTGAACGATGATATTGGATAAGATGTTGATTTTGAGGACCGCTTTCGCTTGGTCCTCTTTCATTCTTTTTAGCTCCTTAAGAATCTGGATGTATTTTAGCTGAACCACTTTATTTCATTATTAAACCACCGTTGACACGAATAGTCTCCCCTGTTAAAAAGTCGGAATGCGGCGAAAGCAAATAGCTGATCGCATTGGCTACATCCTCTGGCTTAGCAATGCGCCTCAAAGGTGTCTGGGCAGCAACCAGCAATTTCGCTTTTTCAGACCAATCTGTGTTTAAATCTGTATCCACCATGCCTGGGGAAACCAGATTAAACCTTATTCCATACCTGGACAGATCAAGCGCAAAAGATCTTACCATTCCTTCCATGGCTGACTTAGCTGTTGTATAAGCTGCCAGATTCGGGGACGGATGATCGGAAACCTGTGAACTAATTGCCACCATTTTTCCATACTTTATTTCCCGATTTACCGATAGCCATGTCTTAATTATCCAAAACAACCCTTTAACGTGAATGTCAATGTGTTTCGAAAAATCTGACCATTCAAGCTTTTCAAAAGGAATTATCGGCAATGGGCCAGTAGCTGCGTGCACAATTTTTTGTATTGGGCCAAGTCTGTTTGTGACATAATCAAACAATTCCCTTATTTCCGCTTCTTCCGATATATTGGCTTGATAAATATATACTGATATTCCAAATTCACTTTCCAAAGCATTTTTTAAAAGTAATGCCTTGTCTTTATTCCGGTGATACTGTAATACCAGATTTAATCCTTGTGAAGCTAATTTTTGCGCCAATGCACTACCAAGACCTCCCGTGGCTCCAATGATGACCACAAAATTGCTGGAGCGATCAAGCAATTCTTCATTTTGAGGCAATTCCTGTTCAATCACTTTAACCTTTGCAGTGCCTGAGATTACCTTCTGTTTATGTTGGTTGAATATTTCAGTTTTAAGTTCGATCGCATTTAAGCGGTCAATTTTTTTAATAACCTCCGCATTCACTACTATTTCATCTCCGACACGTACCGGCATTAGAAACTCCAGATGTTGCTCATACCACAAGGCGCCATCTCCAGGGATTTTGGTTCCTATTAAAGTACTGATAAATGAGGCACTGATCATGCCGTGAGCCACAGGTTTTTTAAATGAGGTGCCTGCCGCGTAGGCTTTGTTTGTATGTAACTTATTGTCATCACCGGTGAGGTTTACAAAAGCCTGGATATCCTGGTTGGTTATCAAGTGCTTGATCTGAGCTTTATCACCTAATTGTATGTCTTCGAATTTCATAATTTGATTTTATTTCTGACACGATATAAAAATAAAATGATTTTCAGACGAAGAACCTTTATACTCCAGGCATTGCTGATCAAGCCCTGCATCTTTTGATAGTATTCTACGGCCGCATCCCACTGATTCGCGCTCCCGTACAAAACGGCTAACACGTAATAGTGGTCAACCAACCTTTCCCCGGCCAGGGAACGATATGGAGGATGAAGATGCCTGTAAAGAAATTCTGTGGCCTCTGTTACTTTAAGTTTTTTTTCCTGATAAGATTTTGCCTGGAAATAATTTGAGTCGTGTATTCTATAAACACCCGTAATCAATGGAAGGCGCTTTATTTTACCATATTGAGACAGCATGGTAAATAAAGGCCAATCGCCAATGGAGAGTGATGAGAATTCCTCATGTATTTTTAATAATCCATTTCTGAAAACTGCTGTTAAGGTCGTAACGTAGTTCTTTATGAATAAATCAGAAATGTTTATGGTATCAATACCATCCTGTATGATGTCTATTGTCGATCCATCTTTTTCAAAATAGTGCTGAATATCTGTATAGCATGCCACATAATCTTGGTTGTTTTCCAAAAAATCCACTTGCTTCTGCAATTTGTTTGGGTCTGTCCAGTAATCATCCCCTTCGCACACAGCAATGTACTCCCCAGTACAAGCATTCAGCGTTTTGATGAAATTGGGCATCATTCCGAGATTCCCTTCATCAGGCAACAACTGTATTTTGCCGGGATACTTATTTTGAATTTTTTGTATTATGTGCTTTGTATTATCCTTACTGCCATCTTCCCCTATGATGACTTCAAATTCAAAGTCTATTTTCTGTGAAAGAATAGAAATCAAACATTCTTCAATGAACAATTCATGATTATAAGTAATGACGCAAACACTTACTTTCATTTTAAATATTTGTCCCCCCGATTTCGTGATCGGACAGTTTTTGCCGGAATCCCATACGCCAAAACATAATCTTCGACATCCCTGGTCACCAAAGCGCCAGAACCAATAACAGTATGCTTGCCAATTTTGATCCGGTCGAAAAGAGTAACTCCAAGAGCGACAGCACTGTAAGCTCCAATCTCCACATAACCGCCGGTAGTTACACCAGCCGACAAACTCGAATAATCTTCCATAACGCAAAAGTGCTCCAAAGAAGAATTCGTATTTATAATACAGTGGTTCCCAACAGAGGCATAGGGATTAATAATTACACCCGGCATGAAAACATTTCCCTGGCCAATTTTTACCCCCTTTCCAATAACACAGTCGGGATGAATCGCATTGAAAAACTTAAATTCAGGTACAAGATTTAGAATAAACTCCACAACAAAACCTCTCCAATAATTATCCCCGATACAAACGATGCCGCCATCTATGGAGTACTCCTTACTTAATGAAACCAGATTTTCCTGTTTACCAATAATCATATAATCATCGAAGACTTCACCCGGGTTTCTCTTAGAGTCGATTAGTCCGATGATGTTGCAGATATCCTGTTTCTCAATAATATCGATTACAACATGTGCGTGTGAGCCTGCTCCAAACAGGACAACATTCTTTTTCATACTGAAAACTTTAAGGTCCTCAGCACAATCCTGCACACCATTTCCAACTCTTCTTCAGCATAATGAAACGACATTGGCAAGCACAATATGCGCGATGAAATGTTCCGGGCAATAGGTACCTCCTGTTCCCGGATGTATTCCAGTGTATCCAGCGAAGGATAGAAATATCGCCTCGGAAATATCTGGTGCTTTTCAAGTTCGGCTTTCACTTTTTTAAGTGTATTCTCACTTTCAAACAATACCGGAAAGTAGGCATAATTGTAAAGCGCCCCCTCATGAATCTTTTGAAAAGTAAGTTCCGGGCTTTTAGATAACCAGTTGAGGTAATAATGATAATTCGCTTTATACCGCTCCAATATACCGTCAATATACTTCAGGTTGCACAAGCCCATCGCTGCATGGAACTCAGAGTTTTTTCCGTTGATCCCAACGCCGTTAAACGCTTCTGTTCCCTCGTGACCAAAATTTCGCAGGTAAGCCATTCGTTTTAGTAGTTCCGGCTGCTTGGTCACCACTGCACCACCTTCTACGGTGTGGTACAGCTTGGTGGCATGGAAACTCAGTACACTGATATCGCCATATTCCACGAGTGGTTTTGAATTGTAAGTCACCCCAAATCCGTGGGCGGCATCATAGATTAGTTTCAAGTTGTGCTTTCGGGCGATGGCTTCAATTCTTTCAATTTCGCAGGGGTTGCCAAACACATGGGTAGCCATGATGCCAGTTGTATTATCTGTGATGGCTGCTTCGATTTTAGATGGATCGATGTTGAATGTAGACGGATCGATATCCACAAATACCGGCTGGCACCCTTCCCATACCAGGCTGGATGATGTGGCTACATAGGAGAAAGGAGTAGTAATCACTTCCCCTTTCAGTTCCAGGGCCTTGATTGCAATCTGCAAACCCAGGGTACCGTTAGCCAGGTAAAGCAAATGATCAATGCCCAGGTACTTCTTCAGTTTCAATTCCAGGTCATTGACCAGCGGGCCATGGTTGGTAAGCCAGTTGCGGTTCCAGATACCATCCAGATAGCGTTCGTATTCTGCGCGCGGTGGAAGAAATGGTTTGGTAACAGGGATCATATTGAGTTTCCAAGGTTTTTACGCTGAAGTTTATTATAAAGGTTAGGCCCGTATTTTAATTTTGCCAGGATAGTATTTATAATCTGTACCCATGATATTCCATAAGCTTTTTTCAATTTCTGTGCTGTGGATATTTTATTCCTTTTCAAATGCATCAGAATCTTCAAAACATGGGAAATGTACACGAGCCTTAAAGCAGCTCCTCTGTCCGTTGCTTTCAAAGGACAAGCATCCGCTTCCAGATATTTTTTTTCAATCAATCTGCCGGTCATCAGATAATGGTCTGCGCCTTTTTCCTTCTCCTGGTCTCCATGGCTTCGCCATTCTGCCAGAGGATGCTCTGTAATCACTAACCCACTTTTAGAAGTCATCTTAAGCCACATATCCAAATCACCGGAATAGCGGATATTCGAAAAACCGCCAAGCGATTCAAACACATCCCTGCGCATAATCGCACTCAGCGGAGAGGCCCCAAAGACCGGTCGCTGAAAAAAATGTAATCGCCAGGCCTGTTCAGAATTGTAATAAAAAGGCCCGGAATTTTCCGAGTTTCTTACGAATCTATTCAGACCCAATCCGGCTTCTGGAAACTTTTCCATAGCATCTACCATTACAGTGAACCAATCGGGATAAACGAAGTCATCAGAATCCACATACTTCAGGTATTTCCCTTTGGCATAGGTGGCCGCACGGTTGCGGTTGGGATAGTCCCCCAGGTTTTGTTCATTATAGTAGATTTTAATCCTGGAATCCCTGGTTGTATAATACTCCGCAATTTTCATCGATTCATCAACAGAGCCATCGTCAACAATAATAAGTTCCAGATTTTTGTAATTGGCTCCCAGCACGCTCTCTATTGCCTGCGCAATAAACTTTTCACGGTTATATACAGTCATCAAAACTGAAACGAGGGGGAAATCAGTCATTTTTTTGTATGCCCTGTGGTGGTGCCTGACATACCTGTTTATACATTTTATCCAAAAATTCTTCTCCCTGCCCCAGCCAATCGTGGAAATCCCTGAAAGCCTTTTTCCGCCCATGGATGATCTGGAAATTATGCCAGATCCATTTTGGATGTGCTTTGTATTTCAGGTTTCTGTAAACGATCTTCAGATATTGCGACTTTTTAGAGACTAGCTGCTGCTTCAATCCAAATATCTGATAAGCAAAATACAACTGGGTGAGTACGCGCTTATAGGTATATTCAAAGGATTGATAATGATAGTGATGTACCCTGACCGATGTATCATAAACCAGGGTATTGCCGGCTCTCAGTGCATCCTGCGCCCACATGGCATCTTCTGCAAAAATGCCTCCCGGAAAGGCATCTTCAAAAGCGCTTCCCTGCGGTACATGGAATTTACGTCATCCCAACTGCACGCCTGCTTTTTTTCTTCGGAAAGTAGCAAATCATATTCTTCCTGAGTATTAAAATGCACCTTTCTTATACTAGGCTGACTCATCGGCCTGAACCACAGATGCGGGTTTTTGTCCTTATGATGTGGCACTACCTGCTGTCCGCACACACCCGCCACGTTGGGATCATCAAAATGCCGGAGCATCTTTGCCAGCCAATGTTCATCAGCCGGTACAGCATCCTGGACGGTCATGACAACAAAGTCTCCATTTGCATGCGCCACGCCCAGATTTCTTGTCAGGCCGTGGTTGAATGATGCCGGGTCAATTGAAATGATTTTGGGTTTTGGATACTTCCTGATGATATCAAGTGAATTATCAGTAGAACCTGAGTCGATGACGATGACTTCAATATCGGCACCTACTTTTTGGCTCGCAATTCCATACAGACAGGCATCGAGTGTTTCAGCACCATTTTTAACAGGAATTACGACAGAAATCAATGTCTTACCATGAGGCATATGATCCTATATGGATTTCAATATTTTTTTGTAAAAATGGTTGGATTTGAAAAATAAAATTATGACATCTGATTTGACAATTCCTTAAATAGTTGCTGATACTGCCCTACGCTTTTTTCAATTCTAAATTTCTCAAATGCCTTGAATGCATGTACTGATTGAATTTCAACAAGTTTTGGATCATTGAGGTAACACTTTATTGCGTCCTCAACATCTTCGATATTAAGCTTACGATCAGTTAACTTTATAATTGTTCCTGCAAGTTCCCCATTGTATTCTAACATTTCGGGTATAGCGCCATTGTCAGTAGCGATCACTGGTTTGCCACAGGCCAAATATTCGATGATGGAATTTGGCATACTCTCGGCTTCAAAAGTTGAAAGTAAAGCTGTAATATGGGTATGGTAATTGAGGTGCTCAAAAATTTCCTCTGTGGTTTTATAGCCGCAAAATTCTATGTTCGGAATTTTGGAATATTTATCCTTCAAATAATCTAATAAAGGGCCATCACCTATGAGGTGAAGTTTTAATCGATAATTGTTTTTAGCTGACAAGTTCAGTGTGGCCTGCACCAATTCTTCCCAACCTTTTCCAGCGATCGCTCTTGAAACAACGCAAATCGATAATGTATTGCCAACATAATAGGTTGTCGGAATGATTGTATAGTTAAAATCTATCCCATAATAAATTCTCGACGTTCTATGCAATGGATAGGAAAAGCTTTCAAGTGTTTGTTTATGTTTATCTGCCGTATAGACAATATGATCAACTCCTTCAAAAATTCTACTAAAAGTACCCTTTACTTTATCTCCATCCGAATTTTCCTTTTGCAACAATTCATAATGCCCATGGAAAGAAGAAACCAATAAATATTTTGAAGAGTTCATCTTTGAAAAAAAATCGTCAGTAGAAATATGATGGCTGTTGATAATCCAAATATTTTCTTTCCATAGCATTAATTTTATTGATAACTTCTTAATAAAATGGTACAATCTGGTGAACTCTGGTTTAAAAAAGACTGGAACCAAAAATCTCATTTTATAGAAGAAAGCAACAATCGTATTGTAGTCCGGTTGATATAAATGAATATCCTTGCATAAGATTCTAATTTGTTTTTTTTCAGATGACAACTGGCTATTAAGTTCTAAAAATACGATTTTTTCTCCTTGTTGCTGCAGGGCATTAGCTAATCGTATAGCCGCCATCTCGGCACCGCCGTCATAAAAACTGTCGATCGTGATTAGAATTCTCACTAAGAATACCTTTTGATTTGAGCTAATTTAAAAATCTAACCATCAATGAAATCAACTTGATGGGCAAATATCTAATAAGTGCAAATTTTAAATTATTTGCCGGCTTATAAAAATGAACAATCATCCTCACATATTCTTTTACGCTTGCATTTGATTGAAGAACCATCAATTTAATAATGGAAATAAGTCTGGGATATATATCATTCCTATGACTGATTCTATGTTTCCAATAAATCAAAAACCAGCTTTCGAGTTGATCAAAATCCCTTTTAAGTGCATTTGTATAGTTATTATTATGAATTCTATAACAAGTGCTGATTCTTTCATCAAAAAGGATTTCATGCTTTGTAGATAGTCTTAACCACATGTCCAAATCTTCGAAACGTAGCTTTTCATCATACCAGCCTATATCTTTTGCTAATTGGGACTTTATCAAAACTGTAGGAGCGCAAATCAAACCATTACTTTTTATTAAAAATCGGGTAAGCGAACCAGTAGGTATACTAAAGAGTAAATTATTTAGTTGAATAAATTTGCCTCCTGATCTAGACCATTCACTGTTTTGGTTCATCAGAAATGCATCTGAATAAACTAATGCCACTTTTAAATCAGCTTGGATTAGTAATTTAGCCTGCCTTTCAATTTTTTCTGTTAACAAAATATCATCACAAGCAATGATCTGATAATACTCCCCTTTTACCCTTCTGAGCCCATCATTACAGGTTTTAGTAACGCCCAGATTTTCTGCATGCTTCACAAATTCACAATCCACTTTATGTTCATCGATCCAGTTTTGAATTACCTCCGCTGAATTGTCCGTAGAGCAATCATCAACGACAATCAACTGGATATTCGGATAGGTCTGGTTGCGGATGCTTTCCAGGGTTTCCACAGCAAACCGTGCCTGGTTGTAACAGATCGCAACGATACTTACCAAAGGTAAATCAGAACTCATTGATTGCTTTTATTATATAGTCCTGCTCTTCTTCGCTAACCATGGAATTCAATGGAATACTCAACACCGACCGGGCAATATTTTCAGAGACAGGTAATTCCAATGAATTAAACGATGCGTATGCCGGCTGCTTGTGGACCGGCGCCGGATAGTGAATCTGTGTTTGTATGCCTTTTTCGTCCAGGTATGTCCTCAACCGATCTCGTTCATATGATTGTATCGCAAAAATATGCCAGGTATGCGACCTGTCCTCATGAACTGAGGGCAACCTAACTTTCGGGTTTTTGATACCGCGCAGGTAATTGGTTGCGATGGCGTTCCGGGTGCGAATCTCTTCATCGAGGTATTTCAACTTTACGGAAAGAATCGCTGCCTGTATTTCTGACAACCTGCTGTTAATGCCCTGGTATAAATGCTCATATTTCACCCGTGAACCGTAATTCCTTAGTGCGGTCACCATTTCGGCAAGACGATCATCATTGGTTGTTATAGCGCCGCCATCTCCCATACACCCGAGGTTCTTGCCCGGATAGAAACTGAATGCAGCGGCATCGCCGATGCTGCCAACCTTCTTCCCTATAAAAGTAGCTCCGTGAGCCTGTGCTGCATCTTCGATAAGCAGGAGGTTGTTTTGTTTACATACCTTTTCGATTTCAGCCATATCTCCTGTCTGGCCGTACAGGTGAACCGCGATGACAGCCCTGGTCCTGGACGTAATTTTATCGCGTATTTCTTTAGGATCGATATTGAAAGAACCTGTTTCAATATCTGCAAATACGGGTTTTAAATGACAATCAGTTACTGCGAGCGCAGTTGCAATGAAAGTAAAAGACGGGATGATGACTTCATCTCCTTCTCCGAGCAGCCCCAGTTCCATATATCCTTTGATGATCAGCTTGAGCGCATCCAGTCCGCTGGCAACACCGATGGCATGCTTCGTATCACAATAGCTGGCAAATAAACGTTCAAACTGCTCCAGTTCGTCGCCCAGCAGATACCAGCCCTTGTCGAGAATGGTTTTGAGTTTATCTTCAATCTCCGCTCGGTAGGGAGCGTTGACCTTATTGAGTTCCAGGTATTTGATCATATCTCGGGTACAGGCCCATCGCCTGTCATTTTGTATTTGTTCCCTGTTGTGCGTGAAATTAAATCCAGTGCTATTACCTCTCCACCTTTTGTCACATATCCTTTATGAATGGCCGGGTTCCCATACCAAAGGGTAAATGGCGGTATATCTTTGGTCACGACGCTTCCTGCACCTATGACCGCGTATGCCCCGATGGTGATTCCTCCAAGGATCGTCGCATTGGCGCCCAGAGATGCGCCGCGGCAGATGGTTGTTCTGAGAAATGTATCGGGATAGTGCTTCGAGCGGGGTACCAAATCATTTGTGAAGGTGACATTTGGCCCGATAAACACATCATCTTCCAGGGTAATACCATCCCATATTTGCACACCGGGTTTTATTGTGACATTATTGCCAATGACGACATCATTTTCAATAAATACCTGGCAGTTGATATTGCAGTTATTTCCAATACGTGCGCCTTTGAGCACCACACAATACTGCCATATGGTAGTGCCTTCTCCAATAGCGGTGGTTTGTACTTCCGACAATGGATTTACTTTATAGTTTTTTGAAATTTCTGAACTCATGGATGTCCCTTATATAATCTGACTCTTCATATTTATGAGAAGCCAGCACCAGGCAGATGGAGCCGGAGCTGAAATTTTTAAGTTCCCGCCATATACCGGGCACGATGTGCAGTGCAAAGTATGGACGGTTGAGTGAAATTGTTTTTTTGTCCTTACCATCAAACAGCACCACATCGAAGCTTCCTCCTGCTGCCACCAGGTACTGCTGTAGGTGTTTGTGGGCATGGCCCCCTCGTGTTTCACCCCCTGGAACATCATATAGATAATAGACTCTTTCAATCGCGAAAGGTAAATCCACCTCTCCAATGATCGGAGTAATGTTGCCGGCCGGATTATGGATTTTAGGCAAATCCACCACCTGACAGTTTTCAATCGAGGTCTTTTCAGCTTCCATTGTGCATTTGCTTAAAAGTCTCAAAATTCCGGATATAATCGTTGGCGTCGTATGGAATAGAGGCGAGTACCAGCGCCAGGCTGTTGGTAGAGAAGTTCTCCATGCTTCGCCAGATCATCTTTGGCACAAACAGACCATAGTACGATCGATTGAGGCTGTATCGCGATTTTTCCCGGCCATCGTGCAGTACCACATCAAAACTGCCGGATAGGGCAATGATCATTTCGTTGTTTCCCTAAAAGCGTGGCCGCCACGCGTTTCACCACCGGGTACGTCGTAGATCCAGTACACGCGCTTAATGTCGAAAGGTATGTGATTCCCTGACTCGGCAAAGGAGAGGTTTCCGCGGCGATCAAGGATTTTGGGGAGACTTATGAGTTTACACACGCTCATTTACCGAGAGGTATTCTTTTTCGATTGAATCAATGGTATTACTAAAATAGTCTTCATCAAGATAATATGCTCCATGGTAATCGCTACCGGATGATTTAACCTGAAGATAAAATAGTTTTACGTCACATAATTCTGCCAGGGTTGAGTAGGCAGGAAATTCGCCCCAGGCACTGTGCATCCAGGTAAGTCCTATTGTACCTGCTTTACAAAAAACCAAATTTGATAGTGACGCACCGGTAGGGCCAACGAAGAATTTAGCATTTCGCATGATTGCAATTTGATGTAAAAATGGCAATTCTGAAAAATCTACTATCATAAATCCCTTGTTTTCTGCTATTTTTTCAATACCTGTACAATTATAATTCCTTGTAAGGTTACTGCGAGATAAAAATACTTTTTCAAAAGGCTCCAATTCCTCTAATTTATGTGTCAATTCTTCATTGAGTATATTGTTTAATGCCCCAATCCACTCTATAATCCGACTGTTGTATCTCATATCTGAGAGGTCAAACGCAGTCTTTTTGTTAAACGTCAAATACAATGGAGTCGTGACATATATTAATTCATCCACCAGTATAACATCGCGGTCATTTACATAAAGGACTTCGCCATTAAACAATTTACCAGATAAAAACATGAAACTATCTTGATCACGAAAAGCATGGTTGACCAAAAGCGTGTATTCACTTTTATTATCCTCAATAAAATATAGTTTTGGTAGATATTCTAAAAGCATATGGAAATAGTTCCAACTACCTTTACCTAAAAGCGATATACCCTTTTTTACTTTTATTATGTTTTCCTTATTTGGCAAGTAGTAAATAAGACAATTTACTACTTCATAGATATAGTCATCCTTAAATATAAGATCCTTACTTTTAGTATAATTATATTCTACAAATACGCTATTATTGGAAGCATTTATGAGGAGGGAAGATCGGGGATATACAAGGAAATTTTCTAATCTGTGAATATAAATTGATTTATCAGCAACCTCTTCTACTCTCGATTTTTCGGGTTTCCCATAAATAGACGGACTGTAAATTCTAACATTATCTGAGGTGGCATTTATTGATTTATTGCTTATTTGATCGATATTGACAAACTTGGAGACTCTCAAGCGGGTATTCAACAACCTGTTCACTAAATTTACAAACTGATAGGGCAGTAATTTGCCAATTTTTGAAAATAAAGAATATCTAAAAACGAGGATTCTTAACTTTATGAATACTTTTTTATATAAATCGTTCACTTTATGATTTACGTTGGATAATACTATTCAATTCCCATCACCGATCAATTCTTTTTTCAAAATACTTTGTGGTACTTTTTATAATAAAGGATATTCTTTTAAGGACAAAAATGAGAATTGCCAGTATTTTACTATTCAATTTGGATAAGAGACTTTTTTCTTGTGAGATTCTTAAAATTTCTATCTCTATTTTCGCAATTTCTTCATGTAACAACAAGTCTTCATACCTGTCTAGTATTTGACTTGAATAATCTTTCCCCTCGCTAAATATTGGTTCTCCTAAAAATGAACTTTCTAATAGCAAATCCATATATTCAATGCCTAAAAAATTAGAAACCTTTTGCATTGTCCTTTCCTTATCAAGCACTAATTTCTCAAAATCTATAATCAGTACATTATCAGGAATTAATTTGCTTAATTCTTCGTAACGTCTATAATAAGCTAAACAATCATGAATTTCATTGTTTTCAATCATTTCTACTACGGTGTGATTATTATGTAGTTTTGATCGGTAATCAATTTCAATTGGTCTTCTTCCTACTTTTACAGCAATAACATCTTTAATATCTCTTCTAACAAGAATCCGTTTTGAGTCAGGATAAGGGTAGAAAAAACATTAAAATTATCAAGATCTTTCCAGCCTCCCATAATTGCAATATGTTTTACATGATTTGTTGTCTGAAAAATATGTTGATAGAAACATTGGTAAAAGTTATTAATCAGTTGCTCAGGTGACCAACATTGCAACTTAGATATTGTTCTAATAATGGAACTATCAATTGCATCAAAGGAAAATGGGAGGCTATAAGACAAATGCTTGTCCTTGCTAAATTCAAGAATATATTTCCCTTGCCTTATAAAACTTTCTGTTCGAAAATACTCAGTAAATAATGCCAACCTTGTTCTGAGTTCACGTATATCCTTTACTCTAACCCATTCTTCATCCCAGTTTTCTTTCCTAAATAAGAATTGAATAACATCATGAAACGGATGAGAATAAATATTAGGGTGCCCATCGAGTAGGTACATCAATACCGACTTCCCACTACCTGACCAACCATCTACCTGTACTAACATATAAATTGTCTTATGTAATTTCCTTTTTCTTCCAACGCAGTATTATTATACCCCGAGAAAGTAATATTATTTAAACTAGCAGCTTCGTAGTCATTGATAGAATCACCTATTAGGATTACATCTTCTTTTGCATAGTGATAAGTCTTAAGTAAATTGGCAACAAGGGCATTTTTATGTGTTGGAGAACCATTGATTGTTTTAAAGTAGGTATCAATACCAAGGGATTTACAAAGAAATCTTAATTCATTCTGATCTGAACCAGAAACAATATGCATTTCATATTTCTGGTAGTTGTCTTTTATAAAGTCAATCGCATCCCGAATAAGGTATTCCGGTTTTATCAATTCTTCTTTCATAATTGATGAAAAGGCATGTGCTAATTCTAAAACTTCGCTCTCAGTTATTGAGGTGCCAAGCAAAACTTCATAAAAATACCTGATCTTTACATACCTTGAGAGCCCGCCATTTTTATTGTGAAAGATTAAAAGTTTTGAAACTTCCTCAGCTGGAAAATCCTTAAAAATTTCTTCAAAACCAAACTTCCGAACCTGGTTAGAATCGCTGATCACACCATCAAAATCCCACAAAATAACCCTTTTATTTGTTAGCCCGCTCATATATGAGTTCTGCCAATTCAAAATCTTCATTCCAATCAATATCCATCGACTCAAATGAATTTAATTCCAGTAAATATGGCCTGTCACCAATTCGGTCGCCCAATAAATACCGCTTACGTGGAGCAAGAAAGATCCCGCTATTTACTTGAAATAATGGCTTGATGTCTTGGGTTCTTGGCCACTTAATGATTTTTCGGTCAAAACTCACAAAATCATTATCTTCTGCTGACCATAAGAATTCATGCAATTTTCTAACAGTCATCAATGAATCAAATCCATGGCCCAACTGATTGAGATAGATGTCTATGGCTTTTTGATACAAACCTGAATGAATCAGCGGAGAAGTGACGTGCGTCCACAAAATATGTGCCTCATAAATGATCGATGGTACATAATCAATCAAATCTGATAACAAGGTGCTGTCCAAACACAATTCATTCGGGCGATCTATGACTTTGATCTTCAAGCCTGAAGAATCAATGTCTGCGGCAATCCTTTTTGACAAAGGATCATTGGTGGATAGATAAATCACGATACCATCAACCTGAAGCAACTGCTTAAGTTTAAGTCCTAATAATCCATTTTGAAACCCACCAAATGGTTTTGTGTTTTTGTCTTTTACCCTTTGGCTTCCGGTCCGCGTGGGTAAAAAGACAGCAATTTGATCACTCATGTATTAATAGGGAATATAAGGATTTCACATCCACATCGTATGCTGTAGGGAACAAGCTGCAGATGCTTATAGTTTTAGTCGCTTTTCTAAAAAGTTCTTCATTTTCCGCGGACAATTCCCGCTCTACCATGCTGACATTATCATAATATCCATCATATCCAACCAGGTAAATTCGTGAAGCTTTTAAATCAATAGCCGTTTGAATAGCAATGGCAGTATGCGTATCTACTAAAGATTTGGTAAAAGTCATTTCACGAAGTTCAAAACATTTATCTATGATCCTTTCAGGAATGTAGGTACCCATCTTGCGCGGATAAGGAGGTAATATGCATTTGCCTTTGAATTCTCCAAGATCATCAAAGGCATCTTCCAGCCGGTGGCCTTCATTACCGACAAGACAAAAAAATTGTTCATTATCCAGGTTTTTGTATGGCTTGGCATTTTTGGAGCTTGCATGGATAATGGCACATTTTTTACGTGTGCTTAAGAAGTTGGTGATGCCACTGGCATGCATTATGGCACTTGGCCCACCCCCAACGATAACAACCTCATCAACAAATTTATTCGATGTCAGCTTGGGTAGTTGGAAATTATCCTTTCTACCATCCTTCCTGTTTTGCAGGGTTCTTATGATACTGTTGTATGAATAAAACCGATTGGAAACCCATTCCATGACATCCTTCTGAGGAAATGAATTTGCCCCGGCGATCATATATGGCAAATTTGTACCCCATTTGTAGTGCTCCATCATCTTCTCAAACTCATTGACCACTTTTCCCAAGACATTAAAATCTACCGGCAGACCTTTTTTACTGTTGAGCGTCGTTAATAGTAATTCAGTTTTGGCATTCCCTGCACCCCTGCCCATACCCGTAATGGTCACGTCAATTATATCTGCGCCACATTCTATTGCGGTCAGAGAATTGATCAAACCAAGTTCCAGGTTGTTATGCCCATGGAACCCTACTTTTACTGATGTGCGAGACCTTAGATCCCGATATATCTTTTTCACTTCATCCGGATAAACCCCTCCATAGGAATCGACCATATTTACATATGTGGCAACATCGTCAACCTGGGACATCAAATCGAGAAAGCCTTGCTTCTCATTCCATTTCGACATATACATGATATTCAAGGCCACCTCGAATCCGCGCTGCCTTATGGCCTTCGCCAGTACAATGGCCCGCTCCAGGTTGTCTGGATCCACAGCCAGGCGTACCAAAGATATCGCGTCACAACCTTTCAACAGGTCATCCAGCATTTCCGGCCGCACATCCTTCTCGTTGAACATGATGGCGACTTGCTTCCGGCATTTTTCAGTAATGTAGTCAATCACATATTGCGGACAGTAAAAATACTCCCCCAGGTAGTCTTGCTTCACAGGACTTCGATAACCAATTTCAATGATGTCAATTGGCAGTTGATTTACTGCATCGATGTAGCTGTCAACAATTTCTTTGCTAAAGTCCCAGTTAGTATAGTAGCCACCATCTCGTAGTGTGCAATCTAGTATTTCCATTTAACTATTTAGATTTTCTTATAAAAAATATGTAATCACATTACAACCTACACATTTATAATCTTGTTGGAATAAAAATTCAGCAACTTCAGTTTTTAAAGCTTCAAAGATGTCGTCGGCATGAATTTCAACAGAGATAATAGTTGGATAAAACCTTTTAAAATCTAATCCTTTAAGCGTTTGAATTTCTGCACCCTCAGTATCAATATTTAGGTAATCTATTTGTCGATTAATACCTAATGAGTTCAAAATAGTAGTTAATCTAAACGACCTTATAGGTTTATATCCATCTACTTGTTGTTTAGTTGATTCATGAATTAACGATATTGAATTATTATCTTTAAAATAAACGACGCCATCTATATCAGAAGTAGCAGCATTCACAACATGATCCCTAGGCCTTACTTTTTTGATTATATCGCAACTCTTTTGAGAAATATCAACGCAGACACCCTCCCAACCTCTTTTATAAAGCAAATATGTTGTAGAATGTGAAATGGGATGATATGCACCTGCATCTACATACAAGCCCTTATAGGTATTTAAATTAATGTTTAACTTTCGACACAGTATTCTATCTAAGACCAAGTCTTCTCCTTGCTGAGAATAACTAGTTACCTTATGAAACATTTGTCGAAAATCAAATGATGAATTTGGAACGACTCCCAATGGATTCTTATAATCAACTTTATATCCAGAATTTTCTAAATATGTTTTTACCTTATTAGCTAAAAATCTTTTTAAAAATCGAAACCTAAAAGACATAATTTACTCATTTTTTGGAAAAAATCATTCTCATTAAAATCATCACTAATCTCATTAGACTATTTTATAAATATATATAAGTACACTGATCCAAACTCGGTTATAGTTCATTCCAACGGCATTCCAATTGAATGGGGGTATATGATATTAAGTTGTTACCCGTGACCTTGATTTTTCGTATTCCATTATAGCTTATTAAAGTCTCTCCAAAACGTAAAGGGTCATTAGTCTCTTCATAGATTGTGATATTCATAATATAATTTTCAGGAGAAAAAAAATTTGGGATACTGATACCAATAACCATTGTTTCTCCTGTATTTTTTATTATCAATTCGTCTCTTTTGGAATAAACCAATGCAATGCTTCGCAAAGTTTTATCAAAAATCCAATTGCAATACTGAATTTCTCTATTAACTTATCCACCCTTATTTGAACTTTGACATTAATATGTTTCCTGGCCGGCATATTTAAAATTTCTTTATTCCCATTTTCACCATCTGGATATAACAATAAATTTAATATTTCTGCTTTACCAGATCCGAGAATTTGTACACCTTCCTGTGAAAATCGTTCAAGATATAGATCAATACCTTTTGCCATATTATGCCCAAGATATTCTTCACGTCCATGATCCATTAAAAGCAATCCGTTACACAAACGCCCCACCATTGGCATAGAATGAGAGACAAAAATAACAGCGCTTCCTTTTAACAATTCCATTATCCGGTTAAAACATTTGGTTTGAAACCCAATATCACCCACGGCAAGCACTTCATCTATAAGTAGCACATCAGGCTCCATTTGGGCGGCCACAGCAAAGCCCAGCCGTACCTTCATGCCGGAGCTGTAGTTTTGCACAGGAGTATCAATAAAATCATCAATCTCGGCAAACTCCACGATGGCGTCAAACTTGGCTGCTATTTCCTTTTTGCTGAAACCAAGCACTGCACCGTTGTTGTAGATGTTTTCCCGCCCGGTCAGGATGGGGTTGAAGCCGGCACCCAGCTCTATCAGCGCCCCTATCCGTCCGTGCATGGTGATGCGGCCTTTGTCGGGTTTTATCAGTCCATTAAGTATTTTCAGTAGTGTGCTTTTGCCAGCACCATTATGGCCGATGAGCCCCAGACACTCACCGCGGCGGAGCTCAAAGCTCACATCATCCACCGCCCAGAATTCATTCTTGCGTAGCTGTCCGCTTTTGCTGGAGCCTATCAGTTCGGAAGAGATGTCTTTCACGCCGTACCACAGGGAGCGCTTCAGGTCGCGGCAGAACTTTTTGGAGACGCCTTCTACTTTTACGAGTACTTCATCTTGCATGGCTGATGGTATTTAGTTGATGGCATATAGCTGATGGCTGATGGCTGATAGCTGATGGCTGATAGTTGATAGTATTTAGCTGATAGTCTTTAGTATATAGCTGATGGCTGATGGCTGATAGTTGATAGTATTTAGCTATGAGCTATTTCCTATGAGCTATATATTAAATTGATTTTTTAATTGAACTTATTAATGCATTAAGCATTTTTGCTAACTGTAGTCCCTCACTTTCAAGGGTTTTGAGATCAGATTTATTAATCCATTCTTTTCTATGAAAAATATTTAACATAGTAACCGTTTCAAATAACGAACCCCGTGCGATATATAAATATTGTACGAACTCTTTCTTAGAGTGCCTTCCTTTGCCCTCGGCAATATTTAAAGCAACCGAAGTTGCTGATGATTCTACCTGCTCCAGCAATCTAAAATGCTTTCTATCGGATGAATTATTCTCGACAGTGTCAATAACCGTTGTTGCAAAATCAACAGCTTTTTGCCAAACATGCAGGTCTTTAAAATTAAAATCGTTTGGGTTTTCCATTTGCTATGAGCTATCAGCTATGAACTAACTTGCAGAACTTTTTGGAGACGCCTTCTACTTTTACCAGTACTTCGTCGTTCAATTTGTTTATTCGGTGATTCGGTGATTCGGTGATTTGGTGATTCGTATTTCGTCAAAGGAATCATGGACATCATTTAATCATTAGAATCACAGTTCAGACAGTTTGCTTATTTGCTGATTTGTAGGTCGTCAGGAATCATGGACATCATTTAATCATTTTAATCACAGTTCAGACAGTTTGTTGATTTGTTGATTTGTTGATTTGAGATTGGCGAATGAAGAATCTAAAATCACATATCTACTATCGCCTATCCTTTTCATATTAGACATCTGCTATCGAACAATTTTGACTGACAGTCACTTATTTGCCAACAAAGTCTCCAGCCAATCAATAAGCTCATCAAGAAATTCCTCTATAATTGTCCAAACTATTTCAAGGTCAATCCCAAAATAATCATGGACAATCCTGTTCCTGAATCCCCTGATATGATTCCATTCAATTTGAGAATTCTCAAGTCTGAAATCTGGATCTACCCTGTTTGCTGCTTCGCCGATGATCTCAAAATTCCTTATTACGGCATCAATGGTTTTTTCATCTTCAATAAACTGCTCCAAGCAAAGCCCGGATGTATATCTTTTAATTTTTAAAGAAGCTTCGAGCATATCTTCAAGAAGTAGTATATTTTCACGTTTAGACATAAATTAACTCAGAGGTAATAGCATATAGATACTTTTCCTTTATGCCATTCTTTGAGACCAAATCTACTTTTACTTTCACAACATCCTCAATTGCATTGGCCAGGTCAATAAATCTGATTCCAATTTTAGCGTTAAACTCTACTAAAATATCTAAGTCACTCATTTCTTTTTGCTCCTGTCTGGCATAAGATCCAAAGATGGCCATGGAACTTATAGGATATTCTCTGAACAAAATTGGTTTTTGTTTTTTCAACTTGCTTTTTATTTCAGCCAGGGAAGTCATTTCATTTGATTTTTAGTTCCTCTAATCACGCCGGAGCCGTAGCTTTTACATAGGTTCTCTATTTTATGACGGTGTCAGACATGTTGATGCGTTTATTTGTTTATTCGGTGATTCGGTGATTCGGTGATTTGTTGATTTGATGATTTGTAGGTCGTCAAAGAAATCATGGACATCATTTAATCATTTTAATCACAGTTCAGACAGTTTGCTTATTTGTTGATTTGTATTTCGTCAAAGGAATCATGGACATCATTTAATCATTTTAATCACAGTTCAGACAGTTTGTTGATTTGCTTATTTGTAGTTCGTCATAGTAATCATGGACATCATTTAATCATTTTAATCACAGTTCAGACAGTTTGTTGATTTGTTGATGCGTAGATTCATTGCGCGGAGCGTTTGCGAAGCATAGCGACGGGGCAATCTCTATCAATTTGCAATAACCGCGTCAGACTGCCTGCCGAAGTCGATTCTAAGACGGAACAAGTTCACAACACGACACTGATGCCCGATGGCTGTGGCCAATAGCTGACAGATTGCCGCACTCCGCGAAAAGCTACGTTCGCAATGACGGTGGTTTGAGACGCCATCGCCAAACCTACTTTATAAAACACCGTCATTGTGAGAATCCATCTTTTTTCATAGGACATTAAACTCGACGACGTAGATTAACAAAAAGCCGGCGATAGACCTGCAAGGTGTTTAAAACCTTGAAGGTCTGGCCAAAAGGCTATCCCCGTTTAGAACCACAAAGTTAATTTACCTACCATAAGACTTGAATATTGTAATCTTTGAAATAAGCGTCCTTGCTTATTATAGTCATGTTTCCCGCCTGAGCCTGTACTATGATCATACGATCGAATGGGTCTCTGTGTATCAACTCGAGATTTAATAGCCTCTTGCTATGCTCAAAATCTATCGGCAAAAGCTCGAAATCATTATTTTCCAAGAAATCCTCTATTGTATTGAACCCCCCTTTTATTTCAAGTTTATTCAAAGAAAGTTTTATCACTATTTCCCAGATACTGGCTATGCTTATAAAACACTTATTAGTCTCATCATTTATTGTCTGTATAAGCTTGGATGGAATTAGGCTATTACCCGATATATACCATAGAAGAACATGAGTATCTAGTAATAAATCCATTAGCTATAAGCCTTAAAATCCTCTAAGGGATCATCAAAACCCGGTTTGAGCACAATCGCATCCTTGGCATATCCAAATGTTCTTCCCTTATGTGGTTTTCGCACATCTCTTTTACTCTTTGTAATGATGAAGTCAATAAAATCCACAACTTCGTTTTTTAAGGAATCTGGAAGCGTTGTGATCTTGGTATATAGTTTCAAATCTGTCATTTTGAATCGATTTTAGGTAAAGATAGTACTATGAGCTTGTTTCTCAAACTTGACTGCTGGATACTGGGCTTTTTGTTGATCTACCCTCACCTTTGGATGCCTCATCTGAAGACGCAGACGCATAAATTTTTAAAACACACAAAATCAATGACCGGGCAAGAAACCAAAACCATAAAACACCGTCATTGCGAAAACTTATATTTATTCAAAATACAAAAACCAGGATGACGAGGCGTAGCAAAACCAAGCCAATTGTTCCATTAAATTCGAGGTGAGCCAAGCATTTAGCTCCCAATCCTTTCGATGATCATGGGCATGGATACCCTAAAGATCATCAGACCCAGGAATGATATCAAGGCAAAAATACCGGTGTAAAGCAAAAACAAGCCAATATCTTCCGCGGGCTGTGAAGTAAACCAATTTCTGGTCTCTACCAGTAAGGTCGCTACAGGATTTAGCTTCATCAACACTGCCATGGAGCCACTTGTTGGCATCGGGTAAATAACCGGTGCCAGGTACATGAGAAAAGGCAGAGCAATGGTGAGCCCCCGGTTGATGTCGGTGTACAACATGCCAATGGGCGTGAGCAGCAGGCCTACAGCAAAGCCACAGATCATGATGCTTAATATGCCCGGAATGACCAGCAACACGGAAAAAGAGATGCTTTGCTTAAATGCTATAAATATGATGGCCAACAGGAATATCTTGATGAGGACATTGAACAGTACCTCGTATATGCCGGACAGCAGCAAGCCCTCACGCGGAATATTGATCTTGACGAGCATGGATTTGTTGCTGGTGATGGCCTTGAGCGGTGCCAATATCGACTCGGTGAATATCTGCCAAAGCATGGTGCCTACCAATACAAATACGGGATAGGGAACGGCGGTATCGGCCACACTGATCACGTTGCCACGAAGAAATATCCATAATGCAGCGGTGATCAAAGGTGGAAATATGGCCCAAACCACACCCAGCAGGGATTGCCGGTACATGGCCATGATGTTGCGCTTAAACAGACGATAGCCAAGCTCGTGTGCTTCGGGCAATTCGCTGAATACTTCTCGCAAATGCCTGAATACAGACCTGTCGGAATTATCGGCGCTGTAAATGGTTATTTTCTGATGTTGATCCATTATTTAAGAGAAAAGTTCAATGGTTTGATGGTAGTTTGATGGTTTGATGAATTGTTGATTTGCCCGCCTGCCGCCTGCCTCGCCGGGAGGCGGGCAAATAAGCCGATAAACATTTTCCTCTGATGGTCATCCTGAAATCCTGTGAATCATGGTTCAGACAACTTTTTAATCATGGTCATCATATAATCCAGTGAATCAAGATTCAGACAGTTTGATTTGTTGAACTATTTATTCCTTTGTCCAGTTCTCCACTTTCAAACCCTCAATTCTTTTGAATTCCTTTTCATTATTCGTGACAAGGGTCAAGCCAAGACTCATAGCATGTGCACCAATCAACGTATCAAAAGGTCCTATTGGTGTCCCTTGCTTTTCTAATTTTGCTCTTATCTGTCCATATTGCATAGTCGCATTGTAGTCAAAGTCTAACACTTCAAGCGGAATGATAAATTGATTAAGAGCTTCCAGGTTTTGGTCAGGATTAGTACTTTTATAAATCCCGTATTGTAGCTCGGCTAAGGTAATTGATGAGATTCCTATACTGCCCAATGGGTAAGACTCGAATTTATCTAGTACAATTTTTGGCTTATGTTTTATAATATAAATGCAAATGTTAGTATCAAGCAGGTAATCCATCAATCAATTGATTCTCTTTTTTGATCCTCCGTTTGTCTCCGTTCATTTAGAAAATCCGGAGTGAACTCATCCAGGCTATCAATAAGATTTTGCCATGGCTGATGAAAGGGAATAATATAAAGAGAGTTACCGACTTTCTTAATATAAACTTTATCGTCATCTATCTTTAGGGCATCAGGAATGTTAATTGCCTGAAAGCCCTTCTTTTTTTAATATCTGTGGTTTCAAATGCCATAAGTTTGATGGTTTGATGAATTGCTTATTCGTTAATTTGTTGATTTGGTTATTTGTATTTCGTCAAAGAAATCATGGACATCATTTAATCATTTTAATCACAGTTCAGACAGTTTGATGATTTGTTGATTTGTAGGTCGTCAAGGAATCATGGACATCATTTAATCATTTTAATCATAGTTCAGATCACGATT
>JAAUQL010000176.1 GCA_012033595.1 Cyclobacteriaceae bacterium | reverse complement strand
ATTGTACTTTTTTGCCTTCACCAATTTGCCGTTCAAGAAACCTATACAACTGTTCGAAGGTGTATTTGGAATTGGTCAAGTTTTGTTTTCACTGCTTATGGTTGAGCTGTCCGACACCAGGATACACCCTGCGGTATCGTGGTGCCCGCCACCATGGTGCAGGCATATACCTTTGAAATGGGGTACATTTTTATTTCTAAATGATAGCTGAACCATTCAGGAAACTGTTGTTGGTATTGGCGGGTAAACGGGCTTTCTTCCGGATTAAAATCTACCAGATAGGTACCTGCCGGTATTCGGGTTTCTTTTTCCAACTTCACTTCCCGATGGGTATCTTCGAGGGTATAACAATAGTACACCCGGTTGATGTAGAGCAAACCCAGTGTGGCACGGCCATCGTCATGAAAGCGGAGTAAGGTCAT
Source organism: Cyclobacteriaceae bacterium (assembly GCA_012033595.1). Lineage (GTDB taxonomy): Bacteria > Bacteroidota > Bacteroidia > Cytophagales > Cyclobacteriaceae > JAAUQL01. The sequence goes on along the minus strand of JAAUQL010000176.1, from coordinate 4,398 downwards.
TTGTAGGGTGAATGGGTCTTCAAGGTGTTCGTTTATCGGGGAATTTGGCACTTTAGGCTGGATGTCTCCATCAGACTGTATTGTTTCTCTTTCTCTTTGCTCAGGTGCAAAAAGCGACTTGATACTTTTGAAAAGTGTTTTTCCTGATTGTATGATCAAACCGGCAAACCCGACGAGCCAAAGCCAAATATCCTGGAACACATCCAGGTTATTGAAAAAGGCGAAAATCAGGAATGTCGCTATTGCAATAATCAGGAGCAGCAAAAACCTTTTCATGGTTCTAAATTATTTTGCTTCGATAAATCCTTTGCTCACCCAGCCTTCTATTTCTGTTTTTACTTTGTACCAGCCATTTTCTTCCGCAAGTATTTTCACTTGCTGACCAGAGGCCAGCGGCTTGGCTACTTTGTCAAATGCCGAGCCTGCCCCTGCCCTGATGTTGAGCTTGTTGGGCACTACGAAACCTTCGGTGGGCAGCACTTCTATACCTGCCAGTTGATCGTCACGGTTGTCACCTAGCAGTCTTCGACGGAAGCGGTCGAGTGGAAATGCCGGGCCGGGGTCTTGTTTTCTGCCAGGTGATATTTCTTCATGACCCAGCACATGGGTGATAGATGGATAGTGTCGCATAATCAATTGAGTAATTTCTTCGTTCACCAGCAACTGCTTTTCGGTATAGATGTGCCAGTATTTGGCTATGGTTTCGTTGCGGTGAATGGCCTGTATGGCTTCGTTGGACAAATATTTTTTGCCAAACCACGAGATGTATTCATTGCCTGTTTTGGTGAGCTCGCCGGCATTGTCCAATTCAATGCCAATGGACAGGTTGTTGAAGTGTGCTCTGCCTCCATAACTGCTCTCGCCGGCATGCCAGGCAATGGTATTGAACGGCACGATTTGGTAAATCTCCCCATTGCGTCCAATCACGATGTGGGCTGAGGCTTTTACATTGGACTGTTGGAGATGCCTTGCAGACGATTCAGCATCTCTGCCGGCAGTATAATGAATCACCAGGCTATCGGGCATGCCCTGGGTAAAAGCAGAAACATTTTTGGTGGTGAGCAAATGAACAACATTTTCGCCTTGCAAAAGATGGTTTTTGTCTATGGTTATCGCCATGTTAAATTGGGTGGTTGGACATGAAAATAATTATGGTTGTCGGGCTTGAGATCACAATGCCGGAAGAGGTATTTTTTAGTCAGAATACACCAACCAGGAAAAATCGCAAAATCAATCCTGCTCCAATATAATTATAAATACTGTTAACAATCAAATTAGCTTAGCAGGTTTTTGGTTGGCGTGCAGATCGTACCCATTGTTTATGGAGGCCGGGTGGATGCCTGCTACGGCAATGTTAGCGGTCATTGGAACCTGGTAAAGCAGATTTACGGCTCCTTGCCTTGCCCGCCAGGACATTAGATAGGGCCTGACGTGCCGCCCTCCCAAAAAAGCTAAGTGGGCGATGGCCAGTCTCCAGCTTCAGTTTTCCTTCAAAATCCCTACAAAATCTAAACATAATCGAGGGCTTTATTTGTTGTATTGTATTGATCGTAAGCCATGAAACATTTCTTCTTTATTCTATTATTATCCGTTTTCTTTATTTCCACCTCATATGCCGACGGGCTGGTGGCCGGAGCTATCCAGGGAGTTATTATTGATGAAGACACCAACACAGGGCTCGAATATGTGTCGGTGGCCATTTTTACCACAAAAGACAAAAAGCTGGTGACAGGCACCATCTCCGACGACAAAGGGAACTTTAGCATCAAAGGCATACCTGAGGGCAAATATTATCTCGAGATCACATTTATAGGGTATGGCAAAAAGATCATCGACGAGGTGGAAATATCTTCTAACAAAACACAGCTTGATCTTGGAAAAATCGTTTTGCCCAAGTCGGTAGAGCAACTGGATGAAGTACAAATAGTAGCCGACGAAATGTCTGTGGCCTACAAAATAGACCGTAAGGTGATCAATGTGAGCCAGCAACTTACGGCAGCTTCAGGATCGGCGGTGGATATTTTACAAAATCTACCTTCCATTACCGTGGATATCGCCGGCAATGTTGCCTTGCGTGGCAGCACGGGTTTTATGGTACTGATAGATGGCAGACCTACCGTCTTGGAATCTTCTGAAGCCTTGCAACAAATTCCGGCAAATACCATAGAAAACATCGAAATCATCACCAACCCATCGGCCAAATACAATCCCGATGGCACTGCCGGGATCATCAACATCATCACAAAAAAGAATAAATTGAAAGGATTTTCGGGCACTGGCAATCTTAACCTTGGAAATTTCGACAGGTTTGGAGGAGGATTTTTAGTGAATTATACCAATAAAAAACTGACCACCTTCTTTGGCGCCGATTACAATACCGGCAAAAGCCCGGGGCATGAATTTACCGAACGACTGACCACCAAAGACGATACGACGTTTTTTACCAGATCCAGTGGAAACGAAGACCGGAAGAGGGAATTTTGGGTGCTGAGAGGTGGCCTCGGGTACAATATTTCCGATAAGGATATATTCAACCTGGAGTTTAATTATGGCTATGGAAAACATCGCCATTCTAGCCAGCAGGAATATAGCGAAGGGATAGAGCCCGGAGGTATGCTGAATGAATACACCAGCGATCAGGTAGGCGAAAGAGGAGGAAATTTTTATAGCATAAATGGCACCTTTCAGCACGATTTTGACACGGAAGGGCATAAAATTGTGGGGCAAATCCAATATCGAAGCCGCAATAGCGAGGAATTTTCCCTAAACCAACTAATAGGCGCCAACGACTACATTACCAGCGGCCAGCGGAATACCGAAGACGGGCCGGGGGCAGTATTGGAGCTCAACCTGGATTATACTCAACCGTTTGGAGAATCTCAAAAATTAGAGGCAGGATACCAGGCCAGACTGGGCCGCAGCAAGGACAAAACTTCGCTTAGCATGTATCACCCTGCCAGTGGCGAATATATCAACCAGCCGGAATTCAGCAATGATACCGAGTATAGTCGCGATATACATGCCTTGTACGGTATTTATGGAGGTGAAAAAGGGAATTTCGGCTATCAGTTGGGACTTAGAGGAGAATATACCTACCGCATCATCAGTTCTGCCACGGTAGCCGGCGATTTTTTAATTGACCGTTTCGAATATTTTCCCACCTTGCATACCTCCTACAAAATGCCTGCGGAGCAGCAGGTAATGGCCAGCTATTCCAGACGTATAGAGCGTCCGCGATCCTATTATCTCGAACCCTTCATCACCTGGTCCGATGCCTTCAATGTCAGGCAAGGCAACCCCGGGCTAAAGCCCGAATATATCGATGCAATGGAATTGGCCTATCTGAAGGGACTGGGCGAGCATTCATTTTCATTTGAAGGATACTACCGAATCACCAACAACAAAACCGAGCGCATCAGAAGCGTGTACCAGGACAATGTGATGCTTTCACGCCCCGAAAACGTGGGTCAGGACTTTGCCCTTGGCGGGGAAATGGTTTTGACACTGAATTTTTTCAAATGGTGGAAAATTGACTTATCGGGCAATTTCTACAATTATCAGTTGAAAGGCCGCACCGAAGAACAAACATTTGACCGTGAGAGCTTCAACTGGAACTCCCGCCTGAGCAATACCTTTAGGCTCTTCGAAGGCAACAGGATGCAACTAAACGGACGCTATAACAGCGCCACCGTCACCGCCCAGGGCAAGCGCAACGCCAACTGGACAGCCGATCTGGCATTAAGCCAGGAATTTTGGAAAAAGCGCATGACGGCCATCGTGCAAGTGCGCGATATATTTGGCCGGGTCATCGAAAAGGAAACCTCCAGTGGCATAGACTTCTATTCCTACAGCGAAGAGTACAATGATGCTCCTCAGTTTTCGCTTACGCTAAATTACCGTTTCAACAATTTTAAAAACAAAAAAGGCGAAGGTGCTGGCGGTGAAGGCGACGATTTCTAGTCGCTAATCAACCTGAGCACCATCCAATAGTTTCTTTCTTCTGTAGCCAGGTCTTCAGTCCAGCGATCACCATATCCCCTGGCATTGAGTAGATACGCCGGTACACCGGCTTCGATCAGCCTTTTTGTGAGCGCATCGGCCATACGCTGCGCGCGGTCATTGTGGTATTTGAAATTAATTTTATAAAGTATATCGGTGTCAGGTTTTTCAGCATACAGCTTGTAACCACCGGCCAAAAGCGCATTTTTGTCCGGAGTTTCTATTGAAGAACCTGATTGGCCATCTGGCGCCACTCCATTTTCTATGTCCTGGTTTTCGCTCCCCGGTTGCTCTGGTTTATAAGGCAAGCTTTTTTCAAAGTCAGGAAAACGGTATCTGCGAGCACTTCGTTCAACTCATTAGATGACAGGCTATCGTAGTAGACTTTATCGATAAAGG
>JAAUQL010000175.1 GCA_012033595.1 Cyclobacteriaceae bacterium | reverse complement strand
TGTGTACTTCAATGGCACAACCTATTATTTCATAAGTCAGATCATCCAGGTATGTTTGACTTATTTGCAATTTTTTTGTCAAAGCGTCTATATGTTTCCATATTAATCAATTATAATATCATGCTAATATGTTATCTTTTTTGAACCACATAGGCACATAGGGCACAATAGCTTGTCTTCTCTTTTCTATATGGTCTAGTTGTCTATGTGGTTCCCCTGTGAGTCTATGTGGTTCCATATTCTCCAATTAGAATTTCGCGTCATCTGTAAATGCAAATTTGATAGTACTGGAAACGGCATTTAAACCTTACCTTTAGCGGAGCAAATACAATGGTAAATAGAACAGACAAAATGAGCAGGCAAAAATCAAGCATAATAGGAGCGAAAAAGAAGATAGCACTTGTGGCGCACGACAATATGAAGAAAAGCATGATTGAGTGGGCCAAATACAATAAAGCAGAGCTGCAGCAACATGAAATTTACGCTACAGGCACCACCGGCACCTTGTTAGAAAAAGAGTTGGAGATTCCGGTAAACAAATTCCTGAGCGGGCCGCTTGGAGGTGACCAGCAAATTGGAGCCAGCATAGCAGAAGGACAAATCAATTTTTTGGTTTTTTTCTGGGATCCACTGGAGCAACAACCTCACGATCCGGATGTAAAAGCCCTTTTGCGCATTGCAGTGTTGTGGAATATTCCTGTGGCCAGCAACCGCTCAAGCGCCGATTTTTTGTTTAGTTCTATATTGATGAATGAGGCATACCAGCGCAAAATCGAAGATTTCGAGGAATATCTCCATAGAAAAATATGAGCCTGTTTCAACTTTTTCCTTAACTTGGTGTCTTGTATCGGTATTTTATATTTAAATCGTTTTACCTGCATCCAACTATTTTCAATTTATACCGTCAGCGTTGGACAAAAGACCCGATTAGATTAAGATGGGAAGGTGGTGGGATCGATCAACCTGTAGAGGAGAAACGAGCCCTTAAGATCAGTGAGGTAAGTATAGTGAAGGCCTGGTTTTATGCTTACATTCAAAAATCTTTGTTATTCTGCTGTATTGGTATCCGGTTTAAATCCAAATAATTTCATTTGTGCTCTGTTAAATTAAAATCAATTAACTCATCTGCCAGGCTTGTCACCCTGTTGTTTTGAAGCCGCTATGTTCCTTATAAAAAAATATCATGTTTGTTGGTTGTTCTTGTGTATTCAGCCTGTCACGGCGATGGCGCAGGTAATTGAGCAGGCTAATTATCACATCGACAGCCTGCAGCAGCAGCTACACCACGCCCACGACAGTTTACGGGTCGATCTGCTCAATCTATTGGCTTACAATTACTATTACTACCGCAACGATTCTACCGCGTACTACGCCAGCAAAGCCCTCGAACTTGCCCTGCAACTAGATTATAAAAAAGGAGTAGCCGAAGCGCAAAGACTGATAGGCATCGCCTACAAGGCCAAAAACGATGAAGAGACTGCCCTCGAATGGCTATTTCAAGGCTTGGAGACTTCGCGCTCGATAAGTTACGACCAGGGCATAGCCGATAACCTGAACAGCATCGGGATATTTTTTGCCACGGTAAATGACCATGAAGAAGCAATCACCTACTTCAAAGAGAGCCTCATTTATCAAAAGCGAGCTAAAAACAAGCTGCGGGAGGGTTTATCGTATTCCAACATTGCAGAATCGATGCTCAAGTCAAATCAGCTCGATAGTTCTTATTTTTATTTTAATAAAAGTGAACTAATCATGGACTCCATACAAGACCCGCGCTGGATAGCCATGATCAAAAGCAGGTTTGCAAAATATTGGTATGTAAGCAAAGCTTATGAAAAGGCAAAACGTTATGCCCAATCGGCCATCGAATTGAGCATCGCCACCAATCAGACCATACACCACAGAAATGCAAGCCATGTGCTGGCGCAGGTGTACCTGGATCAGGGACAATTGGAAAAAGCCCGACAGCACGCTGATAAGACACTTGAGCTAAGTACAAAAATCGGGTTTATTGCCTATTTGACCGAAGCCTACGATCTTCAATACAAACTCAAAAAGGCCTGGGGTCAATACCCTGAGGCATTGGCCTACCACGAGAAATTTTCCAGTTATCGAGATAGCCTCCGGCGCGATCAGATTGTGAGCGAGTCCAATCTGGTGCGCTTTCAGATGAAACTGCTGCAAAAGGAAAAGGAAAATGTGATGTTGCGCAAAGAAAAGGAAAACAGCGATGCCCAGGCCATAGCCGACCAAACGCTCATCAGACGGCAAACACTTATCGTCATCGCCATACTTGTCATTCTGTTTTTGGTCACGGTGCTAGCCGTGGTGTTTTTCAGGTCAAGGCAAAAGGAACGTGAGGTCAATGCCGAGCTGTTGGCATCTAATGCCAGCCTCGAAGATCAGAAAGAAGAACTCTCTGCCACCCTGCAAATGGTGGAGCATCTCAATGCTCAGCTACAGGCACAAAACAACACCTTGAATAAGATGGCCATTGTTTCCATTACCGACCTGGAAGGCAATATCATCAGCATCAACAAAAACTTTTGCGATGTCAGTGGATTTAGCCGCGATGAGTTGCAGGGCGCCAACCACAGATTGTTGAATTCGGGAGAGCACCCCATCGAACTGTTCAGTCAAATGTGGCAATCGATCTCCAGCGGAAATACCTGGCGCGGCGAGTTGAAGAACAAGCGCAAAAACGGTGAGTTTTTTTGGACAGATACTGCCATTGCGCCTATTTTTAATGACGAAGGAAAGCCAAAACAGTACTTTTCGCTCCAATTCGACATTACCGAACGCAAAAATTATTTGACTGAACTTAGTAAAAAAAGCGCTGAGCTCGAAGAGCTCAACAAGCTCAAAGACAAGCTATTGTCCATCATTTCGCACGATTTCCGGGGACCGCTCAATTCGTTGCGTGGCATGCTCACTTTGTTTTTGCAAGGGGCGCTGTCCAACGAAGAGCTCAGTATGCTTACGGAATCGCTTGCCGAAAAACTCGACATCACCTACAACCTGCTGGAAAATTTGCTCCATTGGGCCAAAAGTCAGATGCAAGGCATGAAGGTGTATGCCCGCCATATCAACCTGCATGCCATTTCTACAGACTGCTTTGATTTGCTCGGCCCGGTCGCAGACAAAAAACTGGTGAAAATGGAGAACAAAATCAAAGAACCCGTGATGGTATATGCCGATAATGAAATGATCAAACTGGTATTGCGCAATCTTATTTCCAATGCCATCAAATTTACATCTGCCGGCAATAAAATAGAACTTGATGCTACGCAACGCAAGGATCAGGTCGTTGTTTCGATCAAAGACAACGGCACAGGCATAAGCAATGAAAACCAATCCAAGATGTTCAAGCTCGAAAACTACAGTACCAGTGGCACATCTAATGAAACAGGCATGGGCCTGGGACTTCTGCTTTGTAAGGACTTTGTAGAGAAAAATCACGGTACCATATGGTTCGAAAGCGAACTTGGAAAGGGGAGCACTTTCTATTTTGCCTTACCGGCAACAAAAGAAGCTGCGCAACTTTAGAATAAAGGCCTGTTTTGATAAATTCGCGCCTTTCATTTACCTCTTTTAGCTAATCAGATTTTTTTATGTACTTGAAAATCCATGAGTTCGATATGAAATTGAGATATCCATTTTCAATTTCCAGACATACCTACCAAAGCCAACCCAACATGATCGTAGCGTTGCACCACCGCGGAATGATCGGATACGGCGAAGCTACCACCAACCCATATTATCATATTACCATCGAAAACCTTACAGAGCAATTCAAACTTTTCAATACACAGCTGGAAAACTATGTTTTTACCACGCCCGACCAGTTGTTCGAAGATTTCTCGTCTTGCCTCTCTGTCAATTCATTTGCCCTGGCCGCGCTCAATAATGCAAGTTGGGATTTGTATGGAAAAATGCACAACAGTCCGGTAAAAAACCTCATCGACCTGCCTGCCGCTCAGCCGCCCCTTACGAGCTATACCCTGGGCATAGACCGTCCTGAGGCCATGGTACAAAAAATGAAAGACCTGCCCTGGCCGGTGTATAAAATTAAACTTGGCACCACCGATGACCTTGGCCTCATCCGTTTTATAAGAAAACATACCGATGCCATTTTGCGTGTTGATGCCAACTGTGCCTGGACTGCCGACCAAACAATTTCACTGTCGCACGAATTCAAAAAGCTGGGGGTAGAATACATCGAACAGCCTTTGGCAGCCGGCAGCCCGGGGCAAAAAGATAGCTTCGAGCGCTCGGTTTTGCCATTGTTTGCCGATGAAAGCTGCTGTACGGAATCCGACGTGGACATTTGCGCTCGTGAGTTTCATGGCATCAATATCAAACTACTCAAATGCGGGGGGCTCTCTCCGGCCATCAGAATGATTGCCGAAGCGCGCTTGCTGGGCTTGGAGGTAATGGTGGGCTGCATGTCGGAGACCTCGGTGGGTATTTCTGCTGCTGCACAGTTGCTCTCATTTATCGACTATGCCGATCTGGATGGCCCCTTGCTTCTTGCAGAAGACCTTGCGGCAGGATTGCGCTTTGAGCAGGGTATGTTGCATACCTCTAATGAACCCGGGCTGGGTATTTTTTACCATGGCAAACACTGAGCTTTTTTATCGGGTTAATAGGTGGTGCAAAACGAGTGTCGCCAAAGCAATGGGCATTTCAATTAAAAACTGCGACTATGGGTAGAATAGCATTTTTTTGTTTAATCCTGTGCATGGGAGATCCGCTGTGCGGAACAAAAAATACCAAATGGCAGGCTGAGTTGGTAGAACAAATACGAATGGACTATGCGCCCGATAAGCG
>JAAUQL010000174.1 GCA_012033595.1 Cyclobacteriaceae bacterium | reverse complement strand
AATAAAACCATTAGAACCTTTTCGCTTGCTGAAAATATTATTATAAATAAAGCTAAAATCCATCATTACAAGTATGAATGACAACATTGAATACAGGTTATTATCAGGATTTTGAAGAATTTGAGAAATGCTTTGAATTGCAAAAAGAAGTTTTCCAATTGTCGGATAAAGATACTCTACCTCCAATTTTCTTAAATCTACTTTCAAGAAATAATCCCAGAACAGGGTTTGCCATTGGAGCTTTTCTTAAAGAAAGTAATGATTTGGTGGGATACTTTTTAAACATTGCAGGAGTTGATAATAAAACAATTTATGGTATGTCTTTAGGTGTAAAACCTTCATTTAGAGAAAAAAATCTTGGGTTAAATCTTTTTTTGTACCTAAAGAAAGAAGCTTTGCAATATGATGTAAAAAAATGGTATGGAATTTTTGAAGTCTTAGAAGGTAATCTTGGAAATTTGTACTTTAATAAATTAGGAATGAAAGGAATAAAATATGAAAAAGAACCCTACATTATCTTTAATGACAAATTTCCTGTAGATAAAGTTTTAATTGAATGGGATTTAGAGTTAAGCGTAATAAATGATTATATTGACAAAAAACTTATGAAAATACAATTTAGAGAATTAGTAAAGGAATACCCTATTCTTGATAATACAAACTACAATAATGAAGATAAAGTCTTAATCCAGATTCCATGCAATTTATTAGGTTTAAAACAAAGCAATATAAATGAAGCCATTAAATGGCGCATATCAACAAGAAATTTGTTTGATGAATTCATTAATAGAAAAAAATTTATTATAACAAAGTTTTACTCAAATGAAAATGAAAGTAATAAAAACTTTTATCTATTAGAAAAACAAAAAAACAAGAAACAAAATTTTATAAGTAAATAGTAATATGTTACAAGACCTTTACAAAAACACAAATGCCGTTTTCCTAGCTCATGGATATGTAGGTAAACTTTTAGGAAAGACAATCAATGGTGTTATAATGCACAGTACAGTTTTTAATGTTGTGGCTCTAGTTGATAAGGATAATGCTGGCATCGATACGAGTAAGGCTATACCTGGAGTAAGAAAGAAAATTCCAGTTTATGAATCATTCTCTGAAACAATAAAACATCAGCCTAAAGTTGTTATTCTTATGGAAAACTCAATTAACATAAGTTTTAATGAAATAAAGGAAGCAATAAAAGCAAACATGGATATCATAAATCCTGGCTTCAACTTACTGAACAATAATACAGATCTTCTTTCTTTAGCAAGAGAGTATAATGTTAAACTAATTGATTTAAGGGAACCTAACAAAATTAAAAGAAATCCAAACGGAAGTATTCGAGACATAAAGTCAAAAGTAGTTTATATTGCAGGAACTGATTGTGGATTAGGAAAACGAACAGCAACCTATGAATTATTATTGGAAGCAAAAAAAAGAGAGATCAATGCAGCTTATGCAGCAACCGGGCAAACAGGTATTATGTTGGGTTGTGATGGTGGAATTGTTATTGATTCGATTTCAATGCAGTTTGGGGCAGGTGCAGTAGAAGATCTTATTGTAAATATTGATAAAAAAGGATTTGATATAATTTTTCTCGAAGGACAAGCTGCAATAATGCATTATGCAACATCAAGCTCTGTTGTACTACTTCACGTTGGTAACCCTCACGCCATTGTAATGGTACACGATCAAAAAAGAACCATGCATGTTGAATATGGAGATTCCCCTATTTTCAAAATGGGGACACTAAAAAACGAAATTGAAATCGTCGAAAAATTATCACTTCCTGGTGGTAATGAATTCAAAGTTGTTGCGATTGCAACAATTGGAGATGATAACATCGAAACCTTGGAGAAGATGAGAGACAGAAACGAAATACCCAATTTACCAATTGCTGATGCAAGGAAAATTGGAGGCCCCGAAATACTGCTTGATGCTGTTTTAAAACATTTGAAGGAAAAATACAACTGGCGACCTGGTAATTAATTTCCAAAATAATCTAATTTTCTTTGACCTTTTAACAAAAAGCAATAAAATCAAATGCTTCAGAAAACGTATAAGTTTTTCAATCAGTCAACCAGACAGGCTCTTTTTGAACGAGTTAAAGGATATGTAACAAAATCATACACCCGTGGTGAAGAAATAGATATCGTAAAAAACAACATGGACTAAGAAAAATTTACCGTTTTGATCTTGGCGAAAATGTTCTAGGTATTTCTCCTTTAGTTCTCCAGTTTTTACACCGTTTAAGGAATATCCAGGAAGAAGACCTTCAGATCAACAACTACCCTGAAGTATTGCACGGTAGAATACGAAGAAGAATTGCCGAAAAACACGGGATTGATCCAAACTGGGTAGTGATAAGCACTGGCTTAGATGCAATCTTAGACCTAATTACACGTGTTTTTTCGACCCAAAGGATTATTACATTAGCCTCGTACCATCGTTTTATCTGTTTGAAGATTATTCTGAACGCATGGGAGCAATTCCTGTTTTTGTAGAATTAAAAGAAGAAGACAATTTTGCTTTAACAAATGAAAAAATTATTGAACTGAAAGTTCAAATAGTAAAATACAAACCAAAAATTGTATGGATTGCTAATCCAAACAACCCAACAGGGAATGTAATAAGTGAAGAAACCCTGGAAGAAATAGTTAGTTTGGCCAAAGAACACAACACGTTTGTGGTAATTGATGAAGCTTATATTGAATATCTTGAGAAGATTGGAAAAAGATCTATGATTAAATTAACAGGAATGTATGACAATATGATGGTTTTGCGAACATTTTCAAAAGCTTATGGTCTTGCCGGAATGAGAATTGGCTATCTGATTTCATCTTCTAAGGATATTGTAGAAGCCATGCTAATGTTGCGAACTCATTTTCCGGTCACACAGTTAGCACTAAATATGGCCAGTTTGGCTTTGAGCGACAAAGATTTTCTAAGATATACTCAGAAAGCCACACAAGAACTTGCTTATAAATTATTTTATAAATTAGATAAATTAAAGAGCTTTAGGTACATATCAACAGCCACGAATATATTTCTTCTTGGGAATAATTATTTATCTGATAAAGAGCTCGATAGCAAATTTAAGGAAAAAGGTATTATTACGTCCTATGTGAACTTCCCTCAAAAAAAGAACAATAGGTTTCTTAGAATAACTTTAAGATGTGAAAAAGAGAATGAATATCTTTACAAAACTTGTAAAAAAATTGATAGTGAATACCCTCCCCAACAAACTTATCAGGATGGAGTTTCACTAGCAAAAGGCCAACACGCTTGATTATGCCAGCGTAAAATTCGTGTTGTAAAAAGTGCTGACTCAAACATTTTTAGCACAATAAATGCTCATCCTTTCATCTATTTGTTTCTTCCAAACAGTTTATCTTAGATAATCATCTCCTATTCTGTTCATTGGTAAAACTTACAAGTTTGTCGAGATATATTTCCCAAACATTGATTAATGTTGAAATTATGTCTCCTCACTATTTACTTTGTTCCTGTAATTATTTAAAGCAGAAAAATGTTCGATTTAGGTTTGTTTGAGTCAATTAAGTTAGGTGAAATATCACAAGCAAAATTAATGAACAGAACTGATTATAAATTCTGGTTCCCAACCAATCTTGTCCCTTCCATTCTAAGTTGTATTAAAGATGATTATTACATCCTAACAATAAATAATCAAGCCATACTCCCTTACGAAACCACTTACTACGACACATTAAAAAACGACATGTATGTTGCACATCACAATGGAAAGCTAAACAGGTATAAAATCCGAAGAAGAAGTTACATGGTAAATGATGTTAGCTTTTTAGAGGTCAAGTTCAAAAATAATAAAGGAAGAACAATAAAAAATCGTATCCGTACTAAAACAATAATCATCATTTTCAAAAAAGAAACGCCGCAAGGATTATCGTAGAACCCAGGGTCACCGTCAGGATTATACAACCCTGAAAGTGAAATCCATTCAGGCCTAGTGTCGGGAGGAAATAATGGCTCATAAAAAAGCAGGTGGTAGTTCACGCAACGGTCGCGACAGTGCCGGTCAGCGACTTGGCGTGAAAAAGTTCGGTGGCCAGACGGTTTTGGCGGGCAACATTATCGTTCGTCAGCGCGGCACAAAATTTTACCCCGGCGAGAATGTCGGCATGGGCAAGGATCATACCTTGTTCGCCACCTCCGCCGGCACGGTGGCCTTTGCCACAAAGGCCAATCATCGAACATTCGTCTCCATTGATCCAGTAAACTAAACTAGAAGGCCGCTTTTGCGGCCTTCCTTTTCGCGTAATCGCACACAGCTTGCGCAGGGCAAGCGGCGCACAGCGGCGCTCTCGCTTTGCAGACGTAGCGGCCATGCAGGATCAGCCAGTGATGCGCGTGAAGCTGGAATTCGGCGGGCACGTTGTCCTCGATGGCGCGTTCGACCTGCACGACATGCGGCGGCCGGGCGCGATGAATAAATCGGCGGTGTTTTTCTGAATTCGTGTCCGCGCGAATCCGCGCGAAGCACTGCGCGGGCCGGAAGGAGACTTCTGGCCGCAGGTCGGTTTCGCGGATGGGGCGAGCAGCGGAGCAGCTACGCCTTTACCGACGAACGCCAACTGGCCGAAGCCCGGCAGATCGCAATGAAACATGCGAATGAACCGGTCGATCGCTGGCGGAATATGTTCGCGTCAATCATCCAGCAGCTCGACGAAGCCGAAGGGAAGGGCTCCCGCGCGGTCGATCCGGCGACGGTACCAGCGCAGCGTATGAAGAGCGCTCGCGAGCATCGAGTTCCGCTATCCAAGCAAGCGATAGCGATCCTTGAACGCGTCGAAGGCTTGTCGCAGCATCTTGTGTTTCCAGGCACC
>JAAUQL010000173.1 GCA_012033595.1 Cyclobacteriaceae bacterium | reverse complement strand
AAATCTATCAGGCTACTGGTGCCAAATCAATGATCGCCGACCAGAAAAAATATGTAGTGTACCATTGATGACGCCTAACCATTGGATATCAGATATTTACATGATCAATAATACAAGTTGGGTTAACAATAGTCGTCTTACTGCCCCATTCATCAACCTATTGAAAGGCACCAACGACCCACGGATAAGTACGTATGCGATGTTGCCCGGCTCTACCTCTTCTTATGTAAATGGTGATAAGACACCGGCCAACCAAAAAGGCTATCCGATGTTTGGACAAGCTGCAGAACCACGTAGCACTTTTTCGACCTCCAACAAGAATACCTTCGGAAAATATGATGCCCCCTACATACACTTGAGCTATGCACAGGTACAGTTTCAACTAGCAGAACTCACAGTGAGAGGTGTAATAAGTGCCGACGCCCAATCATACTATGAATCCGGAGTGGTTGCAGCCATGAAGCAACTGTATGTTTATGGTCCGGAGGGCGAAATTTCAGAGGCTCAGATTGAGAATTATCTCCTTGAAAATCCTTATGCGCCATCCAATCAGGAAGATGCCTTGAAACTGATCAATACCCAATATTGGATAGAAGCACATTTTAACTGGTATGAACTATTTGCCAATATGAGAAGAAGTGGGTATCCGGATCTTTACCGCACCGAGGCTAGTGCTGCGGGTTATCAACTTCCCAAGCGGCTTACCTACCCATCTTCAGAAGTCTCCATTAATCCAAAGTTGCAGGATGCAGTCAGCAGACAAGGTGCTGACGTGGTGACGACCGCAGTCTGGTGGGATGTCGATTAACATACATCAATACTTCATGTTGGCGCTAATGCCAACATGAAGTATTTCAAATCAACTTTATATTCATATCAAATCAAATCATGAAATATATTATGCGTAATAGCAAACTACTTTTGCAGTCCCTTTTGATCTTCTCTATGCTTCTTGCTTGTAGCGACAAAAAAAATCATTATCCGTTCGAAATTGGAGAATACGGGGGATGGATTGCGGGCGACTTTCACGAACATACTTTTTTTACTGATGGGGGCTATTCCATGGATTCCCTGTTTCATAGGGGTTTTACCATGTACGGTCTAAGTTTTATGGCCAATTCGGAACACGGTGGTACTTCAGATCAGAATTTTGATGGAACGTATTGGCAGGATATACCAAATATCACCTTTAAAGGCTTGCCTGTGGAAAAGGATGGCATGAAGCTTATGTGGAGATGGCAAACCTTGTTGGAATTTTCTTATCCGCATCTCAATGATCAACGCTCAACGTATCAAAATAAGCACCTTTTACAAGGTCTGGAATGGAACTCTCCGGCAACCAGCCATACGAGTACCGGCATTATCGCCGACGAAGGCCTTCCCATATCGTCTTTTGAATATATGTTTGACAGCAGTGACTTGGATACCCTCGGTGGCCCAGCAGATCATCTGCACAAACATAACGGTAGAGATGATCATGGCCATGGCGATCGCTTGAGCGACTCTATGCAAACCCAGGGCACCATTACGGCCGTCAAATGGCTGATGGATCATTTCCCCGAAACAAGCTACACCATTCCGGCACATCCCGAGCGTGGAGGCAGGATCAGTTTAGAGGATCTTCGAAATATGAATAATGCAGGCCCATCGGTTGCTTTTGGTATTGAAGCCGCTCCGGGACATCAAAAATCGGAAAGAAGAGGAGCGTACAGATCCTATTCACTTGGCTCCGACACCTATGGCGGTTGGGGACATATGGCCGCAAAAATAGGTGGCATTTGGGATGCAATGCTTGGAGAAGGACGTCATTTTTGGGTGTTCGCCAATTCAGATTTTCATGGCACGTCAAGTGACTTTTGGCCTGGTGAATATCAAAAAAACTGGGTGCTGGTGGACGATATCAGAAGCCAACGATCTATAATAAAGGGCATGCGATCTGGTAATGTGTTTGTGACTCATGGAGATCTTATCGATTCACTGCAATTTTTCATTTCAGACGGTAAGGGGGTAGCTGCGACCATGGGAGGCACATTGCATACCGCATCTAAAGGGCCATTTCATGTTCATATCCGATTTAGGTCTCCGGAAAAAAATCACAATGGCGACGCCCCCGTCGTAAATACGCTGCAGATTATCACAGGAGAAGTGACAGGATATACAGCCCCGGGCACCGAAGCTTATTCAATAGAT
The DNA here is from genome assembly GCA_012033595.1 of Cyclobacteriaceae bacterium. Taxonomy (GTDB): domain Bacteria; phylum Bacteroidota; class Bacteroidia; order Cytophagales; family Cyclobacteriaceae; genus JAAUQL01. The sequence goes on along the minus strand of JAAUQL010000173.1, from coordinate 2,681 downwards.
CACAATGAAACCGCTACACTGGCAAAAGTGTACACTTCAGCAGACTGGGAAACTGACAATGGCTGGAATGAGATTAATCATGAGATCAAAAACATGGAATCTGATTTTTATGTGCGCATCAGAGGTACCAATCACCTGCCTGGAACCCCATTCGAAACCGATACCAACGGCAATCCCTTGGCCGATTCATTGTCTCTCAATCTTAATCTGAATGGAGAGGCAGAAGCCTGGGCTGATTTATGGTTTTATTCAAATCCTATTTTTCTTGATTTAGAGTAAGCGCATGCAGATTGCCACGTCCGGCCTTAATAACCTCAATCGCAAAGATGGAGGGAAACAGGCACCATTGCTTGCAAAGCATAGCGACGTGGCAATCTTTTTCAACTACAAAGCTCCTTTTTTTTGCTCAGTCCCCCCTCACCCACTTTGGAAAAGAGGGAGTCACATTGAGCAGTCATTTTTGAAAATAGCAAGGTTGATGTCCCGGATCAAGAGTGTTTGTCCCCCCGCTGGCGCAAGTCTGTGACTTGTGACTTCAATGAAAAGTAAGGTCTGTGACCTGGCCCCTTACAGGCGCGGAAGTTACTTCCGTGCCCGTCGACCAATTTTGCTATATCCATTATTCAACGAATAGCCCTTTCCTGCCCGTATAGTCGCGGGCACTGGAGTATAGATAATCCTGTGGATTATCTACCCATCCCTCCTTTACCGGGTTTTCATGCAGATAGTCGAGCCGCTGCTCCATCATTTCATTCGTACCCAATTCCACTGGATGATATTCCTGTTGCCATACTTGATATTTTGTATGCTTGTTGGATTTTTTTGCTGCCCTTGCAAGCATCCACAGCAACCCTACCTACGCCTATGGCTTCGGTAGGCAGGCACTCCTTTCGGCTTTCGCGAGGATTGTCCGCAATAGCACGGCTCATGGCCACCGAAGTGTATTTTTTTATAATCCCTTATGATATCTTCAAGCACAAAACCTTTGGCAGATCGCGCGATCAGGTGGATATGGTTGGTCATGATCACCCATGCATACAGCTCCAGGCCTTTGTTTTCCTGGCAGTGTTTGAGGCTATCGGTCAAGATATTCTTGTATTCCACCCTCGGGAACAAATCCAGCCAATAAACCGCCGCAAATGTTATAAAATGTAACTTGTCCTGATCCCTGACTATATATTTTTCGCTCATATTCTTCGTTTTCTTTGGCCCTTTTTATGGCACGGAAGTAACATCCGCGCCAGGGGGAGAAGTCATACTTTACATCTACGGTTGAAGCACTTTTGAAAGAGGCATCATAGGTGCGAATGGTCATGGTGCGGTCACTGTGCAATCGTGACCTGCCATTCACCTCTGAGGTTGTGCTTACCAGTAATCTGTACGACTGGCCATAATGGCTGCCATTGATCACCTCACTGTCTTCAGGCAAATCAATCTTATGCTCCAGCACGGTGTACTCTTGTGCGCTGCCCTGAAAAGCGCATAACATTAAAAGTGATAGGAAAAAATACGTTGTTTGTTTCATTTTTTTGTTTTTATAGTGTAATGAGTTGTTATTGTTATGCCTTTTGACGCTTTGTTATTCATTATTGCCCTTTTTTGTGTTGAATCTACCTGTCTGGCTGTCTTTGATATTCATGATGAACAATATGTTCCGAGATTCATTTTGTGTAAAAAATACCCAGCCATTACCTGCTGCACAAGTTAAAAAATACTTTTTCTCCCGATCAATAAGGCACGGAAGTAAATTCTCCCCCTCTGGCGCAAGACGGGTGATCAGGTTTTTATGGATAACTTTTTACGAATATGATCTGGCATCTTAATAACAACACCTTGCTCCATGAAATATCTAAATTTTATTCGTAATTCTTCCAATGACAAATTACCAGCTACTGACTGCTTTGTATATTGTTTATTATTATGAATAAACTTTACTACAATCATTACTGGTGTCCTACTTCCCACTCTGTATTCTATACTTTCAATCTTAATTCTTTTGTAAATCTTTTTTCTCTTAAAAGGACGATACAAATGCGTGATTTGCACAAAATCAAGACCTATTATCATTCTTTTTAAACCCAGTAACAAGGATATGAAGAAAAGACAAGAAGCAATAACAATAAATTCAAACCTGAAACTAATGTGCTTTGAATTATCTAAAAAAATGGCCGAGCCGAAAAATATTCCGGCAACAAAAATAATCATTAGATAATCTTCAAAGTCAGGATAGGTTCTGATAGCATATCTTAAAACATCATTTTGCCTTAACCTTTGATTGTTTCTTACTTTCCTCATTAACACTAAAATTAATAATATCAAGAATTGCATTGAACCCTCTTTGAACTTGATCAGGTGTGCTAGTTTTATTAAGTCTCCAACCTTTCGAACCAAAACTTGTAGCACTTAAGATAGTTTTTGCACTCTCTAAGGTCTCCCCCCCACTGGCGCGGAAGTTACTTCCGTGCCCGTCGACCAATTTTGCTATATTTATCATTCAACGAACATTATATCCAATAGCCCTTTCCTGCCCGCATAGTCGCGGGCACTGGAGTACAGATAATCCTGTGGATTATCTACCCATCCCTCCTTTACCGGGTTTTCATGCAGATAGTCGAGCCGCTGCTCCATCATTTCATTCGTACCCAATTCCACTGGATGATATTCCTGTTGCCATACTTGAT
>JAAUQL010000079.1 GCA_012033595.1 Cyclobacteriaceae bacterium | reverse complement strand
ATTTAGCATATGAATTATCTTAAGGCAAACCGCTGGCTCAACAGGAGCATTTTCTTTTACCTCGCAAATTGATAAACAACAAACCAGCGACTCTATGAAAGCATTGACTTTGTAAATTGCCCGGTGCTCAAACCGCTGGCTCCGAAGGTGCATAATCTTTGTAATTCACGAAATAATCATAATCTAACATTGGCTCCTATGGAGCTTAATAGTTGAGACTAAGATCCACATTAGTTTGTGCTGAATGAACACACCATTTAAACCGCTGGCTCAACAGGAGCATTTTCTTTTACCTCGCAAATTGATAAACAACAAACCAGCGGCTCTATGAAAGCATTGACTTTGTAAATTGCCCGGTGCACAAACCGCTGGCTCCGTAGGTGCATAATTTTTGTAATTCACGAAATAATCATAATCTAACCATTGGCTCCTATGGAGCTTAATAGTTGAAACAAAGATCCACATTAGTTTGTGCTGAATGAACACACCATTTAGCATATGAATTATCTTAAGGCAAACCGCTGGCTCAACAGGAGCATTTTCTTTTACCTCGCAAATTGATAAACAACAAACCAGCGACTCTATGAAAGCATTGACTTTGTAAATTGCCCGGTGCACAAACCGCTGGCTCCGTAGGAGCATAATCTTTGTAATCACGAAATAATCATAATCTAACATTGGCACCTATGGAGCTTAATAGTTGAGACAAAGATCCACATTAGTTTGTGCTGAATGAACACACCATTTAGCATATGAATTATCTTAAGGCAAACCGCTGGCTCAACAGGAGCATTTTCTTTTACCTCGCAAATTAATCAACAACAAACCAGCGGCTCTATGAAAGCATTGACTTTGTAAATTGCCCGGTGCACAAACCGCTGGTTCCGTAGGTGCATAATTTTTGTAATCACGAAATAATCATAATCTAACATTGGCTCCTATGGAGCTTAATAGTTGAGACAAAGATCCACATTAGTTTGTGCTGAACGAAGACACCATTTAGCCTTTGAATTATCTTAAGGCAAACCGCTGGCTCAACAGGAGCATTTTCTTTTACCTCGCAAATTAATCAACAACAAACCAGCGACTCTATGAAAGCATTGACTTTGTAAATTGCCCGGTGCACAAACCGCTGGCTCCGTAGGTGCATAATCTTTGTGACTAAATGCCAACGCAAATTCATCTGCTCCAGAGGAGCTTCTTATTGTAATTCGTGGTATGCAATGCTGTAAAAGCATCTATCCTTCTACACCATTTGGAAATTTTCCGACATTCCATTATCATTGCAATCCCAAGTCAATTCCAGTAATTGATTTATAAAGAAGGGTGGAGAGACAGGCTCTTTGAAACCCTAGCAACCTGGTGGCAAGTGCCAAGGTGCTAATTCCTGATTCCGGGCAACCGGAAGAATATAAATTGAATGTATATGGCAAATTCATCTTTAGTACTTTCTTATATCCGCTTTGTTCAGGGTCTTGTGTCGTCGCAATGCGCCATCTCGTTTCGCTTGCTCATGTTCATAAGGCCCATGCGCTGCTGCCAGGTGATATAACTTTCTCCATGTTGCCAGGCAAAGAGTGACCCTGCACTCATTCAGGACTTTCTCAGAGAACCAAAACTATATTATAACCAAAACCATTTTACTATGTCAACTTTAAAGTTTGAAACTTTACAGCTTCATGCCGGTCAGGAGCCGGACCCAACAACAGGATCGCGTGCTGTACCGATCTACCAGACCTCTTCTTATGTATTCAACAATTCTGAACACGGCGCCAATCTGTTCGCGCTCAAAGAATTTGGGAATATCTACACCCGAATCATGAACCCTACCACCGATGTGCTGGAAAAAAGAATAGCTGCACTCGAAGGTGGCGTGGCAGCGCTGGCAGTGGCATCGGGTCAGTCGGCTCAGTTTATTGCCATCACCAACATGATTCAGGTCGGCGAAAATTTCGTGTCCACCAGCCACTTGTATGGCGGCACGTACAATCAGTTCAAAGTGCAGTTTAAAAGAATAGGTATCGATGCACGCTTTGCCACAGAAGACACCCCTGAGGCTTTTGAAAAGCTGATTGATGACAAGACCAAAGCGATCTACCTGGAGACCATCGGCAATCCGGAGTTTAATATCCCTGATTTCGAGGCATTTGCGTCCCTGGCAAAAAAACATAATCTGCCACTTATTGTCGACAATACCTTTGGTGCAGGTGGTTGCATAGCCCAGCCGATAAAGCACGGTGCCAATATTGTCGTTTCGTCCACCACCAAATGGATCGGCGGACACGGCACCAGCATAGGAGGCATTATAGTCGATGCCGGTAATTTCAACTGGGGCAATGGAAAATTTCCCATATTTACCGAACCTTCTGACGGTTACCATGGATTGAAATTCTGGGAAACCTTTGGTGAAGGTAATCCCCTGGGCTTGCCCAACATTGCCTTTATTATCCGCGCTCGGGTAGAAGGATTGAGGGATTTTAGCCCGGCGATGAGTCCATTCAATGCCTTCCTGTTTATTCAAGGCTTAGAGACTTTGTCGCTGCGCGTAGAGCGAATCGTAGAAAATGCCCAAAAACTTGCCGAATGGCTCGAAGGACACGCGCTCGTGGAAAGTGTCAATTATCCGGGATTGAAGTCAAGCCAATATCATGAGTTGGCCAAAAAATACCTCGACCGCGGCTTTGGCGGTGTGTTGAGTTTTGTCTTGAAAGGGGGGCGTGAGACTGCTGCCAAATTTGTTGATTCGCTCAAGCTGATCAGCCACCTGGCCAATGTGGGCGATGCCAAAACATTGATCATACACCCGGCCTCCACCACCCACCAGCAACTGACCGATGCAGAGCAAAAGGCTGCCGGCGTGTTGCCCTCGCAATTGAGGATTTCGGTGGGTTATGAGCATATCGACGATATCAAAATGATATCATTCAGGCATTTGAAAAATTGTAGTTAAGTAGTTGGTGGGCAGTTGATGGTGGTGAGGATTGAACGACCATCAACACTCAACCAACAAGTATGAACGAAAAAACATGGTTACGAACAACGTTTTTAATTATAACAAAAAATTCCAACTGGAGTCGGGAGCATCATTTCCCGAACTTCAGCTTTTCTATACTACTTATGGCAAACTCAATGCTGACAAAAGCAACGTGATATGGGTTTGCCATGCGTTTCGGGCAATTCCGATTTTACAGAGTGGTGGCCGGGATTGTTTGGCGAGGGCAAATTGTACGATCCGCAAAAACATTACGTAGTCTGTGTAAATATGCTGGGAGGCTGCTACGGCACCACCGGCCCTTTGTCAGAAAACCCCACTTCTGGTAAGCCCTATCTCCACGATTTTCCAACGGTCACCAATCAGGATATTGTGCGCACTTATGATATCGTGCGCGAGCACTTGCAAATCGCCCATATTCATACCGTGATAGGCTGCTCCATGGGTGGGCAACAGGCCATCGAGTGGGCAGTGGCAGTACCTCATTTGTTCGATCACCTCATTGCCATAGGAGCCAATGCCAGGCATTCGCCCTGGGCTATTGCCTTTAATGAAACTCAGCGTATGGCCATAGCTGCTGACCAAAGCTGGAAGGAAAACCACGAACAAGCCGGAATGGAGGGCATGAAGGCGCCCGGCGGTAGGCTTACTTTCATATCGCAACTATGTGTGCTACCACGCCAAGCAACACGAAATCTCCGATGAGGTGTTCGACAATTTCAAGGCCGCCTCGTACCAAAACTACCAGGGCGAAAAAATGACCAGGCGATTCAACGCCTTTTCGTACTGGATCATCTCCAAGGCTATGGATTCGCAACATGTAGGCCGCAATCGTGGCGGATTGGAAAAGGCTCTCACCAGGATCAAAGCCAAAAGTCTGTTTTTAGGTATAGACAATGATATCCTCTTTCCGACGGTAGAACAAAAATTCCTTGCGGAAAATGTTGCCGGAGCCAGTTATGCTGAGATCGATTCGGTATATGGCCACGATGGTTTTTGTTGGAATTCAACAAACTCACCGAAACCATTTCTGGGTTTTACGCCATTGCCAACGCCCAAAAAAAGTCGGCTTGATATTGAATTTGGAAACCAGAAACAGGCGAGGCCATTTTTTATAAAAATAGTATATTTGCGCTATGGTGACATTTCGTCGCTCAATCCCAACAATTTTTTAATCAACTCAACATGGCAAAATTAACAGACAAAATCCAGGCCCTATACGACGACAAACACTTCGAAAGCTACCGAAGATTTCCTTTGACCCTCATCAAGGGCAGGGGCACCAGGGTGTACGACACCGAAGGTAAGTCTTATCTGGATGCCTTAGCCGGCATAGCCGTCAACAACGTTGGCCATTGCCATCCGAAGGTGGTGAGTGCCATCAAAGAACAGGCAGAAAATCTCATCCATGTTTCCAATTTATATTATAATATCCCTCAAAGTACGCTGGCCAACCTGCTCACCGAAGTATCAGGATTTGACCGTGTTTTTTTCTGCAACTCAGGCCTGGAGGCCAATGAAGCTGCGCTAAAAATAGTACGCAAATATGGTCAGGAAAAAGGAAAGACCGGCCCGGTGGTATATTTTACCGGGTGTTTTCACGGCCGCTCCATCGCCACCGTGACCATGGGAAAAAAAGACTTTCAAAAAGGTTTTGGGCCTATGCCTCAGGGCTTTATGGAATTGCCCTACAACGACATGGAAGCGCTCGACCAGATCGCAGACGATACCAAAGCTATATTTGTAGAATGTGTGCAGGGTGAAGGCGGTGTGAATATCGGACAAAAGGATTTCTTACGCAAAATAGGCCAAATATGTAAAGAAAAGGAGATTTTGCTGGTGGTGGACGAGGTGCAAACAGGGATGGGACGCACAGGAAAAATGTTTGCTTATGAGCATTTCGATATCGAACCGGACATCATTACCCTGGCCAAAGGATTGGGAGCAGGCATGCCCATAGGGGCAGTGCTGGCCAACAGCGCGATCGCCAAAGTGATTCAACCTGGCGATCATGGCTCTACCTTTGGCGGCAACCCCGTATCGTGCGCGGCAGCAATAGCCAGTCTGGAAGTGATACTCGAAGACGGATTGCTTGAAAATGCCAGCGAAACGGGCACCTATCTGCTCAATAAAATAAAGGAACTGGCCAGGGACTATGGTTTTATCAAAGAGGTACGCGGTGTGGGATTGATGATTGGGATCGACTTCGATACCCAATGCCGTTCGGTCGCCGTACAAATGATGGAACAGGGCTTGTTGGTGAGTTGCACGGCCCTGCATGTGATCAGGATCGTGCCGCCGCTCATCCTCAGCATAGAAGAGGCAGATGAGATCGTGAGCATTTTAAGCCGGGTGTTCGAAGAAATAGAAGAATTTAAGATATTGTAGATAAAATGTAAATTGTAGCAGTTTTTATTGCTTTTTGGGTATTTCCATCTAATTAATTTTCTCTTTTTTTATAATATCCATAAAATATTTTGTTTTTTTTAACTATTTTTACAGGCTCGAAAAATGGCTGAGTCCATTTGACTGGTATTGAGTTTTTAACGGTTCGTTGCACGCAAATAACCGTTGAACAGAATACCGGGAACTAGTTGGTATGTGTATCATCTCTGATAAGGGAGTAACAAAATTCTATTAAATTGAGAATGAACGAAGTAAGTAATAAAGGAATGTATGTTCCCAGTATGGAACATGACGCTTGTGGAATTGGCTTTGTCGCCAATCTAAAAGGGAAAAAATCACATGAAACCGTACAGGACGCCATTACGATGTTGATGAATATGGAGCATCGTGGAGGCTGCGGCTGTGAGCCGGATACCGGCGATGGTGCCGGAATCCTCATCCAAAACCCGCACGATTTCCTTAAGGAAGAATGTAGCAAGCTCGGCTTCGAATTGCCGGAGTATGGCACCTATGCCGTAGGTATGATATTCTTTCCGGCAGATAAATCGGTTAGGGAAGAATGCCGCTATATTTTAAACAAACATATAGGTGAACTGGGTTTTGAGCTCATCGGCTATCGCGATGTGCCTACCAACAACAGCTCGATAGGTGCCACCGCCAAATCTACAGAGCCCAAGACGGAGCAAGTGTTTGTCAGGCACAAAACCATCACTGACCCACAGGAACTGGAAAGGAAAATATATGTATTAAAAAAATATACCATCCACTTTATCGGACACAATGTCGAAGGCAACAACGGCGATTTTTATGTCGTGTCGTTTTCGTACAAAACTATGGTATATAAAGGCCAACTGCGCACCGACCAGTTGCCCAACTATTATCCCGATCTGATGGATTCGAGAATGCAATCGGCGTTTGCCCTGGTGCATTCGCGCTTTTCTACCAATACCTTCCCGAAATGGAAGTTGGCGCAACCATTCAAATATATTGCGCACAATGGTGAGATCAATACCATCCGGGGCAATGTGAACTGGATGAGCTCCAAAGAGTCGTTGATGGAGTCCAGCCATTTCAGCAAAGAAGACATAGCCAAATTATTGCCCATTTGCGACTCATCGCACTCCGACTCGGCCAACCTCGACAGTATGATCGAAATATTGGTGCTTGGCGGACGCACCCCGGCTCATGCCATGATGATGGTGATTCCCGAAGCATGGCAGGAAAACAACCTGATGCCTGACGAAAAGCGGGCTTTTTATGAATATCATGCCTCGATTATGGAGCCATGGGACGGCCCGGCCTCTATATGCTTTACCGATGGCAACATCGTTGGTGCCACATTAGATAGGAACGGACTGCGCCCATCAAGGTATTGCCTCACCTCCGACGACAAGTTGGTAATGGCCTCCGAAGCAGGCGCACTGCCGGTAGATCAGTCAAAAGTGATCTTGAAAGGCAGGTTGCAGCCGGGCAAAATGTTTGTGGTAGATCTGGAGCAAGGCCGGATAGTCAGCGATGAAGAACTGAAAAAAGAAATTTGCAGCCGCAAACCCTACAGGGAATGGCTCAACAAAAACCAAATTCCCATACGCAACTTGCCGATCAAGGAAGATTATGAATTTACCTTTAATAAAGAAACCCTTTTGCAAAGGCAAATTCTTCAGGGCTTTACCAGTGAAGACCTGAAGGTGATCTTACAGCCCATGGTAGATAAAAAAATTGAGCCGGTAGGTTCTATGGGTACCGATACGCCATTAGCGATACTTTCCGATCAGAGCCAGCACCTGTCAAATTATTTTAAGCAATTGTTTGCCCAGGTGAGCAATCCGCCGATCGATCCCATCAGGGAGCGGCTGGTCATGTCTTTGTTCACCAGTTTTGGCAGTACCAAAAACATACTTGACGAAACACCGGAGCATTGCCGCCAGATATATATCGATCAGCCGATTTTGAAAAACAGGCAGTTGGAAAAAATCAGGAACCTGGACAGCCCCTTTTTCAAGTCCAAGGTGATTGACATTACCTTCGATGCATCGGGCAGGAAAGACGCCCTCGAAGATGCCATTGACCTGATCTGCTACCAGGCTGAAAATGCTGCCCGCTATGGCATAAACGTGATTGTACTTTCGGATCGCAAAATCAGCAAAGAAAAAGCGCCGATACCCTCACTATTGGCTACCGGTGCGGTACACCACCACCTGATCAAAAAAGGGCTGCGGGTAAATTGTGGTATCGTAGTAGAAGCCGGTGATGTACGCGAAACTCATCATTATGCCACTTTGATTGGCTTTGGTGCCAGCGCCATCAACCCTTATCTCACATTCGAGACCCTATACGATCTCAACGAGAAAAAAGTCTTTGAAAAAGACATGGATAAAATGGAAATATTCGAAAGTTATATGAAAGCCATCAATTATGGTTTGCTTAAGATATTTTCTAAAATGGGTATTTCCACCATACAATCGTATCAGGGAGCTCAGATCTTTGAAGCGGTAGGAATCCATCCGAAAGTCATTGACAAATGCTTTTCCAGAACCGTATCGCGGTTGGGAGGCCTTGGTTTCGATGACATAGCACGCGAAGTGCTGGTAAGACACAAATATGCTTTTCCGGAAAAGCCCCTCACCAACCAAAGGCTGGAAGTGGGTGGCGTTTATCAATGGAAAAGACGTGGAGAATACCACTTGTTCAATCCGGATACGATCCACTTGCTACAGCAAGCGACGCGCAAGGGTGATTATAAGATTTACAAGCAATACGCCCAACTGATCAACGACCAGACCGGCAAAGCGGCCACTTTACGCGGATTGTTGAAATTCAAAAAGCGGAATTCCATATCCATAGAAGAGGTAGAGCCCAAAGAAAAAATCTTCAAACGCTTCGCTACCGGCGCCATGTCGTTTGGTTCTATTTCGCACGAAGCGCATTCTACCCTGGCCATCGCCATGAACAGGATTGGCGGCAAGAGCAATAGCGGCGAAGGAGGGGAAGATGAAATCAGGTTTTATAAAAAAGAAAATGGTGACTGGGAAAGATCGGCCATCAAGCAGGTAGCCTCAGGACGCTTCGGTGTGACGAGCAACTACCTCACCAATGCCGAGGAAATACAGATAAAAATGGCTCAGGGAGCCAAACCAGGGGAAGGTGGACAACTACCCGGACACAAAGTCGATGATTGGATCGGAAGAGTGAGACACTCCATCCCGGGTGTTGGATTAATATCTCCCCCACCTCATCACGATATTTATTCTATCGAAGATCTGGCGCAGCTCATACATGATTTGAAAAATGCCAACCGCGAAGCCAGAATCAATGTGAAGCTGGTGGCAGAAGCCGGTGTAGGAACCATTGCTGCCGGTGTGGCCAAAGCCAAAGCCGACGTAGTATTGATTTCGGGCTACGATGGCGGTACCGGAGCATCTCCGATCAGTTCTATAAAGCATGCCGGCCTTCCGTGGGAACTGGGCGTATCAGAAACACACCAGACCCTGGTGAAAAACAAACTTCGCGATCGCATAGTCGTACAGGCCGACGGTCAGATGAAAACCGGTCGGGATCTGGCTATTGCTGCCTTGCTTGGCGCTGAAGAATGGGGAGTAGCCTCCGCAGCACTGGTAACCGAAGGATGTATAATGATGCGAAAATGCCATCTGAACACCTGTCCGGTTGGCATAGCCACACAAGACAAAGAACTGAGGAAAGTATTTTCGGGTAAGCCCGAACATGTAGTAAACCTTTTTATGTTTCTTGCTGAAGACCTCCGCGAGATCATGGCCGAGTTGGGCTACCGCACTGTAAATGAAATGATCGGTCAATCTGATGTACTGGAGATGAGGGACAATATCGAACATTGGAAGATCAAAACCCTTGACCTGAGCAAAGTGACCTATAAAGAACCTGCCGGAGAACATGTCGGTATTTTCAATAGTACCACTCAGGATCATGAGCTGGGCCTCGCACTCGACTGGAAACTGATAGAAGCCGCCAAACCTGCATTGGAGCAAGGCGAATCGATAAAAGCAGACGTTGGTATCATCAATATCAACAGGTCGGTCGGCACCATGCTTTCAAATGAAATATCTAAAGTATATGGCAGCAAGGGTTTGCCCAAAGGAACCATCAACATCAAATTGAGAGGTTCGGCAGGGCAGAGTTTTGGAGCATTTGCCACCAATGGCATTCGTTTCGAACTGGAAGGTGAAGCCAACGATTATTTCGGCAAAGGACTGTCAGGTGCTGAGTTGATCGTATATCCGGACAGGATATCCAATTTCGCACCCGAAGATCATATCATCATCGGCAACGTGGCATTTTACGGCGCTACCTCAGGCGAGGCCTATATCCGCGGACAGGCAGGGGAGCGCTTCTGCGTACGCAACTCTGGCGCCAAAGCAGTAGTAGAAGGAGTCGGCGACCATGGCTGCGAATATATGACAGGCGGTATTGCTGTAATTCTCGGAGCTACCGGAAGAAATTTCGCTGCGGGAATGAGCGGGGGCATTGCCTATGTGCTCAACACCGGAAAGCATTTCGAGGACTACTGCAACAGAGAACTTGTAGATTTTGATGAGTTGGAGTATGACGATATTGTCACCCTCAAAGAACTCATTGGAAACCATCATAAATTTACCGGCAGCACTGTGGCCAAAGGCATCCTTGACAATTGGGAAGATTCGCTCTCGCAATTCGTAAAAGTAATGCCGCGCGACTACAAAAGGGTGTTGTTGGCAAATAAAGTAAAACTAGAAGAAGCAATTTAATCAATGGGAAAACCAACAGGATTTTTAGAATTTGACAGGGAGTTGCCGAAAAAAAGGGATCCCAAAACCAGGATACAGGATTACAAAGAATTATATCTTGATTTTGATGACGCCAAAACGAACCAACAGGCAGCAAGGTGTATGGATTGTGGCATACCTTTTTGCCATACCGGATGCCCCTTAGGCAACATCATTCCTGAATTTAATGATGCCGTTTACCACAACGACTGGGAGCTGGCTGCGGAAATATTGCACAGTACCAACAATTTCCCGGAATTTACCGGCAGAATTTGTCCGGCTCCTTGTGAGTCTGCCTGTGTGCTGGGTATCAACAAACCCGCTGTAGCCATAGAACATATAGAAAAGATGATCGCCGAAAAGGCTTTTGACCTGGGTCTGGTGAAACCGGTGATTCCGGAATTCAAAACCGGCAAAAAAGTGGCCGTGGTGGGCTCGGGCCCTGCGGGACTTGCAGCAGCATCGCAACTGAATAAGGCCGGACACGAGGTCACCGTTTACGAACGCGCAGACCGCATCGGCGGATTGTTGCGCTACGGTATACCAGATTTTAAGCTGGAAAAACAAATCCTTGACAGGAGACTGGATGTGATGATGGCCGAAGGAATTGTTTTTGAAACCAATGTGAATGTGGGCGTAGATCTGCCTTTTTATACCCTCATCAATGAGGCCGATGCAGTGGTTTTATGCGGGGGATCTACCTTGCCCAGGGATCTCAATATCAAGGGGAGAGAGCTGAAGGGCATCCATTTCGCCATGGATTTCCTCACTCAACAAAATAAACGTGTGGCTGGTGATATCATTGACGAGCACACAGGCATTTCGGCCACAGACAAACATGTAATCGTGATTGGCGGCGGAGATACCGGCTCAGACTGTGTAGGCACCTCCAACAGACAAGGCGCCAAATCTGTGACCCAAATAGAGCTGCTCACCAAGCCCCCCCTTACCCGAACTGATAAAGATCCATGGCCAAAATATGCAATGATTTTGAAAACCTCTACTTCGCACGAAGAAGGAGTGGACAGGCAGTGGTCTATACTTACCAAGGAATTTATCGCTGATAAAAAAGGCCAGGTAACGCACTTGCGTGTAGTGGATATCAAATGGGAAATCGGATACACCGGCAAACCGGAATTTATTGAAATACCAGGCTCCGAACGCGATCTGCCCTGCGACCTGGCGTTGTTGGCCATCGGCTTTGTGCATGGAGAAACAGATAAAATCCGTGAAAAAGTAGATGTGGAACTTGATACCCGTGGCAATATTAACGCCACTAATTATCGCACCAACATTGAAAATGTGTTTGCCGCAGGCGATATGCGCCGTGGGCAGTCATTGGTGGTGTGGGCGATATCTGAAGGTCGTGAGGCCGCCAGAGAGGTGGACAAATTCCTGATGGGAGAAAGTCTGCTCGAATCCAAAGACCATTCTTTGATGAACGTGAAATAGTACACCAAGCAAAGCAATAAAAAGCCCGTCGGATTTTGATATCCGCCGGGCTTTTTCATTTATTTCCAGAGGCCTTCAGGGTAAACCACTGTTAGCTCCTCCCATAACATCACAGGGCTTCCAATTCTTCTCGCACAAAGGCCACCAACTCGCTGATATACGCACGGCTAAAGTTGAATTCGATATTTGCTTCGCGGAAAATTTCGGGTATGGTACGAGTATGGCCAAGTTTCAATGCCGACAGGTATCCGTCAAGACCCTTTTTAGGGTCTTCCTTATAGCGCTTCCATACGGCAATGGCACCAAGCTGGGCAAATCCATATTCGATATAATAAAAAGGTACTTCGTATAGGTGAAGCTGCTTCTGCCAGATATAGTCACGATAGGCTTCCTGACCCTGCCAGTCGGTCACCGAATCAGAAAATGCCTTGAAGATCTCATTCCATTTGCTCTTGCGCGCCTCCACACTATGCCCCGGGTTTTCGTAAATCCAGTGCTGAAACCGATCGATAGTAGCCACCCAGGGCAGGGTTTGTAAAATCTGCGCCAGGTGTTCCTTCTTGGCTCTTTTCAGCTCTTGATCATTGTCAAAGAAAATATCCCAATGATCCATGGTGATCAGCTCCATGGACATACTGGCCAGTTCGGCCACCTCTGAGGGTGTATGTTTAAAATCTACCAGTTCCAGATCACGATCCAACACAGAATGTACGGCATGACCTCCTTCATGTAGCATGGTCACCAAATCGCGCAGGGTGCTGGTGGCATTCATAAAGATGAAAGGAATCCCTATTTCTGAGAGGGGATAGTTGTAGCCCCCGGGGGCTTTGCCTTTGCGTGAATCCAGATCGAGATGGTTGATCATATCCATGGTCTTGATGCAGTCGCCAAGGAAGGGGTCTAGCCTGTTGAAGCATTCGACGGTCTTGGCCACCAGGTCTTTGCTGTGTGCAAAAGGCACCAATGGTGGCTTGCCCGAAGGATCAACCGCTTTGTCCCATGGCTTGAGGGAATCCAGTCTCAGCAAGGCTTTCCTCTCATTGGCAAGCTGATCTAAAATTGGAACTATTTCTTGCCTGACAGAGTCATGAAAGTCGAAACAATCCTGTGGGGTATAGTCAAATCGGCACATTGCCGAGAATTTGTAGTCGCGAAAATTGTCAAATCCGGCATTTAGGGCGATCTGGTGTCGCAGCACAATCAACTTATCGAACAAGGTGTCCAAAGTATCTTTGTCGGCATATCTCCTTTCGGCAATGGCCACGTAGGCTTCTTTTCGCTTTGCGCGATCGGTAGATTCCAACAATGTGCCTGCCTGCTGCAAGGTCATTTCTTTTCCATCGAGGGTCACCGTCATGGCGCCAGATATGGCACCGTACTCTTTGGCCAGTTGTTGTGCCTTGGTATTCAGCGGAATATTTTCCTCTCGAAAAAGCTTGAAATCCATTTCCAAATTTTTGAACAATATGAGAAATGCCTCCTCACCAATTTGTTTTTTGAATGGACTCCCGATCAGCTTTTCGTTGAGCTTGTGGTTGAGCGGGGCAATTTTGGGATCAATCTCTTCCACAAAATACGAATAGGCATCCTGATAGGCCTTATTGGCGGTATCGCATGTCATCTTTATGTATCGCCACCCTGCTTCTTCGGAGATAATAGACTCCAACTCCGACCGCTGACGCATCCATTGTCTTAGCGATTGCACATCATCAATGTGGGCATCGAGCAGTTCTTTATAATAGGGTTCAATAGATTCCCAATCTTTGGGCACAAACTCCTCTGAGACAAAATTACGCCTACTGCGTTCGGTAGAGATATCGTTGTTCATTATTTAAATTCTTAAGTAAATGTTTTTGACTTGTTGATTTGAAGATTGAATTACCGCTAAACCCGACTGAAGAAGCATTCAACTGAATACCCTTCAGCATGCCTGCCATCCACAATGATGATCGTCCGGCACCGGTGATGGAGCTACTGTGGGCTTGTAAGGACTTCCCCTCCCGGTAAATACTTTCCCCGATTTGATTATCCAATTTCTATTTTCACCCCCGGACCTGTGGGTTTGCTTACGCAATTGAGAATATAGCCTTGCCTGAGCTCTTCCTGGCTTAGGCCGTCATCATCGCTCATTTCTACATCACCTTCAAGCAGCTTGCCTCTGCACGCGGTGCACAGCCCGCTCTGACATGAAAAAGGCATATCGATATGCTGGTCGAGAGCTGCCTCCAGTATCGATTTGTTGGCAGGCACATTTACTTCAAATTCCTCACCATCGAGAATGATGTGCACCAGGTGGGCTTCATCACCGGTGCCGGCCTCCAGGGGAGTCTCCTTTCTGGCAGCCGCATTGTCGGCAAAAAAGCTTTCCTTGTGAACCTGCCTGGCTGGTACATCAAAATCCATCAGCACATCATATACCGTCTGCATAAAGGCCGCCGGACCGCAAAGGTAGTATTCCGACCCATTCACCTTGTTACCGGCAATGTCCATCAGGATATCGCTTGTCATAGCCCCATCGAGACGCCCCGAATAGCCCTGCCAATCGCCTTGTGCCTGCGATAGCACATCAATCTGATCAAATCGCCCCGGATATGCTTCCTTCAGTCTCCTGAGCTCTTCTTTAAAAATGACTGCACTCTCGCTCCTGTTCTGATATACCAAATGAATGCTGCTTTGTTGCTCTACAGCAAGTACAGATTTAATGATGGACATAATTGGGGTGATGCCACTCCCCGCCGCAAAAAAGACATATTTCTTTTTGTTTTCTGGGTTTAATTCGGGAACAAAATGCCCGGCTGCCGTCATCACTTCAAATTCGTCGCCGGGTTTCATGTGGTCGTTGAGATAATTAGAAACCAATCCTGTATTTACCCTTTTTACCGTAATAGACGGGCACGCATCGGTATGCGGAGAGGTGCATAGTGAATAGGAGCGTCTTATTTTTTCGTTTTGAATAGGTAAAATAAGGGTAAGGAACTGGCCTGGTAAATAAGTGAAACCCTGCTCAGGCTGCTCAAATATCAAGGTATTGGTATCCTCGGTCTCTTTGCGCACTTCCTTTATTTTTAGCTTCAGATAGCGGTCTGACGATGAGCCCCCGCCTTTGATTTTCTTTTTTAAAAATTTAAACATTCGCGCTATGATTTATACATACTACTGTGGAATCCGGTGAGGTTTTCATTGAGTCAAATCCAATTCAAATTTATAAACTATTCCTCGTATCCGGGTAGAAAAGCCCGATTTATTCACTTTAATTCCGTGGAAAAGGAAGGGCTTATGCTTACCTTTGCGGCTTACTTTTTTCAAAATACGTATTCATGGAATTAAACAAGCTCACAGCCATTTCGCCCATTGACGGCAGGTACAGAAAGCAGGTGGATCATCTGGCCAGGTACTTTTCGGAATTTGGATTGATCAAATACCGGGTACAGGTAGAGATAGAGTATTTCATTGCGCTGTGCGAATTGCCACTGGCTCAATTGGCCGGAGTAGATAAAGGCATTTTTGACAGCTTGCGCAATATATACTCTTCCTTTTCGGAAAATGATGCCCAAAAAGTAAAAGACATCGAAAAAGTGACCAATCACGATGTAAAAGCAGTTGAGTATTTTATCAAAGAAAAATTTGAATCGCTTGCGCTGTCGCAATATCAGGAATTTATCCATTTTGGCCTTACCTCCCAAGATATCAACAATACCGCCGTTCCCATGTCGCTAAAGGATGCCATGGCAGAAGTGAAGGTGCTATTTGACGAACTTATAGATCTGATGAAAGACCGTGCCAGCAGATGGGCAGGCGTGCCTATGTTGGCCAAAACCCACGGTCAGCCGGCATCGCCTACACTGGTGGGCAAAGAAATATTTGTATTTGTGGAGCGTGCCGAGCGGCAGTTGGATCAGATGTTTGCCGTTCCATTTTCGGGCAAATTTGGCGGAGCCACCGGCAACCTCAATGCCCATGTGGTCGCCTATCCTGATATCAACTGGAATGCTTTTGCGGATAAATTCGTAGCCGAACGCCTTGGACTTTCGAGGAGCTATCCCACTACGCAAATCGAGCATTATGACAATCTGGCGGCCATGTTTCAAGGGCTTACGCGGATCAACAACATCCTGATAGATTTCAGCCGTGATGTATGGCAATACATCTCGATGAATTATTTCAAACAAAAAATAAAGAAAGACGAAGTAGGTTCTTCGGCCATGCCGCACAAAGTGAATCCCATAGATTTTGAAAATGCCGAAGGCAACCTGGGTGTCGCCAATGCGATCTACGACCATATGGCCAACAAGCTACCGATCTCACGGCTGCAGCGCGACCTTACAGACTCTACCGTATTGCGCAATATCGGTGTGCCCATCTGCCACAATATCGTGGCTATCCGCTCGCTCATCAAAGGCATCAATAAGCTTGAAATCGATGAAAATGCCATCGCCGAAGACCTTGAAAGAAACTGGGCAGTGGTGGCCGAAGCCATACAGACCATCCTGCGCCGCGAAGGCTACCCAAAACCCTACGAAGCGCTGAAAGCCCTGACAAGGAAAAATGACAAAATTACTAAAGACAGCATATGGCAGTTTGTCGATGAGCTAAACATAAGTGAAGAGATCAAAACGGAGTTGAAGCGGATTACGCCTTTTAACTATACGGGAATTAAGTGAAAGGGTGTTTTGCCAGGTTCTAGGTTCTAGTTACTAAAGCTTACGGTATGCAGCTTACGGTATGCAGCTTACAAATTGAATTCTGAAATTACTTTAATACTTTTGCCTTTCATGAGCTTTCTGTATCCGGAGTTTCTATTTGGTCTCTTTTCCCTTGCCATACCGGTGATTGTCCACCTTTTTAATTTTAGAAAATCTAAAAAGGTATATTTTTCCAGCACACGTTTTTTGGAAAACATCAAAAAGGCCAGTAGTCAAAAACTGAAAATCAAGCATCTGCTTATACTGCTTGCGCGGCTTCTTTTTCTGCTTTTCCTGGTGCTGGCCTTTGCTCAGCCCTTTCTGCCCAGTACCAACAAAAATCCGCAGGCGGGTAGTGTGTATATATATCTCGACAACTCTTCGAGCATGTCTAACCGGGTAGATGGCACCATCACCAGCCTGGAAATGGGCATTGACTACATTGCTAAAATCCTGGAGATTTATCCGGAAAACACCAACTATAAGTTACTTACCAACGAGTTTGCCCCTTTTAGCAATGCGCTCAAAAGCAAAAGCGAGGTGGAAGAATTGCTTACCGAGTTGCGGCTGAGCAATATTTCCCGCTCATTTCCCGAAGCCTACAGCAGGCTGGTAAGCCAAACCTTGCTGGCTTCTGAGCAAAGTAAAGACCTGTATATCATCAGCGATTTTCAGCAGTCCACTATCGGCTTGTCCGGTCAACTGCACCCCGATACCACCGACCAGCTCTATATCGCCCCGGTGTTTTTTGATGAAGTGAAAAATGTTTCCATCGATAGTGTTTTTCTTTCCAACCCCTTTTTGGTCGCCAATGAAAAGAATCAGATCAATGTGATACTTCGAAACGGTGGCACCGAAGAAGTGGTAGATTTGCCCGTAAAATTGTTCATCAACGAAATCCAATCCGCCAGCTCCATGGTAGATATACCGGCTTCGGGCACCGCCACGCTGGACTTTGAGATCGCATACAACCTCCAAAATGTAAACAAATGCCGGATAAGTTTTGAAGACTATCCGGTCACCTTCGACAATGACTTTTATTTTGTGCTCAAGCTCGACAACAAAATAGATATATTGGAGATACGATCCAGCGACATGGCCTCGCCGGTAGAGCAGGTATTTGGCAATCCCGGTCTATTTAATTTTAACATGCAGCAGGCGGGCAATATTGATTATAGCCGCATCAGGCTGGTAGACATGGTCATCATCAACGGCCTGGACAATATCGACCGTTCATTGGCCCAGGAGCTTAGTACTTTTGTAGCGCAAGGTGGCACCTTGTGTTTGGTGCCGGGATCACAGCCCGATTTGCCAACTTACCATTACCTGCTGCCAGGATTGGACGCTACCAAGGGCGACACCAGCCAGGTAGATATGGCCATGCCCGACCTTTCAGATCCATTTTATGACAATATATTCGAAAGCCAAAGCACTCAGGTCGATATGCCTTATGCGCAGCCGGTACTGAGTTGGCAGGGGGAACAAATGTCTTTGCTCAAACTAAAAAACAATCTGCCCTTTTTGTCAGCTTTTCGCAGCGAAGGCACCATCTTTGTTTTTTCCGCCCCCTTTGAGCCCGCCTACACCAACTTTCATCGCCATGCCCTATTCGTACCCGTAATGTACCGCATGGCAACCATGAGCAAAAAAACCTTCGAAAAGGCCTATTTCGAAATAAATGCGCCAGCCATCAGGCTCAGGCTCGACAATTTGCACAAGCAGGAAATATTTGCGCTAAGCAATGGTCAATCGGAACTGATCCCAAACCAGCGCGTCAGTACCAACGAACTGATACTTGAATTGCCCAAACACGCCATCGAACCGGGTTTCTACTACCTGACGCTCCAGAGCGATACTGTGGACGTATTGGCCTTTAACCGCAACAAAGCAGAATCTGACTTGCGCCAATTGTCATTAGAGGAGATCACCAGTATCTTTTCCGGTCATCCATCGGTATCAGTATTTGATGCAAATGATGCTGACAATTTTTCCAAAGAACTGAAAAAAATAAATTTGGCGTACCTTTATGGAAATATGCCATTGTGTTGTCCCTTTTGTTTTTATTGGCTGAAGTGCTGTTAATTAGACTTTTATAACATGAGCTTACTCATAAAATCTGCCTTGGTGCTGGATGCCGGGTCCCCTTATCACCAGCAACGTACCAACATCCACATCGACAATAATGGTATCATCAAATATATCGGAAAGGAGACACCAAAAGCGGCAAAAACAATAGTAAGCCACGACCTGATGGTATCTATCGGCTGGTTCGACATGAGGGCCAATTTCGACGATCCGGGACTTGAGCACAAAGAAGATCTTGACTCGGGGCGAAAAGCGGCTGCTTCCGGAGGTTTTACCGGAGTAGCCTTGTTGCCCAACACCAAGCCCTGCATAGAATCGAAAAATGAGGTGAGCTATTTGCGATCGGGCAATCTCAATAATCTGACCCAAATCTATCCGCTGGGCGCAGTCACCAAAGGCTGCAAAGGAGAAGACTTTACAGAAATTCTCGATATGTATGCGGCAGGAGCAGTGGCTTTTACCGATGGGGAACAGACCATTTGGAATACCGACATCTTGCTGAAAACATTGCAATACCTGCAAAAATTTGATGGTGTGCTCATTAACAGACCCGAAGACAAATACCTGACCGCCTTTGGCTCTATGAACGAAGGCATCACCTCCACTTTATTGGGACTAAAAGGTATGCCCGGGCTGGCCGAAGATATAATGATAAAAAGAGATATTGAGCTGTTGAAATATGCCGGAGGGCGCATCCACTTTGCCAATATATCGACCGGACATGGTCTCAAGCAGATAGCCAATGCCAAAAAAGCCGGCCTCAACGTCACCTGCGATGTTGCAGCCCACAATCTCATCTTCGACGATACCCTGCTTACCGCATACGATACCAACTACAAGGTAAACCCGCCACTCAGGAACAAACGAGAATTGAAAGCCCTGGAAAAAGGCCTCACCAACGACGATATAGACGTGATTGTGTCGGCACATACCCCGCAAGACGAAGAGTCGAAAAAGCTGGAATTTGACCTGGCCGATTTTGGTATGCTGGGCATGCAAAGCTTTTTTCCTTTTGTGTTGAAAAACAACAGACCCTGGAGCTGCCAGCGCTTTTGAAGAAATTCACCGAAAACCCAAGGAAAATCCTTAACCTGCCCATACCGGTGATCAAAGAAGGCGAAAAAGCCGAACTCACGATTTTCGATCCATCGCGCGAATGGACATACAACGAAACCAACAATTACTCCAAATCGCTCAATTCTCCTGTGCTTGGTCGCAAGCTGAGGGGGGCGGTGATCGGAGTGCTTAATAATGGTCTTTCGTTTTTCAACACCCTGTCATGAGTTACATGGTCATGAAAAACAAGCTGCTTGCCGTTTCGCTCAAATATGGTATTATTGGTGGCATGGTCAGCGTTTTATTTTTTTTAATATTGTATGCCCTGGATCAAAACCCACTGGTGAGTGTCAAAGTGCTGGATATTTTTTTGCTGGCCATTTTCATCTTTTTCTCAATCAAGGAGTTTCGTGATGGGTATAACACACGCGGACTGCACTATTGGCAGGGCATGAGCGTGGGGGTGCTCACCTACCTGGGCATAGCGATGGTTTCTGCGTTTTTTATTTTATTAATGACTACGCTGGTAGATCCTGAGTTGACAGCAAACTATATTACCACAAGGATAGATCTGCTGGACACCAATAAACAATCGCTGATCGAAACCATAGACAGCAACACTTACCAGGAAGCGGTGGCAGGTGTAAAAGGTACCAGCGGACTTGACCTGGCGCTGGATGACTATTTGAAAAAATCAATAATAGGACTATTTTTAACTATAATAATCGCCGTAGTTTTACGCAAATAAACCAACTAACAATTTTTCATCATGGAAGACAGAATAACAGTTTCGCAAGCCGGCCTGAAATATGGACTTATCCTTGGCCTTGTTTTTATCGTTTATGGCATGCTCATCCAGTTTCTGAACCTGGACATGCAAACCACCAATTATTTCAATTATGTGGTTTACCTTTTTCTGATCATTGCTATAGTGCTGGGTCACAAAGCCTACAAAGAGGGCGGCGACGGCTTTATGAGCATTGGCCAGGGTCTGGGTATTGGTATGCTGATCACTTTGGTAAGTGCCATTTTATCGGCAATTTTTAGCTTTATCTACCTCAAATTTATTGACGATTCTATGCTTACCAAAGCCATGGACTTTCAGATAGAACAATGGGAAGCCAATGGCATGAGCGACGAAC
Source organism: Cyclobacteriaceae bacterium (assembly GCA_012033595.1). Lineage (GTDB taxonomy): Bacteria > Bacteroidota > Bacteroidia > Cytophagales > Cyclobacteriaceae > JAAUQL01. The sequence goes on along the minus strand of JAAUQL010000079.1, from coordinate 9,370 downwards.
AAATAGAGCAAATGAGTTCTATGACGGCCAAATTTATGACCCCGGCCATGGCAGCAGGCATGAGTATCCTGGTTATGCTTTTGGCAGGATTTATTATATCACTTATTGTTTCGTTGTTTACCAAAAAATCGAACCCTGCGCTAGAAGTATAATTGATGCAAAAAACACTTGATATTTCGGTGGTCGTGCCCGCCTACAACGAGGAGGAATCGATCGGCGAGCTAAATGAATGGATAAGCCGTGTGATGGACTCGCACGGCTTTTCGTATGAAATACTCCTGATAGATGATGGCAGCACGGATGGCACGTGGGCCAAAGTGAAGGAATTGGCCATACTCAACCCCAACCTGCGGGGCCTCAAGTTCAATCGCAACCACGGCAAATCTGCCGCGCTCAATACCGGTTTTTACCACGCCTCCGGGCGTGTAGTAATTACGATGGATGCCGACCTACAGGACAGCCCGGACGAAATACCCGGCTTGTATCGAATGATCACCGAAGAAAATTATGACCTGGTGTCGGGTTGGAAAAAAAAGCGCCACGACCCCATAGGCAAAACCATTCCCTCCAAATTTTTCAACTATGTGACCGGGATAATTTCGGGCATCAAACTACACGATTTCAACTGTGGTCTCAAGGCCTACAGCAATGTGGTGGTAAAAAACATAAACGTATATGGCGAAATGCACCGCTATATTCCGGTCATCAGCAAGTGGCATGGCTTTGGTAGAATCGGCGAAAAAGTAGTGCAACACCAGGCACGCAAGTTTGGCACCACCAAATACGGCCTGGAACGCTTCATTTATGGTTTTCTGGATTTGATTTCGGTCACTTTCGTAAGCAAATTCCGTAAAAAGCCCATGCATTTTTTTGGCTCCCTGGGCACCTTGTCTTTCCTCGCCGGGTTTTTCATCACCATTTACATCATTTCACGCAAGATATGGAGCATTTACCATCGTGAGACATTTCGCGATGTGGTGGATCAGCCGCTATTTTATCTTGCCCTCATTGCCATAGTGATAGGCGTTCAACTTTTTTTGGCGGGTTTTCTTGCCGAAATGTTTACCATGGCCAATGAAAGAAATTCGCATTACTTATTGATCGACAAGGTTGGCTTCTGAAATTTCCATCATCGTACCGGTTTATAACAGGCCTGCCGAATTGGAAGAATTGCTGCTCAGCCTGAGTGTGCAAACAGAAAGCGCCTTTGACGTGATCATAGTGGAAGATGGTTCGCAACTTAGGTCAGACGCAGTAGCTAAATCCTACGACGACAAACTCCAAATCAAGTATTTTTACAAAGAAAACTCCGGACCCGGTCTTTCGCGAAATTATGGTTGCGAAAAATCCCAATCCGGCTTTTTTGTCTTTTTTGATTCCGATTGTGTAGTGCCTCCCACCTATATTGCCGATTTGAAACAGCATTTACAAGATCTCGATGCCTTTGGCGGGCCAGATAGGTCGCATGCATCCTTTACGCCGGTGCAAAAAGCCATCAGTTATTCCATGACATCACTATTTACCACCGGGGGCATCAGAGGCAACAAAAAATCGGTGGAAAAATTCCATCCCCGCAGTTTCAATATGGGTTTTACGCGAGAAGTTTTCGAAAAGACCGGCGGATTTTCGAGCATGCGTTTTGGAGAAGATATTGATTTGAGCATTCGCATAGTGGCGCAGGGTTTCAGCAGCAAACTCATCCCTGAGTGCTTTGTGTTTCATAAAAGAAGGACTGATTTCCGTAAATTTTTCAAACAAGTCTTCAATTCAGGCATCGCCCGAATCAACCTGTACAAACGCCATCCTCAATCACTGAGGCTTTTGCACTTTTTCCCATCGGCATTTGTTATTTATCAGTTTTTATCCATTCCTCATGCCCTTTACCACCAGCAGCTTTGGGTGCTGTATCCGACTGTCGCTTACCTCCTGCTTCTGCTTACTGATGCCTTGAAAACCGAAAAAAACCAGCAATTGCTCTGCTTTCCGTTTGGGCGGCTATGGTTCAGCTATTTGGTTACGGTTTGGGTTTTATTAAAAGTTTTATCAAAAGGATCATCCTTGGCCAGTCCGAATTCCACGCCTACGATAAGACGTTTTATAAGTGAAGGGAGCTCAGCGCATCGCCAGGGATCATATGATCATGGGCTGGTTACAACCACGCTTCCGACCCTGCTGACGGCAGTTGTATCTTGACTAATCAGGAGGCAGGATAAAAAAATTTGCAAATTTTTGTTCACCAAGGAACTTATTGAAACCGAATTTCCTTATAGTGTTGGTTAATAATTGGTTCATGGTTGTTAGGTTGTAAGCTATAAGTTTTTGGTTCAAAAGGCACTGTCATATGACAGTGCTTTTTTTTGCCTTTACAATTCTTCTTTCAGATACCTTCCTGTATGGCTTTCGGGGTTATTGGCCACGTCCTCCGGTGTTCCGGTGCAAATGATATTGCCTCCTTCAGCTCCTCCTTCCGGTCCAAGATCAACGATATAATCCGCCATTTTAATAACATCGAGATTGTGCTCTATTATCAGCACAGTATTTCCTTTATCCACCAGTATGGTGAGCACATCCATCAGGTGTTTAATATCTTGAAAGTGCAGCCCGGTGGTGGGTTCATCGAGGATGTAGAAGGTTTGGCCGGTATCTTTTTTCGACAATTCTGTAGATAGCTTTACCCGTTGGGCTTCACCTCCCGACAGGGTAGTGGCATGCTGTCCCAGGGTAATGTATCCCAGCCCTACCTCGTTGAGCACCTTAAGTTTTCGATAAATTTTAGGTTGGTTCTGGAAAAAATCCACTCCCTGCTCTACCGTCATGTCCAGTACATCAGAAATGGATTTTCCTTTGAAACGCACCTCCAGCGTTTCCCGATTGTAGCGTCTGCCCTTGCAGGTTTCGCAAGGTACGTGTACATTGGGCAAAAAGTCCATTTCAATAAGCTTGAGCCCGGCACCTTCACAGGTTTCGCACCTTCCGCCCTTCACATTAAATGAAAACCTGCCCGGCTTGTAGCCACGAATTTTTGCTTCTTGCAAGTTGGAAAAAAGCGCCCTGATCTCCGTAAAAACGCCCGTGTAGGTAGCCGGATTTGATCTGGGCGTTCGCCCTATTGGTGACTGATCTACCTCCACCACCTTGTCAATATTTTTTATCCCATGAAAAGCAACATGCGGCATCGGATCCTTTTTGGAATGGTAGATATGTTGATTGAGGATGGGAAACAAGGTTTCATGGATCAGCGTCGATTTGCCGCTTCCAGAAACCCCCGTTACGCATATCATGGTGCCAAGCGGCAATTTCATATCCACATTTTTCAGGTTGTTGCCCGATGCACCAGTCAGTTCGAGCCATTTTCCTTTGCCCTTTCTACGCTCAGCAGGCACGGGAATACTTATTTTATTCTTAAGATAATCTGCCGTGAGGCTGTCCTGTTGAAGAAAATCAGCCGGACTACCGGCAGCCACTACATGTCCTCCATGCATGCCTGGACCAGGGCCTATATCCAAAATATAGTCAGAAGCCAGCATCATCTCTTTGTCGTGCTCGACCACCAGCACCGAATTGCCGAGGTCACGCAGGTCTTGCAGCGCTTTGATCAACCTGGAGTTGTCGCGTTGGTGCAGTCCAATGCTGGGCTCATCGAGGATATAGAGCACACCTACCAGTTGGGTGCCAATTTGGGTGGCCAGACGTATGCGCTGTGCTTCGCCACCGGAAAGCGTTTTCAGTGGCCGGTTGAGGTGCAAATAATTCAATCCTACTTCCAACAAAAAATTGATCCGCTTCCTGATTTCTTTCAGCACTTCGCTGGCTATACGCCTTTGCTTGTCATCGAGCCGCTCTTCCAGGTTTTCGAACCATTTCCCCAATTTGCCAATATCCATCGCGGCCAATTCGGCTATATTCTTTCCATCGATTTTGAAACTCAATGATTCCGGCTTCAGCCTGGCACCATGGCAATCGGGACATTCCCTGACGATCATAAAATCTTTGACCCAATTCTGGATTTTGTCCGTACCCCCTTCGCTCTGCTTTTCGAGAAAATTGATGATGCCCTCAAACTTGGTGTTCCAGTCTGTCCCCGGATATTTTACTGAATTAACAGCTACGGGCACATCGTCGCCATATAGCAGCACATCTATTACCTCTTCCGGCACTTTATTGATAGGAGTGGTAAGATCTACATTGTTGCGCTTGAGAATGGCCTGAATTTTTTTGAATATCCAAATTTCCCGGTATGGCCCCAGGGGAGCTATGCCACCTCGAGAAATGCTCAATGTGGGGTCGGGTATCACCGACTCCCGGGTAATTTTTTCTATTTTGCCCAGGCCATTGCAGGTAGGGCAGGCGCCATATGGCGAATTGAAGGAAAAAGTATTGGGCGCCGGGTCGTCATAGGCTATTCCGCTCTCCGGATCCATCAGGTGCTTGCTAAAGTGGTGTGTTTGTCCGGATGCATCCAGCACCATCATCACCCCTTTGCCATGAATGAGTGCATTCTTAATGGATTGGGACAAGCGGTATTTATCGATCGCCTCCACCTTGATGCGGTCTATCACGATTTCGATATCGTGCGTTTTGTAACGATCCAGTTGCATTTTAGGCTCCAGGTCTGCCACTTCTCCATCTACCCGCACTTTGGAGAAACCCATTTTACGAATTTGTTGGAATAGTTCGCGGTAATGTCCTTTTCTCCCCTTGATGATGGGTGCCAGCAAAATAATTTTGTGCGTATCAAAATGGTGCAAAATGTGCTCAATAATCTGGTCTTCAGATTGGCGGATCATTTTTTTGCCCGACACAAAAGAATATGCATCTCCGGCTCTGGCGAATAAAAGACGTAGAAAATCGTAAATTTCCGTAACAGTCCCCACTGTTGACCTCGGGTTGCGCGATATGGTTTTTTGCTCTATGGAGATCACCGGGCTCAGTCCTTCGATCTTATCTACATCTGGCCGTTCCATATCGCCAATAAAAGACCGCGCATAAGCAGAAAAGCTTTCCATATAGCGCCGTTGTCCCTCGGCGTATATGGTATCGAAAGCCAGAGATGATTTGCCACTGCCGCTTATACCCGTCACCACCACGAGTTGATTTCGGGGTATTTTTACGTTGATGTCTTTCAGGTTATGTTCACGAGCCCCATACACTTCTATATGGTCAAAACCCGTGATATCGTGAGAAATATCCTTGTTCATTATTCAGTAGTACTATTTTATAGACCTTTGAGTTCTTCGGGCATTTCCCTGATGTCCGGTTCGAGGGTATCGCCAGGCACTACCATCACTGTAGTGTCGGCCATTACCGCCTGGGCATCTTTGCCTTTCGGTATCAAAAAGGTATAGGTTTTGGCTGAGCCCACATTAAGCTTGTTGCTGCGCAGCCAGGGGTTGTATCTTTTCAGTTGTTTGTAGTTGATGTCGTGCTCAAATGCCCAATCGCGCAGGTTTTGTATAGATTTGTCTATTTTTATTTCCCTGAGCTTTTCTTTGTGATAAAGATTGACTTCGGATATGTTAAAGCCAAATTTAGATGGATCTTCGAATATCATCTTGATGGCTATGGCTCTAAACACATATCTCGATGTTTCTTCGCCCAGCAGCAGGTCATAGTAGGAATTGACAGCTTGTTTGGTCAGGCCTTGCTCCAACCCTCTCCTGCCGATGTTGTAAGATGCCGCAGCGTCTGTCCAGGAACCAAACTTGTCATGTGCTTTACGCAAATAATTGGCTGCTGCCCGCGTAGATTTGATGGGATGGTACCTTTCATCCACATCGCTATTGACTTCGAGCCTGAAATCAGTTGCCGTGCCTTTGAGTAGCTGCCAAAATCCAACAGCATTGCTGGGCGATACCTTGTTTTGAAGGTCGCTCTCGATCACCGCCAGGTACACCAGGTCATCAGGTACCCCTTCTTCTTCTAATATTTCTCTCAGGTCAGGCAACCATCTTTTTCCCCTTTTGAGAAGGAAAATGGTATTGGAATGCCAAAAAGTGTTGACATGCAATTCGCGGTCGAGGCGCTCACGCACATCTGGTATCTCCAATGGCACCCGTTCGCCGGCAAAAAACACCGTATCGGGAATCACCAGCTCGGGCACCCCATAGCTTACCACTATTTCTTTGTTGATCACTGGCTTGGGATGTAGCAAATCAGTATAAACCAGGTAGCCAAGTATGGCCACCAACAGGGCTAAATTGAGGATGAGCAGCGATTTTTTCAAAATTCGAAATTTGGAGAAAGCAAATACTTACCATAGAAATCATCGATGATATCGACGGCCTCCTGAGGGTCGTCCACAACATGGAACAATTCAAAATCTTCTTCGCTCACATTGTTTTCTGCCTGAAGGACAGTGTCTTTGAGCCAGTCGATCAGGCCGCCCCAAAATTTTTTCCCAACCATCACAATGGGAAATTTTCCGATTTTCTGAGTTTGAATAAGCGTGATCGCCTCAAAAATCTCGTCAAGTGTGCCAAATCCCCCGGGCATGGCTATAAAACCCTGTGAGTAACGCACAAACATCACTTTTCTGACAAAGAAATAATCGAAAGAAATGAGTTTGTCAGGATCGATGTATATGTTATGGCTTTGTTCATGCGGCAAAATAATGTTGAGTCCCACAGATTTGCCCCCGGCCTTTCTGGCGCCTTTGTTAGCAGCCTCCATTATGCCGGGGCCACCACCAGAAATAATACCATATCCCTGCTCTACCAGGCTGGAGGCAATTTCTTCGGTCATTTTATAGTATTTGCTATCTGGTTTTGTACGGGCAGACCCAAAAATCGAGACACAAGGGCCAATGGTAGCCAGTCGTTCAAATCCGGCTACAAACTCACCCATTATCTTAAAAAGTGCCCATGAATCGTTTGATTTTATTTCGTTCCAATCCTTCTCCTGAAAGGCCTGTCTTATTTTTTGTTCTTCTGCCGGCGACAAACTCTTCTTTTCGTTGCCGTTTGTTGATAAATGCTCCATTATAAAAATTTTAGAGGGATAAAAATATAGTAATAAAATTAGTTTGACTATCGATTGCCAAAACATCATCAAAAGCTAATGCTTCAGCAGGTGGTCAATTGCGGCTTTAAGATCGGTAAAACGAAAGGAAAATCCACTTGAAACAATCTTTTCGGATGAAACCCGGTTTCCGCCCGCCACCACTGAGGCCAGTTCGCCCAGCACAATTCGAAGGGCAAATTTAGGAATGTGCGGCATAAAATAAGGCTTACCTAGGGTAGAAGCCAACTGCTTCATAAACTCCTCATTGCTTACCGGATTGGGTGCGACTGCATTGTAAACACCAGACATCTCCTTCGACCGTACCGCTTTCAATATCAACCTTGCCAGGTCTTGTATGTGGATCCAACTCATATACTGTTCACCATCACCCAGCGCAGCTCCCAGTCCCAAGCCGGAGAGCGGTCGCAGTCGCGCCAGCAAGCCACCTTTGTCGCTGAGTACCAAACCCAGCCTCAATTTGACCACCCGCAAACCCAAATCCTGGAATTGGTCGGCAGCGGCTTCCCACTTCTTGGTAAGCGAAGCCAGAAAATCGTCTCCCAATTGCGTGCGGTCTTCGCTTTGCAGGATGGCTCCGGTGTCGAATCCATAGATACCTATGGCAGATGCAGATATAAAGGAAGAGACTTGATGACTACCCTTTTTCAGATATTGGTGAATCAAATTAGCGCTGTCCACCCGGCTCGACGTCAATAACTTTTTCCGATCTTGCGTCCATCTTTTGTCGGCTACGCCGGCTCCGGCCAAATGTACAATGCATTCCACCCCTTCAAAGGCGCCTTCTTCAATATACTCTTGGTCAATATCCCACAAAAACGTGTGATAAATGCCCTTATTGTGTCTTTGGCGGCTCAGATGCACAACTTCATAGCCTTCAAGTGCCAGCAATTCAGACAAATATGAGCCCACCAGTCCGGAGCCTCCGCTAATTAAGATTTTTGAACCCATCTAGCTAAAACAAATCCAACAAGGAAAAGTTCATAAAAAAATCCGGGCAAAAAAAAGCTAAGTTTAAACTTAGCTTCTTCTAATGTGTAAGTTGTTCACTATAAAGAATTGGTATAGTCTTTTTCCTGGACCAAGTTACCGTTGTCGGCAAATACTTTCCAACTGCCTACTTTCTCACCTGCTTCATAAAACATCACGTATCTCAGAACGCCTTTTTCATCCCAAATTTGCCACTTTCCATCCTTTTGTCCAATATTGAATGCGATATCCCCTGTTTTTATACCTTCCGGAGTCCAGCTTGTCCATTTGCCATGCTTTTGTCCATTTTCATAATATCCTTTTTCAAGCAGGTTACCATTTGAAGCGTAAATCAGAAATTCCCCATTTAATAAACCATTCTGATAGTTATATACCTTCTTTGATTGGTCTTCACTTGATTCCTGTATAAATCGTCCATTAAGTAATTTCCCATCCTTGTTGTAGGACAAACCATTTTCCTCATATATTCCCTGGGCGGATGAGAATAAGGCTGCTAATAAAAAAAATCCCAATGTATATAAAGCTTTCATGTCATTGTTATTTAAATGTTACTGATTCGATACATATTACAACGTCGAAATTAACAAGTGGTTAACATAAAACCAATTTGTTAACATTTATTTAACATTGGAAATTGTAGGTTTAGCTTGATTACATTGCAAAAAACATCTTACTGGTTCAGCTTGATGATCAACTGGCGGTTTGCCGTATCAATTAAAAAATCCTGTAAATGCACTTTTTTATAAGAAATGAAAGAAACATCTACATCGTAGAAGCCTTTCTTAATTGATGAAAATTTGACAAATCCCTCAAAGTCAGTGTAAGCTTCCATATTGATTTTGCTGATTTTTATGAGTGCTGCAGGAAGGGGTTCTTCTGTTTCAGCATCAATGACCAGGATTTCAAATGATTCCACCACGGTGGATTCCTCTTTCTCCTCTCCTACAGCCATAGAGGAAAGGGCATAGAAAAATAGGAAACTTAAAAGCATTACTTTTTCATACCGCAAAGCTAATGCGGTAATGTGTCATGGAGTTTATGCGATTATTAATTATACGTTAAGTATTCAATACCAATATTAAGATTGGCGCATATTGAAAAATCAATTTTGAAAGTCCATAATTCGCAATTCTAGTTTATGGACTTTCAATATTACATCAAAAATTGTATTTGAAGCCGACACTGATTTCGGTTCCTGGAGAATATTTGTAAAATATCTGGTCTGTTGCATTGAAACCAGTATAAAATTCCTCTCTCACGTCATTCAACAAATTAGAAATATTAAACTAATGGTAGCTCTCTTCTCCTTACCTACAGTTTTATTAACATTGAAATTCAAGCTGTGGAAAGGTTGCGCATAAAC
>JAAUQL010000078.1 GCA_012033595.1 Cyclobacteriaceae bacterium | reverse complement strand
CAATGGTGCTGCCACAGCGCGGCAGGCTGAGGAGCGGCGGGTTGCCCAGCGATATCCATACGGTGGTGAAGTTGGGCCGGCTGATCACCTTGCCCGGCCTGGTGTATTCGTACACTTCCACGCTGAACCGGTAGAAGCCTTCCGGCAGGCGTGTCCCGTTTCTAATGAACTGTCCTACATCCATTCCCTGCCTGCCCGCCGTTAGGAGGGGAAGACCATGTTTTGCGGAAGGAAATAATCTGCCAGCTCATGGCCTTCGAGCATCAGTTGCTGTCCACCGTCCAGGTAGAAGGGCACGCCGCGGTAGTCGGGCGCGGTGGCCATGCGGATGCCGGGGGCTTCGAGCTTAAACCTCAATCCTACCTCCAGCCCGCTTTTGGTGAGGTCGAGCAGCATCAGGCTGAGGCGCAGCCGGTCGGAGGCGGTAGCCTGTCCCGGCCGTAAGTGCCGGGAAGGTGTAGTCGCCCAAAAAGATGCTGTACGGCGGCTGCACCTGTAGCCGCGCATCGACCGGGGAGATCTGGGCGTGGGCCTTGGTGAAGGCCATAGCCAGGCAAACAAGCCAAATGGCGGCAGACGGTATGGCGCTTCTAAAATGAGTAGGCATAGGTCATCCTGATGGTTATTTCTGAAAATGTAGTTGTAGAGGCCCCGGGTGGCTATATCGGTCAGACCATGCCAGGTATATCGGTCAAATGGTGCCACTCTGAAAGATGCTGTAAAGTAGATAAAAATATTATTTATTCGTTTTTTAAAATTCCTTTTCTTAATGACTCTCCCTTGAGGTCTATCCTATGAGAGGAGTTGACAAGCCGATCCAAAATGGCATCGGCAATCGTTCCCTCGCCAATGATATCATACCATGCCGAAACAGGTATTTGAGAGGACACAATTGTTGACGACTGTTTATGTCTGTCGTCTATGATATCCATAAGAGCTTCTCTTGCGTGGTTATCAAAGGCCTGGAGGCCAAAATCGTCCAGTATAAGCAGATCAATTTTTGTTAATTTTCTCAGTTCTTTAATATAGGTGCCATCGACTTTGGAGAGTTTCAGTGTGGCTAGTAAACGTGCGGTATTGGTATAATACACCCTTTTCTCCATCATACACGCCTGATGTCCCAAGGCCTGGGCAAGATAGCTCTTGCCTACCCCTGAGGCTCCTGTTAGGATAATATTTTCGTACTTCCCCATAAAATCAAGCATGCTCAAGCGGTGAAACATATTTTTATCCAGATTCCTGGATCCGGCATAATTGATCTCTTCCGCAGTGGCTTTTTGGCGGAACTGTGATTGATGGATCAAACGATCCACCTTCTTGTTTTGTCTGTCTTCCCACTCGTGATCGGTCAGCAATGCCAGGTACTCATCTGGTGTTATGTCGTTGAACTGATTGCTTTTCACATGTTGACCGTGCAACTCGGCCATAGCGCCCAGGCGCATGTGTTTTAGTTTTTCAATGGTTTCATTGTTATTCATTTGATTGTATTTATGTGATAAATTATTTAAAAGATCCAGCCCCACGAATGTTTTCATGAGGTGGGATATGTGATTGCTTATTGTCTTTTCCCCAGTCATCCAGAGGCATACTATCCAGCTTGTTTTCCAAGATATTTTTGATGCGTTGATAGGAAACCGCTTTGGCATAAACAGCACGACCGCAGGCATTATTAAGCCTTTCTGATCCGTAAATTCGGTGAAGCTGAATGATGCCCATGGCCCGCTTGTAGGCAGTCTCAGGGTAGTCGCATTCTATGAACAAACCCTCGATGCAGGCCACTACGTTGCTGCCATGCCTGAGAGCCATTGTCTTAAAAAAATCCGGGCTCCATTCTGTATAGTCTTTATGGGTGCTGCTCAAATGATTTTTATTGGTGATATAAATGCCTTTCGAAGGGTTGCGCCTATGCAAGGCTATGCGTTCATGGTAGTGGTATATTTCTACAAAAGATTTGGTATAATGGATCAGTGTTGATTTTCCAATATATCGGTAAGGGACACTATAATAGTTTTTGTCAGGAGAGAAATACACATATCCTATCTTCTGCACTTTGGCCCTTCTGTAATCTTTGAGTTGGTAAGGCGTCTGGGGTAGTGGCTTGAGATAGGCTCTTTCTACAGATTGGAAAAGCTCTTTTCTGCTGGCTTCCTTCCGTTGAAAAAGAAGATCATTATAGCTTCCCAAAAGTCTGCGAATTTCTTTGTTGAGCTCCTCCAGGGAAAAGAAAGTCATTGATCGGATAGGGTAATAAATCCGTTGGTAAGCCAGCTGAACAGCATTTTCGACCAGGGCCTTGTCTTGTGGTGAATAGCTTCTGGTCGGATTGATAACACAGTTGTAATGGCTTGCCATATCCTTAAGCGAGCGGTTGATATCCGGTTCGTATTTGTTTGCCCTGGTCACGGCAGACTTTAAATTGTCCGATACAATCGCCTTGGGTACGCCACCATAAAAAGACAAAGCATTGCCAATGCAATCAATAAGGTCTTCTCTTTTTTGACTCATGCAGGCTTCTACATAGGTGTACTGGCTGCTTGGTAGAATACAGACAAATACTTCTACAGGAATCAGCTCTCCGGTATGCTTGTCTGTAATATGTAGTTTTGAACCTGCAAAGTCAATAAAGACTTCCTTTCCGGCTTCATGCTCCAGTTTCATAGAGCCCTTGACCTTGGCATATTTACGCCTGTAATGCTCCATAAATTGGGTATAGCTGTAGGGCGTTTTAACCTGCTTATTGTACTCATTGTAATGGTACAAAAAGGTGAACCCGGGATGGTTACGGGATTGATTGATCTGTTCAAAATAGCCCATCAGTTCGTTGAAACGATCATTATTGATTGTGGTGTGGGATGGAAATAAATCCGTCAGGGCAGCATTGTCGAAGCCGCGCAACTCTTCAATACTATAGTCGCAGGCATTGAAAAGCTTCATATAGGAATTTACCGTATTGCGGGAAATACCAAGGGTTCCGGCAATCTTGCGGTTGCTAAGTCCGTCTAACTGTAGGGTGATTATTTGTTTTATATCCATAAGATCAAGAGTGTTGGCCATATCGCTTTTTATTGCGAGTTAACCTGTTTTAACTTGATCTTTCAAAGTGGCACTAATCGAACCGATATCACTGGCACAAAACGAACCGTTTTAATCCAAATCGCTGCTCGAACCAAAATATTACTGGCACAGTTTGAACCGATATCACTGGCACTGTTACTCCGATATCACTGGCACAATTCGAACCGAATTAGCCAAAAGTAAAAGATTATGTAAAGAGATACCTCAGAATAGCCTAATGACCTCATTAAAGACATTTACTTTACAGTATCACTTTACATAAATCTATTCGCTATTTCTTCAGGCTTTTCAACCAATCAAGGAGATTTCTATCTTTTTCCCAGGATTTGGTCCTGGACTCTTCAGGTTTGGTTTCCACATATGCCTTTTCAAAAGCTTCCCGTTTCTGTTTAGAATCGGCTCGGGCATAAACATCTGTTGTCTGTACAGATACATGCCCCAGGAGGTCTCTTATATATACCAGATTTACACCAGCCTGAAAAAGATGCATCGCTTTGGAGTGGCGTAAGGAATGGCAACTTAGCATTTCGGGAATTATATTCGGATTAATTTTTCTTGCCAGTTCCACATATGTCTTGAAGATGTATGTTACACCGGCACGCGTAAGTTTTTCGTTCCTGTTATTTGAGAACAACGGATACCCGCTGGCATAAGGTTCCATCAAATTATTCTATTGCATATATTTTTCAGGAATACAACCTGATCTTCCTGAAGTGGAATGATCCTGGCCTTACGCCCTTTGCCAACCAGTTTTACCACACAAGGGTAATCAAAACGGATGCTGGATGGAGTGAGGTCAATTATCTCTTGCACCCTGGCGCCGCTATCATACATAAGTGCAAGTAATGCAAGATTACGACGTCCATTATGAGTGCTCAAGTCCGGTTGTTGAAGGATTAACTTTATACCATCTGTGGTCAGGTAACAGATGTTCTTTTTCTGGTGGCGTTTCATCTTTATGGAAAGCACCTTCTGCCATTCATATATCCGCTCAGGATTTTCGTACTGAAGGTAGACAAAGAAAGAACGTATTGCCGCCAAACGATAATTGCGGGTTGCATTGCAACAATGCCTGTTCTCCTGTATCCAATCGAGGAACTCTACGACACACTCTCTGGTCACCTTATCAAGGGTCAATCTCTCTGCAACAATGCCTTTCTTCTCCTTCATAAAGGCAATGAACTGAACAAAGGTATCCCTGTAGGCCAAAATGGTATTGGGACTGACATTGCGTTCCCCGGTAAGGTACCCGGTCAGAAACGTACTCAGGTATTTTGCAAAATCAGTTGCTTTCATCTTTATTTAGGATATTGGTTTTTGGAAAAACATAAGCGCAAATACCTTTTTCATCCTTTAGCAGATCGGGATACATTTCCACAGTGAGTCTGACATACTGTTCATTGGCATTCAGGGACTTGTGTCCCAAAAAAGCAGATAACAAAGGCAATGAGTAGTAAATATCCAGTCCGGAGCGGGCCATCTGTACCAGAGCGTGGACCGCAAACGTATGCCGAAGGTCATGAACACGAGGTCCCTGGTGATCTCCAATATGAGGGATACCAGATATGGTGAGCGCTTTTCTGAACCATGTATATACAGTACCCTGACAACAGTTCGTTCCGTTAGGAGATACAAAGAAGTACCCCTTGGCATCATTGATACCAGATATAGGCATCCGGTTGCGGTAATGCAGATACTGTTTTAGCACCTCCTCCAAAGTGTCGGACAAAGGCGCTATACGTTCTTCCCTGTTTTTACTATTTCTGATATAGAGGCATCGTTTGTCAAAATCCACATCGATATTCTTCAAAGCCAGGGCTTCACTTATTCTAAGACCGGTCGCATACAGTAGTCGCATAATGGATGGTACAATAAATAGTATAGTGGACATATGCTTGTCATACAATCGCATATTGTCGCAGACCCGAAAGATGTCAGCTATTTCCCTACCAGAGAAGATATGAGGTGTAAAGCTGTTCCTGGGAGGATTAACCGGCATTCTGGGGATATAGCAGTCGTAACCAACTTGACACATATACTTACAGAACTGTGACAGGATGGAGTATTTTGTATAAATCGTAGTTGGTGCATCGTTTACCCTGGTAGCCCGCCATCTCTCGACTTGTTGCCGGGTCACCCCCAAGGTCGTTGTATTATTTTCTGCAAAGAAGTTGTCAAACTCAAGGAAAACCCACTCGGTTCGTAACGAGATATAACCAAAGGCTTTCTTCATAGCGATAAACTGCTTAAAGTAAAGAGCATAGATGCTTCTATAATTGAATTTATTCAAAGAATGCACCTCCTTCCTGCTCATAAAAGGATGTGTTTACCAGAGGAACGTTCAATGCGCATTTGCGCAGAGATTCCACATCTATTCGCAGATAAGACATTGTCGTCGTTGTATCCTGGTGCCCCAAAGCCTCCGAGATAACAGATATTGATTCCCGGTTTCCAAAAAACGACTGGCCAGGCTGTGACGCATAGCGTGAGCACCGTGTTTTCTGCCGGTTGTCTCGACTCCCGAGGTATTTATTATGTGGCTTATCGTATTGGCTACGGCTGCTCCGGACATAGGGGTAAAAGGTGCACGCGTGTAAAGGAAGAGCCTCTGTGAATCAGAGGATTTTCTGCCATATTTCAGGTAATCGATAATGGATTCCCCCACTTCTGCCAATAAAGGAAGTTCGATTGCCTTACCGGTCTTAAACTGAGATAATGCGATCAAGCTATTCTGCCAATTGATGTTGTCAAAAGTCAGATGAGCAATGTCCGATGCCCTTAATCCCAAGCGGGAAGCTAACAGGATCATAGCATAGTTTCTTTTACCCGTAGCATCTTCTCTGCTTATTGATGATTCTATCTGGGGTACCTCTTTAGCGGTGTATACCGAGGGTAATTTCTTCTTTTTGACCCACTTGTAATGCTGAAGGACTGTGGATAGATTATCGTGTATGAAGCCTTCCTCATATAGGAACCTAAAAAAGAACCTGATAGTGGATACGATGCCTATCTGACTATTGGTTTGGGTAGAAACAAAAGACAGAAGATGTTTCTGCCTGATTTCTTCAACAGCAGAAACTCCTTTGCTGTCCAGGTAAAAAAGAAATCTGGAAAGATATAACCGATGATCGGAAATAGTGGTTTTACAACGCCGCAGAAACTTTAGGTGTTGAAGGAATTTATCCATGAGCTGGCCTATCTGACCAGATAACTCATGTTTAACAGTTTTGCGGTAACATTTGCTGATTGTGCCTTCCTGCTGGAACTCACTTAATACCTTTATGCTTCTAATTATATCCCGCTGATAAGGGCTGATCATGCTTCCGGAAATATTAGAACGAATATATTCTTCTCCAACCGAAGGGCTATAGTACAAAATTGATTTTTGAACCATATACGGGATCAGTTTACTCTTCCATAAAAGTTTATAGCGATCGATTCTCAGGGGAGAATAAGATTGTTGTTCGAAGTACTGGATGCAGTTATCCATCAGTTCTTCTACCATTTGGTGTTGTTTCATATTACTGCTTTTAGTTCCGGCAATATTGCCCGAACTAAGCTACACACCGTAATATTTATGTGAAGTGATTATGTAAGGTGAAGTGTGTCTAAGACCTATATAGGGGATTTCTGCTGATTACTTTACATAATCTTTTACTTTGCATAAAAGGTTTTTTCAATCTGCCAAAGATGTTGATAGTTCTCGATGATTTGATCGGCTGATAGTCTCGTATTTGTTTGATAACCTTTTAATCCATCCCACTGGCTATCAGATGTGATTTTATCTGAATCTAGCTCCAATGATACCTCGCCAGTCATTTTTAGATATTTGTTGTATCCTCGATTATTGATGCTCGACTTGGTAAGCTTGCCAGCTTTCAGTTGCTTTTCTAACCGTTGCAAGCCTCGCAATCGATTGTGTCTGTCTTTTTTTGCTCTTTGTTCTGAGTAACTGATAATCAGTTTAGTATTATCATTTTTGGTAATGACCCTACTTTGTCCGATTCCCAATTTTAATGACAAAATTTCATTTTTAATACTGGCTTTTTCATTCTTGATGCGAGCACCCAAACTATAGTGATATCCTCGCTCCTCTAGTGATTGAATATTCTTATGACTAAGTAAACCCGCATCAGCTACAATTGTAATTTGATCAAATTTATATCTTATTTTAAATGCATCAATGATGGGCAGCATTGTTTCGCCTTCATACTTGTTGCCTTCAAAAATATCATATGCCAAAGGGTAACCACCAGTGCTCACAAGAGCCCCAGCACAATTTGAGGATGCTGATGTTTGCCATCCTTTGAAAATCCCGTTTTACGTAAATCATCTTCATGTTCAGCCTCAAAATAAAGGGTTGTCACATCATAGAACACCATCTGAACAGCACCTCCCAGGATCTTCTTTGTATGCTCAAAACTGATTTGTTGAACAACCTCCCGCTGATCATCATGAAGTTTGTCCAGATAGCGATATATGTTAACAAAATCTATTTCAATATCATGATATTTCGACCAATAATCTGTTGTTTTTAGCTTGCTAGAAGGGCTCTCCAACCGACTAAAGACCAACGGTCTGAATAGCTTTGAAGGGATGCTGTTAAACCCTATTTCATCACACAGTTTACCAAGTAACATGTCTATGCCACAAACACTGATAAGAGAAATACTGTCAAGAATATGATGTCTTTGCTGTTCTAATCCGTCAAGGTCAAGTTTAATCTCTCCTTTATAGGCTTCAATCCATTTTTTAGCTTCAGCAACCAGTCTTTCAATTGCCTGACCAGAAGAACTTGAACCAATTGTTTTCTTGACTCGGCATTTACCTGAGCCCTTATCAATGACCTAGACACTCACCACTCCGCTACTGTTTCTCTTCTTACGAACATCATTTCTAAGGTAGGAAAAACATGCTGGGACACCCAAAATCATTTCAAAAACCTTCACTATTCATCTTAAACGGGCTTTTTTAGCTTGTTTACGAAAAAGTGTCGAAAACAGGAGGTCCGGATCATTGCGAGGCTTTGCAAATGCGCTTAAAGTGGTAATTTATTTCCCAGAGACAACTTTTACACGCTTTGGTGATAAAAACATAAGTTCCTTGTCATTAAAACACGTTTTAATATAATCTTTTGCTATCCAAATTCTAAAATCCCTCATTGTTTTGTCCTGATGAGCGTAGCTCAAAGCATATAATTTATCATCTTTCACATACCAATAAACCTCCGGCAAGTTGTATACGCTTAAAATAAAATCAGGATTTATTTCCAGAATTTTTTTAAATAGTGGTAGCATAAAGTCTTTAGTATCTTCGTCTTGTATATATTCTATCTTCTGAGAAGACCAGAGGTATATGACACCCTTTAAAGCAGAGTCGTAACCTACAATTACCTCGTCAAAATCCAATTTGTTAGCATTCAAGTAGCACAATAGTTTTTCTGATTCTAGCTTATCATGAGACTTTAGCCTTTTTGAAAAAATCACAGGAAGATATATGAAATCTGAGCCAGACACCTTGCTATTAACATTATTATCCCTTATGCTCTTTAATGCGATCCTTTCAAATTTTTCTTCACATTTACTATAGGTTACTTTTATGGATTCGATGAACTCTTTACTACAATCTTGTGCAAAAGAATTATTAAAAAATATGAGCGTACTGACAATGAAAGTTGAAATAAACCGCATCTTAATTCTAATACAGTGATACAATACTAAAAAAGCGTGTAGGACCATCTTTGATATGACCAGAAAGAGGATTCCACACATTTGTGGATTGTAATACACGTCTCCACCCACCGCCTATTATCCTCCATTTATCAGCAGTAGTAATTCTTGTTAGGTTCACCCAGTGATTCACTCCATTACTTGAAGTTGAACCTATAATTTCTTTTCCTATCTGAAGATGTCCACCAACTTGATCCCATTGCTTTCCCCTTATTCTTAAAGCGTAATTAACCCTAATGCCTGTACCAGGTTTTCCAGCTACCCTAGCCACGTCTTCACCATTAACTCCACCAGCTTTATTAACAAAATACTGAGTAGACCTATTTCCGCGGCCCTTATCTGCATACTCCAAACTTACACCATAGCAATGTTTATTGGGATCAGCTTGCAATGGAACTCCCTGCTTCAGAGAAGGCGCATTATAAGGTGTTTGATTCTGGTACAATTTTCCCGTCCAGGAATTAGCTCCAACACTTTGTGCATTCTGAAAACCTTCTATTCCCCCCGAAACTCCCCCAATGATAGCACCTGTAATTGCCCCTTGTTTAAACCCGTCCAAAAAGGATCCTTTAGCTCCATCCGTCATAATCATATTGCCTAAGCCACCTGATATTCCCCCAGAGGTTGCATAAATACCCCCTTTAATTAAGGCTCCTGGAACAGCCCCATATATATTTCCCATCATTGTAGAAGATATTGCTTCTGCACCTGCACTTGCAGCCCCTGCAATGGCCCCAACAGCAGCTGCTTTTCCAAATTCACCTAAATTCCAATTTCTAAGGTTACCATCTTGAATTAATTTCCCTCCCGTATAAACTCCACCACTTACTGCTGCACCAATTGCGGCAGCTTTTGCAATAATAATGGCAGCAGCGACGAAAGCAAATTCCCCATCGGGATCGACCATCATCACCGGGTTATTCCCCATCCCCATATAAGGAGAAGCAAATTGATTGGCAGGATCCACAGCCAGGAAGCGGGCTATAGCCGGATCATACATCCGGGCATGGAAGTCCTGCCAGTCAAGGCCTTCTTCTTCCATCAACTCCTTGCCCTGATAGCCATAACGGTTTTCCGGTGATGCCGTTGATGATGCAATCATCTCCATGCCAAATGGATAGTAATCACGCGTCTGTCTTACTGTGCCCCCTTCGTCTACCACGGCCCTCACACTCCCCAGGTGATCCGTAATGAAATACTCATAGTCAGAATCTGTTGCTGTGGGGTCCAACACCCTTCCTCCTGCTGTCAACATTTGTTCCAATGTGCCATTCACATAGACCATATTGCCAACATAGTCTATCGTTGATATAGGAGTACCACTACTGTTTTCTACCTTCATCTGTAGCTTTGTGCCATCAGATGCATACATGAACTTGATCTTGTAGTTGTTGCTGAAGGTGATTTTATCCGGAAGGTTGATCTCGTTGTAGGTGATGTTGGACAGGATACTCTTGTTCTTGTCGTACTTCAATAATCCATTGTCATAATAGGCATAGTCATCCCCACTCGTATTCCCGTTGTTAAAACCATCCGTCGTTCCTGCGTCCTCTACCCTGGTCAGTCTTCCTGAGCTATAGGTATAGGTCAGGTTGTCTATCAACGTATCGTTCTTCTCCCGCCTCAGGCTCTCTATATTGCCATTCAGGTCATAGCCTATGTTTCCGCCATCATTGCCGGATACATCATATAATCCCCCTGAATGGTTCGCTTTGGCCAGCCTGTTCAGCTTGTCGTATTCATAACCAAATTTCTGGGCTGTTGAGCTCTTTTGCTGCCACTCCACCTCGGCTATATTGCCACCATATTGAGCCGGAACTCCTGTGGTAATCCCTGTATTGTATTTGATATCCATGCCAAAGGCATCACTGCCCCTGGTACCGTTCTTTGTCATCCAGCCCTGAATATTATAGGCGTAATCTATGTTCTCCACACTGTTTCCTATGTGCTCCGTTACTACCCTGCCCAGCTCGTCATAATCCGGAGCCGATAGCGTCACTGCCGACTGGCTTCCTGTCTTGTGAGTGTGGGTCATGAGCCTGCCCATATGGTCATAGGTGAACTCCTCAGTCTCCGTTAGTGTGGTTGGCGATTTATAGTGCACATGCTCTGTTTTGGTCGGATCGCCCACAAAGTTGTATTCCGTAGTTATCAGGTCATAGCCACCCAGATGGTTCTCTCCCTTCCCCTGGATCACCTGACCTTCTTTGTCATAATACATCACAGAGGATAGCCAGCCTGTTACTCCATCTCCCAGTTTTCTTACCTTGATACCTGTTACCATTCCTGATATTGCATCGGTTTTGTCTGATGTGCTATACCCCAGCTTGGCTGTAAAACCATTGCTCTGTGCATAGGTGAAATTATAATCATCATAATAAGTCGCCTCCAGGTAAGCATCATTTACAGGTGTGACTGGGAAAGCCGTGTTCGTGTACTCGTGCCTTGAGGTGCCCCATTTTTCGTGCCAGGTAAATGTGCTGCCATTCACATTCGTATTGACATAGCTCTGCGTCGCAGCGAAGTCCCTGTCATCGTGGTAAATACCGCTCAATATGGGTCTGTCCAATTCATCATACTTTACAAACGTCCAGTCATTGGTCGTTCGTTGTTTGGCATCCTGGGTCAGCACCGGTCTGTCCCTGGTATCATATACATAGTAATTCCAACCTGTACCCGGACCCTTGTCCTGGGTCATCCTATCCCTGTGGTCATATTCCTGTTGGAAGGCCAGGTTGTTCATTGTTGTGGAGCTGATCGTATAATTTGTAGTCACACTCCCATATATGCCATCTACAAGTTCGGGGGTCAGTGTCCTGCGGAGTCTGCCATAGTCATCATATACATAATACGTACAGGCCCAACCTGCATGAGAGGTTTCTGTCGGGCTTGCGGTGGCCTGAACTTTAGTCAATATCGTCTGCCCACTCTTATTCGTATAGCTGATCAATATCTTGTCATCCGGATCTTCAGTTTTGTGTTTGAAAAGGGTATTAGCTGCATAATAAGTCTGTGTTCCCGTCTTCACATTGCCACTGCCATCTATTGTCCACAAGAATACTTCACTGGTCGTGTTCGACGAATAGATGTATTGAACTGCTGTCCCATCTGTTACCTCCCAGGCGCTCCCCGGAGCTCCCTGCTTAGTAGGTCTTCCCAAAGGATTTGCCTCAAACAAGGTCTGTGAAAATGCATAGTCATCTTCAGTTTGTCCATAATGGGCCGTCCAGTTTGAGGCTGATGTAGCCCCTGTCACATACTGCCCTCCATTGGCGGTCGTCATGGCAAAAGGAAGATACATCCTCTCCGGTCTGCCCATTGCATCCAAACCACCTGTAGGCTGGATGATGTCTTTCCCGGAAGGACTGGCTTCTATACCAATCCCCTGTATGGGTTTACCAAAACCATCCAGGTAGGTTTTGCTTTTCCTGCTGCCTGATTTATTCGATAATTCTACACCTACTACACTACCTATTTCCACATTCGGATGGTATTTCTGAACATGGTTTTTGTCATAATCGGTAGAGGTTGCCATATAGGTAATCACCAGCTTAGGATGCTTGCTGGCATCAGTATGATCACTTGAAGCAAATTCCATACTCGTATAAGAGGTTTCCGACTGAATTTTGAACCTCAATCCATAATTACTGTAATCACCATTCACCCAGCCCTGAACAAAAGAGCTTACATCTATCGTATAATTTTGGGTCGAAGAGCTGGATTCGGCCAGGCTAATCCGACCAGTTGTAGTTACTGTTGGCTGTGTAGCCCATGTCACACCCAACTCGGTCCAATCACTGGTTACGCGCTCCAGATAGCTCGCATTAGATTTGTCCGACGAGTTGTGATTAACCCCAAACATGGTAAACTGGGCACTCGTTATGGTAGCTCCTGCTGGTATACTGCTCAAATCAAACTTGATAAACGTGCGCCAATAATATGCCTGGCCGCTCCAGGTCCATGCCCATGCTCGGTTTACAGAATAGGTTCCATAATTATCGTTCACCTTTTCCGGGTAATACAAAGCATTTCTAACACCGGCATCAATATCAGGATATAAGGTTACTGTTGTCTGGGAAAAAGACCTGCCTACACTCAGTAGCATTAGGATTGTTATAATCAATATGCCTGAAAAAAATTGACCCTTCTTTAATTTTTTCATCTCTTGAATGGGTTGAAATGTGAAAAATATACAGCCAAAAAAATTTTTTTACTGCTGTAAAATCATACTATTAATTTCCATGTTCTGACTGTATACGGAAATAGCTTTAAGAAAAATTTGTAACGTACTTTAGTGATCCATTTGTTGAAAAACTATTGATTTTCCTAATAAAAAGTAAACAACCTTAACCGCATATTATTGAATTTCAATAATTTAAATAGTTATTCGAAAAGGATTAGTTACTTTTTAGAAAATGATTTGTAACATTTCCATCGCCAATAGTGCTTTTTTGGAATGAAGAACCAATTTATCACTCCGGCTACCCTGCAGTTTCTTTTTTGTTTATAATGTTCGCCTACACTTGGTCTATGATCTGTATTTATTATCTATTTTTTACCATATCCACCTTGCTACAATTTAATGGCCCTTTGGGATACTCTTGTTTCGCTTCTATCCTGCCGTGCTTTTTGACTACTTTGCTCCATTTGATACATCAACCTGGTGGCTGGATTTTCTAACCTACTAAATTTGTATACATCGATGGATACCTTTCTTTCCCTTATCTCTTTTTGCTGATCCAGGAGTTCTTTCCTTTCTTTTGAATTGAAAACACCTAATGATTTTTGGGGGACAGGCTTCTCAAGGATTGCTTTATCTTCTTTTACATTGTCAAAAATTTTGTTGACCTGCTCATTTCGTTTCTCAACCTTAGCCGCAATTTTTGATATATTCATTTTAAAATCTCCTATTACAGCCACTGTTTTGCCATCATGGGAAACCTTTACCATGCCATGCTTTTCCATGAGCTTTTCCAGGTTGATATTTTTTGTTTTTGACATATCGCCATTTAACGTGTTTATGAATCGATTGTATTTGTTTATGCTTGATCCTGCATTTTTTATCTGATTCAGGTCTGATGTGGCATTCATAGCATTTTTGGCCTGGGTTAAATCCCTTTTTTTCCGTCCAATAAGGGATGGTTGATGGCTTTTTGTGTGCTTTGCTCTTTTTGTGGATCAGCCTTTTTAATTGATTCACCCGCTTTATATGGCAATGGTTTAATGAGGTCTGTTGATCTGAATTCTGGTTTCACCAATGGCTTAATATGTTTTTTAGTGGTTCTGTTAGCGATGATCATTGCAATGGCAGCCAAAGGTGATATTGTGGCAGCCAATAGTACAGCGGTTCTTTTGAAGGGCACTATGCGTTGTGTGTTTATGCGGATGATATCCCTGTTATGCCTTTCTACTATTGTAACCATGTCTTTAATGTCATGGGTCTGGCCATCCATCCTGATAAAGTTTTTTCTGCCCTTCTTTTCAGCCTTAAATCCATAGGCTTCTACTATATTGTTTAGGTTGACCAGTCTGTTCTTCCCCAATTCATTATTCAGGTGGGTAATCATCGTATTGAATTTTTCAACCTGGTGCTGATTCAAAGGTTGTTTTTGTTGATTTTCAGGTTTCAAATCCCTATCGTTTAAGGTGGAATTTATGCTCTTGACTCTTTTTTTGTACTTCTTTGATGTGAAGACTTATCCCTAGGCTTTTGTGGTGATCGCTACCGCTTTTCAGAAACTTTAATGCGAATTCCGGATTTGACAGTATAGTGTGTTTTTGAAAATTGTTCTCGAAAAGATTCTCTTTTCTTCGGGGATAGCCAGCGAAATTGTCGAAGATATGCTGCTGTAGCTCCTTACTTTGTATCAGTATTGGATCGGCTCTTTCAAGGATCATTTTATACAATCTTTCCATGTCGCTTGTCCTGGTCAGGTATTTTTCCTGTGCCTTTAAAGCGACTATGCCTTCAATTTTCACCCCTCTATTTTCCAGTTGCCGTTTTAGGGTGATTGCCGATTCACCGGTCGATACAATGTCATCAAGGATAAACACGTTCTTTTCCTTTTGTAGAGAATTAAAAATGGTAGCCTGATCGTGGATTTTGAATTTTGTAGGGTCTTTTATCTTTTCCTTATAATTGTCTTTTATTTTTCTTTCTTTAATGGCTTCATTGGTCACTAATTTATCCGCTGTGTTATAGGACGTTATATCCGGGCGATCTTTAATAATCAAAGCTGATAAATAGAGTGGGATAATATTTTTACCGGAGGTTGAGGGCATGACAAATAGCCCTGAACCCTGTGGGAGTTGAATTATTTTGCTCCTTAATTCCTGATAATAGTTGTACAGGATTGCTTTGACTTCCTCTGGAGGGATTTCTTTATTCTTTATTTGTTCCTTTTGTACTTTTAATATGGCCAAATCTCCTTTTTGCACCTCTGTGCTTATTATTTTTAATGCCGCTTACCTGTGGGTTTTTGGAATGTACTATGAGATAAATAGCTCATCATACCTTCACCATAACTGGTTGTAACTTGAGGTAAGTTCATGTTGGGTTGACTTCAGTTCGCTAATAGCCACATTTTACTCAACTTGCAATTAGCCTAGCTATCTAGTACATGGACATTTAAAGTCTTAATTCGAATGAATTGATCAAATGCTGTTGAATTTGTTGGTCGCGCGGAGCATTTCAATTTATTTTAACCAAAAGTCAATAATTTTTAAAACTCATTTTGCGGTAGTAGGGAAGAATTAGCTCTAAGGAGAAAGACCTGTCAAATTCCAATGTGAAACAGATTTTTAAAGAGCCTGGACAAAATGGATAACTGGATTTATGCCAAATGTATAGCTCATACATGCCTCCATGGATCGTCCTTTTTATTAAATATATCCCTGTTCTGTTTGTGTTTTTCGAGCAGTTGCTGGATATCATCATAGTTGTAAAAAATAGCTCCACCGATTTTGGTGAATGGTAGAGTTCCGTTTGCCCGGAGGTTTTGCAAAGTCCCCGGCGATACCAGGAGCAGCTTCATTACTTCATGGGATTTGAGCCATTTACGCGCAGGAGTGGTCTGTCTTTGTGATAAGAGCTTTTTAAATTCTTCCAGTAGCTCTTCTTTGAATCTTTCCAGATCTTCTACAGTGATGATGTTAGCGGCCATAATTGATGTATTGAAATTGAACTTCTATCATCGTCGAATATAAATAAGATCAGATTAACAGGTTCAGGAGTTTACCAGTTTAGATGGGTTTATTCCGATTGTTCCTGATTATTGATTCCTTTTCGCCTGACAGTTTCTTATTTGCCCTTATGCTAAGGCGATAAGCCTTTCCTCCTCTTCTTTTTCTTCTTGAGCTTCATAGCGGTCTCAGGGGAAACAAACTCCTGTTGTTCCGGCTGTATGAGATCATTAAAAAGCTTTTCAATCTGTAAATCTGGTTTTCCTTGTGAGAATTCCTTTCCCTCCCATTCCTTTTTCACCTCCGAATATCCCGGTCTAAAAGATTGGAGCTGCTCAATTTGCGACAGCCTGTCCAGGATGCCTTTGGCGGTATAGGGTTTTCCCAGATCACTTCCATTGAACACACATTTAGTCCTGTGGTCGATGTAGGTGATCCCGTAAATCCTGCCTTCTGCATTTGTCCGGGCAATCATATCGACACCACTTTTGTTTAGTGACTTCCGGAATGTTTGGGCGTTTGTTGGATGGGTTTTCAAGATTGAATCAATGCTTGCTTTCAGTTTTTCCTTATGAGGTGTTCTTAATGCTTTATTCAACTGAAACTGCTTTTCTAAAAAAGCCATTGTGGGTTTTCCATAGATGGAGCTGGCTTTGATCGGAACTCCTATTCTGTTTCCTCTTTCATCAGCAAAACTGTACAGCAACCCTTTTTTTTCGTGCATCTTGGAGCCTTCTTTGCCCCGGTCTGCTATTATGTTGTATTGCTTGAAAATGGCATTCAATTCCGGAAGGGATGTGAACTTATAATTTCTTGTGATGGTATTGACGATATTCGAAATACTTCTCTTGGTTTCAGTCTTTCCATATTCAGCTTTTTTCAGGTCAATTGGTTTTAGGTATTCCTCCTGATGCTTCTTTTTGCTTTCTGCCTTCACCAGGTTAAACTCCTTTCCTATTTCTTTCCTTGCCTGCTCTGACTGGTTCCTGCCGATGTTGTGGATGTCTATCCGTTTTCCGTCTTTCCGGACATTGGTTGTGATGATGTGGAGGTGAGGGTGGGCTGAATCCTGGTGTTCATAGACCAGGTAGGGCTGATCTCCGAAACCTATTTTGTCCATGTAGGTGACTGCTATTTCACAAAGTTTTTCCTTACCTATCTTTTCTCCAATGTCAAAGTTCAGGGAGATGTGGAGGGTGTTGGTTTTTACTTTCTTGTTCTTGTCAGTAAAATATTGAAACTGGATAAGCTTGTCATGGAAGTTCATCTGCCCTGGTTTTCCATGGAAGTTGCTGGCCAGGAGGCACTCGGCTATGCCTTCTTTTACCTTGTGTTCATTGTAGCTGAGTGCTCCTCTGAGGTCTTTTCCGCTAATGACCCTTGCAACCATTTTTTACTGAGTTCAAATACTACGGCAATCAGCCGGTCCACTTTTTCGCCTACCAGCTTGTATTGTTGTTCTACCTTGAGGGCATGGAACATTTTCTGTCCGGAAGTTTCTGATATGTGAAAGTGTCTGGTGATCTGGTTGATGTTGACTCCTATGGCATTGAGTTCTTTGTTAATACTGATCAGCTCGTCTATGGGAGTGTCCAGGGTGGTATTCCTATAGTAGCAGGTAAACTTTTCCCTGGACAGGATCTTTCTTGCCAGCTCTCCTATAGATTGGCAGTCGCTGTTTTGAAGGACCTGGTTGAGTCGAGAATAAGTCTTTGAAGATACCCTGGCTTGGATATGGTGGGTGAGCAATTCTTGTGAATCCGGGGCTTTACTTCTTCCCATAGTTTTTGTGATTTTGCTGTTGAAGGGAAAAGATAGGAAGGTGTAAAAGAGCGGGTTCCGGGTTAGGACTGCAATGGCATTGTTTTACCTGAAATTTACTATTCCTTCCGGTTGTTTGCTGGTCATCCGGTAGGATATGCCACACATTCCAAAAGAGAAAAGAAAAAAAAGAAAAGAGAAAGCTTATCCAAATGGAAGGTGCAGACGGGAAAGCAAGGCTTTTTGGAAAAATATCGGCAGGGAAAGGAGCTAAGGATATTTTTTCAAAAACCGCAGGCACCGGCCTTGTCTTTCCCGGAAGAGCCTTCCTACTTTTGATTTCTCCTTTTGTTTTTTTGGAACACACTAATCAAAAAAAGGGCTAAATAAGCCCTTCATCTGCGAATGAATAGTATCCTTCACTGGTTACGATGATATGATCCAACACCGATATTTCAAGGATATCTCCTCCTTCCTTTATTTTCCTTGTCAACGCTATATCGGCTTGACTGGGTTGGAGATTCCCCGAAGGATGCGAATGCGAAAGAATCAATCCGCTGCTTGATGATTTAATGGCTGCTGCAAAGATCAATTTTGGATCAGCTACCGTGCCACTTACTCCACCTGTTGACACTTCATAAATTCCCAGGACTTTATTTGCCCTGTTCAACAGGATCACTTTGAATTGTTCGACAAACTCAATTTTGGAGTCATCCCAACTGTCAATCAGGATGTCATAGGCATCACTGGATTTTGTGATTTTAGGCCTTTGAGAAGCTTTTACTTTGGGTTTGTAGGAAAGCTGAATTTCTGCAGCTACCAATGATCTGTTTTCTTTTGTGTGTTCCATAATCTTTAAGTTTAAATTATGGTGCACCATCAGGTTTTGGTCGGAAGTGGGTGAGGTTGCGTGCAGGCTTATGTGCAAGAAGCAACGGAATAAATGGGCTGAGCGATCGCATGCGGGTTTATGCCGGAATTTCTTGCAAGCATATTCCGATCAAAACCTAACTTTGTACCTGGATTAAAACGGAAATGATTATTTAAAAATCAGCTGCAGACTATCAACGTCTCTCCCTGAAAGGTGGGGCAAGTTCCGCGGCCACACCCGGCCTTTCAAAGGCCATCCAGGCACGACTTCGGAGTGGATGGCAAGAGTTTTGTATACAAAATACAATCTTGTCTACCCGCTGTCGCGGGATATACTACCTGCAGGCTTTTGCTAAAATTTGTTAAAGATTATCGTTATGATAAATGGTGTCTTTTTGTTGGTCAAAGTCTTACAGAAAAACGACTCCGTTGCTTTGTCCATGAATCAGATCTTCAGTATGAATAAGAATTTCTAAAGGGCAAATCCTGTGACAAATCAATCCACAATATTGTTATCTCAAGAATCGATATATTAACTTTACTTGTCTTTTTAATGCATCAAAATGGTAATAAAGGTTAATACCACCCGAGATGATTCACTGGGAAAGCAACTGTTAAGTATTAAGGGTTTTCTAAGCGAACTAAATTCAAATATTGAAAACGATCTGGCATTGGATTTTTCTAATTTCAGTTATGCACCCCCTCTGTTGGCAGTTTTTTTCGGTATTGTTCTGGAGAAATATCCTCATATTCAAACCCGGAACATTTCAGGGTCCTATTTATCATACATAAAGTTCCCCGACGGCTTAAAACCGGATCTTATTCCGGATTGGGAGCAGAATTTACAGTCATATAGCAGAAAAAGTTATCTCCCATTAATAAATTTTAATACATCTCCGAGAGAAGCAGTCACTGTTGAAAGAAATAACGTTATTTCACATGCCTGCCAGATAATAAAGCATATCACCAAGGTACCTGTAAATTATTACACAGGAATCAGCTATTTGATTTCCGAGCTTTCTGATAATATAGTTGATCATTCAAGATGTGAAAGGGGATGGTTGTCATTCCAGTTTTATCCCTCTAAAGGATATATTGATTTTTGTATTGGCGATTCGGGGGTCGGGTTATTAGGCGCCTATCAACATTATACTGGTGAGCAGGATTATTCAAATATAACTACTCATATTGATGCTATGGATAATGTGATCAAGGGTATATCAACTAAAAATATCCAGGAAAGAGGATATGGTGTACATACCTCCAGAGAAATGTTGATTAGTGGATTAAAAGGTCAATTTATTTTGTTCAGTGGTAATGCTCTTTTGTATAATTATAATCTTGTGGACTTCAATTGCTTGTTTAGCGGAACCATAGCCGTACTGAGAATCTCTGGTGCCAAACCTGACCTAAACTTTAATTACAATAATTATGTTGAATAACGGATGTATGAGGAATACAATCAAATATTCCTATTCTAAAATATTTTTCTATATTTGAACGTATATCTAGTGATGGAAAACAGATGGTCACATATCGTTTTGTCAGATTTCTTTGACAGCCAGTTGAATAACAGGGCGTCTGTAGCCCTTTTATTTGAAAGAGTTAAAAAGTCAAAAGCCGTTGCCATTGACTTTAGCGGTATTGACTTTATATCCAGATCTGCTGCCCATGAAATTCTAACTTTTATAGATGAAGTCCAAAAAAAAGGAATTGATTTTACCTTTACCAACATGGCGCCTAATATTGATGAAACACTTCAAAAGGTCTCGGCGTCTAGAAAGCAAAACTTCAAAAGAGCAACCTTTGTCAAAAGATTAAGTTTTGGAAGTGAAAAGGATCTGGAAGATTTTCTACTGGCCATCTGATTTAGCTTCGGAAGGTTGGATTAGGTCGCTAAATTCCATAAAATATCTATTATCCTCAATATTTTATCCGCACAAAAACCCAAAAACATGCCTGTGGAAAAAATTCCCTGTCTACAAAAAAAATTTTATCAGTATAAAAAAATTCGATACGCATGAAATCAGAAACCTATGCGTACAGGAAGAAAGACGTGTTGTGATTCTGCTTGAACTCGCAGATTTTAGCCTAGTCTTCAACTTTGAGCCGTAGAATTGGATGTGCGCTACTTTTTTTAGAGGTAAAAGCTAGAATTTGGATAGCTGTAAACCATCAGGATGTTTCTCAAACTATTCTTGTGTAAGATCTGGCGATTTATTACAGCTATTTTAGTCAAAAAACTGTAAAACAAAGCACTAACATAAAGTCATCAAGGTGGGTCAATATCCTAATTCCAGTTGGTCAGTTTCAATCAGAATATGCAAGATATGTTGTCGCTGAACGCAAAGGAGCTTCAGCAGTATGGAGAGAAGCGACAAAAGCAGACAGAGTTGGCTGCAATGAGGATGACAACCGAGCTGCAAGCAGCATGACAGGCTGGCGATAGCCACCTGAAGGGCAGCAGCTTATTTTCTGCCCTTTTAATAAATAGCTCTTTCAGAAAATAGGCTGTGTTGGCCTGGCATGATGCTTTGCCGAGGGCGAAAGACGAACACCGCTTTAGCCTGCGGCTTGACCGGAAGTGGGTGAATGTAGAGAGGGACGAACGGAATCAGCCGACTGGAAGGAGATGGCTTAAAGGGTCAATAAATTACTCTTCCCATATAACACTTAAAACAGTATTGTATTTAGGAGTAACTATGCAGTATTCGTAGAAATTAAAATCATTGTCATTTTCCCATGATTTCAGTTCGAACCATGTGGACTTCCAAATCTGTTGTTTACTTTCATTTTTGGAATAAATTTTCCCATTCTTGAAGAATTCAGTTGCCACTGAATCTTCTGGTGGCACTAGGTTAGTTCTATCTTTAATATAATGATCATAAGGGTCTGGACGTATCCAATATTTTACCTTATTAGCGTAACTATATACTAAACAGATTGGATGATGACCGAATTTAAAATAACGATAAGCAACTGACGTAATACTGCTTTTAAAGTGATCAGCTAAAAATCTTAATAGCTCAGGACCAAACTCATATTCATCTGAAATTTCTCTGAAACTGTTTTCAGGCATTATTAATTGTGATGCAAATTCATTTGCTTCGGTTTCTTGATTACCAGTTTTAAAATATTCTAGTGTAGCATCTGTATCATTATGTAATTGAAAGTGCTCCTTGTGCATGCACAGATGCCCTATCTCATGCCCAATTGTAAAACGTTTTTTACCAGGGTATTCGATATTTGAATTAATCGTAATGATGGTCTTACGATCTCCAAAAACTATTCTTCCATCGGCATATGACATTGGTTTTTCAATAACTGTTGCACCCAAACCTGCTGCAATTAATTCTAATGGAATTTCATTCAGGTCAGAAAAACCATTCTCTTTCATAAATTTCTTAGCTGCAACCTGCCCTAGGGATATCATTTTAGACCTTAGCTATCTTCTAAATCTTCTAAAAGCTTGGATAGATCAGTATCACTCAAAACATCTCTAAGCTCATCATCTGACCATTTATCAAGATTTCTAAACTGAAATGATGCCTTTTTCTGAGATAACGCATTTTTTAGAATATCACCTCCAAGTGTAGCATTACGTTCAAACAGTTCCTTGAACTTATCCTTAAGTTTTTCTAGTAAGTATGAATCATTAGCTTTATTGGTATTAGCCTTAGCCAAAAACAAAGCTTTCTTGAATTCATTTACTCCAGTAACCTTCAGGTCTTCTGCTTCTATCTCTAATTCAGCCAAAAACGCTTTTGCATTATCATAGCTTTCTGTGACGGAATTCGCTGATAATTCATCGAAACGATCAAATATTGATATGTGCGATCTCCTTTTCATCTTAGGATAATTTTAGTCTTAACTTTTTCAATTTACTTTTTAGTCTCCTCCAGGCATTATGGAAATCAGAATCAGAAATACCTAATTCATCCTTAATAGCCTGAGGCTTTACTACACCCTCTGCCATACACTCGAAAATCATAAGCTCTTCATCAGTTGCATCTTCGTATTCGAGAAACTGAAAAACTTCCTTTCTTTGCTCTTCAAAAGTAAGTGTATCCTCGTGACTTAAATCTTCCGAATTATCTATGATTAAAGACTTAAGCTCTTCTTTACTCCCAGACTTCTTAAATGAGTTATTCAGGTGACTGTCAATAACACTTATTACAAAATCCTTGAGGGTTGAATATTCAGAACGGTTCCATTTCCGCGTACCTTCTATCAAAATGAGTGATAAAACTTCACTAAGTTTTTGATTCGCACGCTCTATCAAGTCTTTCTTGTTGGAAGTTATGCCATATCTATAAACGAAGCGATTAACAGTGTGAGCCACTAAAATCACCCAAAGTTCTTCCCAGTTCTCCTTGTGAAGTGCCTCTGATAAATCTTCTTTTGATACTATGTCTTTAGATATTTCCACCTTCTCACCCATAGATGCTCAAATTCTTAAAAAAATTACAACCTGAGTTGTAAATAAATTCTTGTTGTCAGCATATAAATATGAAAACATTGGATAAAGTAGCAAAAATATGGCAACAAACAAACCGAATGGCGATAACGCCAGAAAAGGGCAAGTGAGAGGGAGGTCTCAAACCCAAAATCCAAAAACAGGACAGTGGACTAAAAGAGATACTGATTCTGGAAAATTTATGGATGGTAAAAAAGATGGTACACCTTTTAAAGGAGTGAGAAAGGAAAAATAATAGGCTATGCTTATAACATCAGACGCAAAAACCCAGCTGGAGGACACCCTCGCGAAAATGGCAGAAGCTGCTGAGCTGGACCAGACTCGTTGGAATCGATTGAAGTCTGCTTATGAAGCCATCAGTAAATGGCTAAGTGATGACTCTCATTTTTTTGGTGAGGTGGAAATAGAAATCTACCCTCAAGGCTCAGTAGCCATAGGAACGACTACTAAGCCTTATGGAAAAACAGAATTTGATTTGGATGTAGTTATTCACATCAAATTGCTCTCATCGAATTATGACCCTGAGACCATTTTTAACGAAGTAGTTCGCAGGCTTATGGAGAATGAGACTTACAGCAAAATGTGTGAGCCTAAATCGAGATGTGTACGACTCAACTACCAAGGAGATTTTCATCTTGATGTCATTCCCGGTTGCATGGTAGTGGTCTATAATGATGAGCTCATTGATATTCCGGACGCAAAAATCAAAGAGTGGTTAAGATCATGCCCTAAGGGTTATCAAAAGTGGTTTATAGATATTGCTAATCGAATCCAAATCACTTTGCTCGAAAAGGCCTTCTCTGCACATAAGGTGGAAATAGAAGAGTATGCGAAAAAGAAACCTCTTCAAAGGGCTGTGCAGTTAATCAAGATGAGGAGGAACATTTTCTTTAATGAAAACCCAGAAGACGCACCTGCAAGTATTATCCTCACCACACTTGCGGCCCAATTCTACGATGGTGAGCCATCTATTTCGGAAACCTTTGAAAATATTATTTCCAAGATCAAAAGCCATGTCGAAACATTGTATCCGCATCGTCCTTTTGAACTCCCCAATCCAGTAAACCCTGAAGAAAACCTGGCTGATGTCTGGATAGACAAGCCACATCTATACCAACATTTTATCTCTTTCATAAAGAACCTCGATGGAGAATGGCAAAAGCTGAAAGAGGCTCATGGAATTGAAGAGGAATCAACCTTGATGAAAGGAATGTTTGGTAATGAACCTTATGTGAAGGCCATGGAAGCAAAAGCTGAAACTATGAATCATAAACGAGGTAATGGTTTAGGTATCCTCCCATCTGGAGTGTTGGTAGATCGTGCGGTTGAGAAGAGTTTACCTGTAAAAGACAACACATTCTATGGAGATTAAGGATATACCTATACACTTTCAAATTGCAGCTTTAAAAGCCAAGATGCCAGGGTGTGATCTTTATCTGAATAAAAACTACCTACGGGCACGGGGCAGAATTCAGCCTACTCCCAGAAGCATATGGTATACATATGAAATTAAGTATTGGTTTCGTGAGAATATCAAAATTTTCATCAAAGATCCGCTCATTAAGACTGAACTAAATGGTAAAAAGGCTGAGCATCTATATAAAGATGGAAGCCTATGCCTATTTTTCCCAAAAGCAAATGAGTTCGACTCCAAGAAATTGATTGTAGATTATATCGTACCCTGGATTGCACTCTGGTTGTTTTTTTATGAAATATGGTTTGTTACTGGCAATTGGAAAGGCGGTGGCATTCATCCAAACAATTGAAAATGAAAAAGTTATTAAATAACACTTTTACGGTTCTCACAGCTGCCCTATTTATCTTCTGGCTATTCTTTCCAAATAGTCCATATTGGGAAGCTACAATTGGAATCCTTTTTATTGCTAAGGAGGTGATTATTAGATGGCAAATGAGGAAAATAGAGGATCTAGAGTTCTCTCCAGCAATATCCCTAGCACATGGTTATATCAATAACTTTTTGGAACCGGCCATTAATGAATTGCTTTCAAAGAATGGTAATGACTTGAAGTTTAGCATTTACATACCTGAGGATCTGGAAGAACTTACCGATCAGCAAATTGAAAGAATGAAGATTCGAATACAATCTGACGGCTATAAGCTTAAAGAAATCAAGCTAAAAAGGAAATCCGGAAGACCACACGATGTGCTAACAGTAGAGAAAAAAACAGGTAAAGTGTTCTATTTTGATTTTCCCAGAACTCTCTTATCTCTTCAATCCTATATTGACTATAAGGTTGAAACTGCCAGAAATGAGGTATCAGAAGAGAAACAGTTCAGGCTAGGTAAGAATCTTGTTGAGGCCTTTAGGAAAGAAGCTCAGAGGCTCATTCTTAAAAAGAACCTAAGTGATAAGGTGGTTTTTGTTGATAAATCTCTGGGATTATAAAGTAATTGCCTTGATAAGAATTCTGATTGCTCTTGGCATTGTAAGCGGACTTATACAGCTTTTTAAACATAAAAAAGGGAAGTTGGTGATCTCTGAAAGCTCCAATTGTCAAGATGAGTTTGACGCTTTCAATGAGAATCTGGAAATTCCTCCTTCCAAAATGAAAAGGTTGAAGCAGGCAAGGAAAGCTATTCAAAATGCAATTCAGAAATATTTTGAAAATCAGAAAGATTTCACAACACCAAAATTTTATCTGCAAGGCTCATATGCTAGTGGAACCATGATACGTAATTCCAAAGATCAATGTGATTTTGATATAGGTTTATATTTCTTTCAAGAGCCATCAAAAGGGTATTCTACTATTCAAAACCATATAAAGAAAGCTTTAACAGGACATACTACGGCTGGAATTAATTTGCTGTCAAGATGTGTTAGATTGAAGTATCAAGGAGACTTCAATATCGATATGCCGGTTTATTATACAACTGATGGTAAGCTGTTTTATTTGGGGAACCGGGATAAAGAAGAAGAATGGGAACTATGCGATTCCAAAATATTCAAAGATTGGGTGATAAACGGCACAAAAGACAATCCTCAAAAAATTAGAATCATACGATACCTTAAAGCATGGTCAGATCATTATCATTCTCAAAAAAGAATCAAAATGCCAAGTGGATTGGTCTTCACAATTTGGGCCATCCAATTTTACCAGCCAAATGAGCGTGATGATGTGGCTTTAGTGCATACTTCGGCAGCTATATTGAAGCACTTGAATGATAATTTTCAATTCACATGCACTTGTAAAATGCCTGTAACACCAAATGATAATGTGCTGGATCGACTTTCTAAGAAACGGCAATCCAACTTTTGTGATGCACTTCATGGTTTAGTTTCAAAGGGTTTTGAAGCAGTATCTTCTGATAAGAAAACAAAAGCAATTAAGATTTGGGGGAAATTGCTCGGCAAGAGATTTCCGGACCTAGATATTAGCTAATAATCAATCTTGTAGAAAAGGCAGAAGGAATGTCGATGGTCTTGATTATATGAGTAACAAATTAATTCTGATAGATGGTATTTGACCTTACAGTGGTGAATCATCTGAGGGTATTATCTTTGTAAGATAATGTTTTCCTTTCCAAACCATTTTGGTCTGTAAGAGAGTGGATTAAAAAGATGTATATATTAATTAAAAAGGGGGCCACATTTCAATTGAAAAGTATACCACTTATTGATAACAGATAAGAAGGAGAAATCCTTTTTATTTAAACATGATAAGTATGTATACAAAACAAGAAATCATAATAAGGTATTTAAGAGAAGGCAAGAGTCAGCGACAGATATCGCGTGAGTTGCAGATCAATCGAAAGACAGTTAAGAAATATGTTGATTCTTATAATTCACAACAAAAGCGTGAACCAGAGGGAGAAGGAAATATCCACGAATATTTATCGGAGACACCGAAGTATAGCTGCCCAAAACGTCCGAAGCGAGCCTTAACTGAAGAGATAGCAAAACAAATAGATCAACTGCTGGAGGAAAATTCCAGAAAGCGCAGGAACGGCCTTCACAAGCAGGTATTGAAGAAGTGCGATATTCTGACGGTATTACATCAGCAAGGCCATCAGATTGGTTATACGACTGTCTGTAACTACATCAGTGGGAAGGAGAAGAGATCATCCGAAGCTTTTATTCGTCAACGCTACAAGCCAGGATCGGTTTGTGAGTTTGATTGGGGTGAAGTAAAGATACATATCCAAGGGAAGCGCACTGTACTGCAGATGGCGGTATTTACTTCGGGATATAGTAATTATCGCTATGCCTGTCTGTATTACCGCCAGGACACCCTGGCCTTTATGGAGTCTCATGTAAAGTTTTTTGCTCATACCGCCGGGGTGTATCATCAGATGGTATATGATAATATGCGTGTTGCTGTAGCCCGGTTTGTAGGCAGGAATGAAAAAGAGCCTACCCAGGCTTTAATCAACCTGAAGGGGCACTACCAGTTTCATCACCGTTTTTGTAATGCCTACCGGGGCAATGAGAAAGGGCATGTCGAACGCAGTGTGGAATATATTCGCAGAAAAGCATTTGGGTTCAGGGATGAGTTTTCATCAATGGATCAGGCGGAAGAACACCTTTACAGGGTTGTTGATCAACTCAACAGTACCCCAAGGCAACAAACAAGTAAAACCTCATCGGAATTGTTTGATCATGAGAAGAAGGAGCTTTGGGATGTTACAAGTCCCTTTTCCTGTTATTCCACAGAACAGTTAAGGGCAGATAAATATGCAACAGTAAGCTATTGTTGCAACCGATATTCTGTTCCGGATCACCTGGTAGGTGAATTTGTAGATGTCAAAATCTTCAGTGATAAACTAAAGATATATCACCGGGATAAGTCCATAGCCACTCATAAGCGAAGCTATGGGGCCCATACATGGACCATCAGCCTGGATCACTACCTGGATACCTTACACAAAAAGCCTGGTGCATTAACTAATAGTGAAGCATTAGCCCAGAGTTCGGATTATTTAAGGCAGATGTATCAGAAGTATTACCAGCAGTGCCCAAAGGATTTTATTGAGCTTTTACTTTATTGTCGCAAACATAGCATCGGCAAGAACAAACTGTTTGATGCCGAGCAAGCATTGTTAAGGCTCTGTCCGAGGGATATAAGTACAGAAAAGCTCACTGCCCTGCTGGGCAACAACACCTCATCCATGCCCGGGA
Source organism: Cyclobacteriaceae bacterium (assembly GCA_012033595.1). Classification (GTDB taxonomy): domain Bacteria; phylum Bacteroidota; class Bacteroidia; order Cytophagales; family Cyclobacteriaceae; genus JAAUQL01. The sequence goes on along the minus strand of JAAUQL010000078.1, from coordinate 1,808 downwards.
TGGTTCATGGCAATGATAAAAAGATCCAGGAAGCATCAGTAGCTCATTTATTGGCACTAACAAATCTTGTAGAAAATTAAAAAACTGAAATATCATGACAACAGAAATAAAAGAACAAATCATCAAATACAGTAAAGAATTACGCCTTCCTACATTCAGGGGAGAATTTGAGGCATATGCTGTTGAGGCAGCAAAACAGGAAGATAGCTATGAGGAATATCTACTTGGCTTAATGGAAAAAGAATTTTATACCAGGGTAGAAAACCGGAAAAAATCACAGATACGCCAAGCCGGGTTTCCACAGAAGCACTATCTGCATGACTTAAAAAAAGACTTGCTCCCTGAAAATGCTAGGCAAAAACTGCCCTTACTTGAAAGACTTGATTTTATCAAAGAAGGCCAGAATATTGTATTGGCAGGAAACCCCGGTACGGGTAAAACACATATCGCCATCGGGTTGGGGATAAAAGCATGCCAGCAAAACTACAAGGTGCTTTTTACTACGGTACCCCGGTTGATCACTCAATTGAGAGAATCACATTCTGAGCGTACCCTGAGAAAGTTTGAGCATCGGTTTGAAAAATATGATCTGGTAATATGTGATGAGTTTGGCTATGTCTCCTTTGACAAGCAGGGAGCCGAAATGCTTTTTACCCACCTCTCATTGCGTGCAGGAAGGAAATCGACCATCATTACCACCAACTTGTCCTTCGACCGGTGGAGCGAATTGTTTGGTGATCCGGTACTGACCTCGGCTCTGGTGGACAGGCTCACACATAAAGCATACATCATCAACATGAATGGTGAGTCATTTAGACTCAGAGAAACTAAAGAATTATTGAAGAAATGAAAAAATAAAAGGTTATAATTTGTTTGTTACCCCCCCCATAAGGGCTTTCGAAAGATTGCCCTTTTTTTGTTCCAAACCGATTGGAAAACGGAACAGCAAACATATTTCACAAGTCCAATTTATTCACAAAATATTGTTCCCGTGAAACCCTCATAGGCGCATTTAACAAAAACCAAGGTGGCTGTGCACCTGCCTATCGGCAGGTTGGGAATGATTAAATACCTGTATGGCTGCAAGGCAGGCCAACATCATATTGTATTTATTACCTGAAACAAACACAGAGCATATGCTCATCCTGGGCAGCACCTGTTTAAGCTTCCGCCGTGCCGTGACAGTTTTTAAATTTTTTGCCGCTTCCGCATGGGCATGGCTCGTTGCGCCCAACTTTCTTTTCTACCCTTACAGGCTGTACTTTTCGTTCCTGGTTAGCGCCTTGTTCTATTGGACCCTGTGAGCCGCGGCCTTCAAATTCTGACTTTTGGGCCTGTAACCTGCTCATGTCGGTGCGCCTTGGGGCTTGTGCCTGGCGAACCTCGCTGCTGTCTTTAAGCGGTAGCTGCCCTTTGAGCAGGGAACCAACCACCTCACGGTTTATCTTGTTTAGTGCGCTCTTAAACAATTCGAAAGACTCAAACTTATATATCAAAAGAGGGTCTTTTTGCTCGTACGATGCGTTTTGTACCGATTGTTTCAGTTCATCGAGCTCTCGAAGGTGCTCTTTCCAGGTGTCGTCTATATTGGCCAGCACCACTGTTTTTTCGAAACTGCGCAAGAGCTCTTCCCCTTGTGAACGGTAAGCTTTTTCGAGGTTGGTTACTATTTGGTATATTTTGGAACCATCGGCTATGGGCACAACAATGTTTTCATATACCTTGCCCTGTTTCTCGAACACATCTTTAATAACCGGGAAAGCCTGCTTTGATATTTGATCTTCCTTGCGCAAATAAATGGCCCTTAC
>JAAUQL010000077.1 GCA_012033595.1 Cyclobacteriaceae bacterium | reverse complement strand
GCTACACCACGCGACAATGATGCAGTAAAAAAAATCTGTCATTTGGTCAATGAAAGTAATACAGTTTTTCCAGGTACTAATTTAAGGTTAATTTACAAATCCGCGACATGATCAATTACGTCAGGTCTGGAGGTCTGAATATTATTCCAAATCTTTAGGATTACTTCTTACTGACTTTCTTCAGAACGACGAGCACAATCAATAAAACTACGGCAATACCCACATACATCCAGATGTTAGATCCATTGTCGGCAGCGGTTTCTACCGCATCGTCTTCGGCAGCTTCGTAAAAAATAGGTTCCATATCATCAAACTGTACAGAATCGTTGAATGATGATGAATTGTCTTCGAGTACGGCGCTATCTTGCTGTACTTCGGCACTATCAGGCGCCTGGGCGTTTAATGGTTGCTGCGCCATTCCAAAAACCAATAAAAAAACAAATGATGCTGAGATTAATTTTAATAATGTTGCTTTCATAATGTGTTGAATTTTAAGCTTCGAAATTAATACAATTAGTTTTAAAAATTATTGATTTCCATATTTACTGGTGCCTTTATTGGAGAAATCCAACATTTTTTGCCCAACTCCACCTCACCACGCTCAATGAGCAAGCGGCCATACAATTGTCTGGCCGGTGCGTAAAATGGATTGATCTGAAGACATGCCACCACTGTAGCTACGGCAGCATCCCTCTCCCCGGCAGCCAAATAGGCTTTGGCCAGATTGATATACGCATGGTAATATTTATAATTGAGCCCGATCACTTTGTCAAACATTTTTTTGGCTTCGGCCCATTTGCCGGCTTCCATCATCATTTCACCCTGTAGATCCCATGCAGCTTCATTGTCTGGATATACGTAGAGCAGCCGGTCCAGCATGTTTTTGGCCTGGTCATTTTGAGCATTTGCGTGGTAAGCCTTGGCCAGATTAAGCAAAATAGACTCATTATTTCTGTCCAGAGATCGGGCTTTTTCCAGCTTTTCAATGGCCAGATCGTACTGGCCGGCTTCCAGATTTTGGGCCCCTTCCCAGTCAAGCTTGCTGTGCCTCCTGACCACCGCCAGTATAGGCACTCCTGCCACTTCTTGCGAAAACACCGTAGCTGATGGCGGCCACAAGCCAGCCTTCAGGGTATGCGGTACAAGAAAGGTATTGCAAATGATGGCATAGTCCCAATCTGAGGAAGAGCGCTGATAGTAGTCGATTAGCAGGGGCTCATAGCCTTTGCCCCGGTAATATTCGGGGATAATGAAATTGGCAGCAACTATCTTTGCTTCCGGATGATTGGCGTCGATATAAGCGTATGCTTTTTTGAAACTCGTGAAATAGTAGTCCAGCTCATAGTTGCCATAAGCACCGTGAGTACCCCCTGTCAGCGGATTGAAAAAGGTGTATTGATATGGATAATTGACAAGCTGAAAATAAAACGGAAAAACCAGTAAGCCACTAAATATCAGTATGGAGATGTGCCTGGTTTTTTTTCGCTTTTTGAATGATTCGAAAGCCACAAAAAGCCCGGTAGCCGACAACACCACCAGGGGGGGGAACACAAAAAGCAACTGCCGCCACCCGCCATACACATTGGCGCCGGTGGTGGAAGCATAAAACAAGGGGAAACCAAATGCAATGAAAATAAAGATTAACAAGATAATGGCCTCGGCGTGCTTCACTTTTTTAATAAAGAAAAAAAGTAAAGCTAAACCCAGCAACACCGCTACTGGCAGGGTAATGAGCAGGTATTTGAATAAATAATACCATGGAAATTGGTCTGACCAATACAGTTTGCCTTCAAATATCTGCCTGACCGTAGTGGGATAGTCGTGCATAAGAGCCAGTGATTTCCATGGGTTCAGCAGCAAATTTTCCCATGCCCAGGGCCAGACAAGGAAACCAATCAAGCACGCTAACAGCAAAACACCGGTAGCAAGAAGCATAAATTTACCAACATGCTTGTATAGCTCCTCCAAATTTTGCTTTCGCGAAACGACCAAATAGTACATATATAACCCCGAAAACAGCATAAACAAGGCAAAAATAACTAATCCACCAATCCTAATGCTGACGGCAAATCCAATGCCCAGGGTGAGCAGAGCGAGATGCTTACGGGAGATGAGTGGCCAAAGCAATAAAAACCGCGAAAGGTGGTACAGCGAAAAAATATAAGCGAAGGCAAAAGGTATGTCTTTGAGGTTGTTCATCGCATGACCCATAAATCTGCCCGTGGCCAATACGAGCAAAATGGACAATACTGCTGCCAGCCTGCTATGGGTGACCAGGTTGGTGAGGCGCGAAATATACAAAATCACCAGCCAGGCCATGAGGGCATTGCAAAGATGGCGAAAACGATACAGGTCGTCGATGGAAAGCAGCCTGACTATAGCCACGGTAAAAGTGTCGAAAGATTGGCCGTAGTGCTTTAACCGGCTGATGGGTGTGTCCAGGGCTGACTTATCCTGCCCCAGGGTGCTAAAGTAGGCGATGACTTTTTCCGCTTGCTGCACATGTACATATTCGTCGCCCGACATTGGCGCATTCCAGGCGGAAAGCAGCAAAACAAGGAGAGCCAAAGCCAGAGCGATTTTATACTGCATAGATCAATTGTTGGGTTCTATCCTGCCAAAAATAGACAGCTTTGGTCGAACTTTCCATAATTTACCTTTTTTGGCTTTGATTTTAATTGACATAAAAGTGGGATGGATGTCCATATGAAAGATGCCCGGAGCGAGTCGGATTGGAGGTAAATGCGAGAATTACACCAGCATCAAAGCAATATATTTTCTTCACAATACTATACAAAAATGTATATAAGGGACATTTTAGCCATTCAAGGCGGTGCCAGGTTCGATGTTTGCCCCACGCTGATTGCTTGGCAATTCAGCATGGATTCCGGGGTCGGAGTGGTGCACTTAGGGGTCCTTCTTATGATGTGCTTTACGCAACATTTTCACGATTCGGCCATATACAATTTCTGACAGATTCCAGTTGTAACCTTCGAAATTGGTTGGCCCGGTAAATTGAACCACAACCGCATCCATGTCTCTATGATACTTGGCAATACTCTGGTATCCCGGCACCAATCCGGTATGCTCATACACGTATATGGAGGAATATATTTCCTGTTCTCCTTCATCAAACAAGGCACCATTGTTCAGGGCTCTGAGGAAAATGCCTACATCCTGAGCTGTCGCTAACATACCCTGGTTTGAGGTTTTTAAATCGTGCGGATACCCAACGTAATAGCCACTCATCACCCTGTCGATATCCACTTCCCCAACCGATGAAAAGGTGTTTTTCAGATGTAGCCTGTTCAAAATTTCTTCCTTGATAAATTGGAAATGCGGATAGCCCAGCACTTTATCCATGATTTCGGAAAGCAACAAATAGTTGGTGTTGCTGTATTCGTAATCGCTGCCAGGTTCAAAATTGGCAGGCAAGCCAAGGATCAATCCGAGCTTTTCCTCATTGCTTTGTTTTGGGGCAGCCCAATAGTTTTCGGTGTCGGTATAGTTTGGGACACCACTGCGATGTTGTACCAACATTTTCAAAGTGATTTTATCAGCATTGGCTAGCCTGTCATCGAGCTCCGGGAAATAGTCAGCAATAGTATGTTGTAATGACAAACGGCCTTCACCTACCAGTTTGGTTATGGCCAGGGCAGTATATAACTTGCTGATGCTGGCAATATAAAACAATGCATGCGGGTCAGCAGATTTATTGTTTTTACGGTCGTGCCAACCGGCAGTAAAAAACTCCGGAAGACTTCCTGCCTGGTCAACATACACTATGATGCCATCAAACCCAAGATCAAGTGCCTCATTTACTTGCTCCTGCACCGTGTCGGGCAGGGGGGCAATCCATGCCCACACCAATGGCCAGGGCACAAAGTACAATGAGGATATGCTTGCCGCAATAAATACTATTCTTAGTATGCCTCTTAGGTGATTGACTGGGCGTTTTGTGTGTTTCATGTTGGTGGTACTTCATGATGTCGCAAGGGCGCACATTTATTTTCTGCCGCTGAATAATAATAAAAAGCAGACTTCAGCAAAAAACAGTGTTGAATAGGCGGAGACCCGCATCAAGCTTCCAGGCTCCAAGTTTCCAAAAATTTCACGCTATTCCAACCTATTTCATTTCAATCTTCCTCCATCTGATTCATTCTAACTTATTTTTCCGATGCCGGCTCCAATTTCTAACTTATAGCTTCCGGCCTCCAAAAAACATTGATAATTTTACTTAGTTTTGCCTTCTTTAAAAAAATTCACACAATGAACACTTCTGCTCTGTTCCAAAAAGGATTGCCTCATTTTATTGCCATCATTGCATTTGTCGCGGTGAGTATTTTTTTGTATAGCCCCATCATTTTTGAAGGCAAAACGATGGATCAAAACGACATCAACCAGGGGGTTGGGGCAGCAAGCGAAATCATTGAATTCAGAAAGTTGACTGGGGAAGAAGCGCTATGGACCAACGCCATGTTCAGCGGTATGCCGGCTTATCTCATCAGCCTCAATTGGAGTGGTGGCTGGCTTTTGCAAACTACCCAAAAGACCTTTACCCTTTTCCTTCCCAGGCCGGTGGGCGAAAATTTCCTTGCTTTTGTTTCATTTTATATTCTGCTGCTCAGTTTTGGCGTCAGGCCATATCTGGCCATTGGTGGTGCTTTTGCTTTTGGGCTTAGCACATTTTTTATTGTGAGTATACAGGCCGGGCACATGTGGAAGATCAGGGCTATGGCCTATATGCCCCTTGTGGTAGCTGGCGTTCGACTGGTATTCAGCAAAAGATATCTGGCGGGTTTTATCCTCACCTCACTGGCTCTGGCACTGGAGCTCAATGCCAACCACCTCCAGATCACCTATTACCTATTCTTGTTGCTGGTGTTTTATGGCATAGCAGAGTTGGTATCGGATGCCAAAGAGAAGCAGCTGCATAGTTTCGGAAAAAAAGTTGCGGTGCTGGCGCTGGCCGGTTTTTTGGCTGTAGGAACCAACCTTGGCCGCCTCTGGACCACCTACGAATATGGCAAATATTCCATACGGGGAAAATCAGAGTTGTTGAACACGCCTTCTGACAGCAAGGAGGGTCTCGACCCTGAGTATGTTTTCAGATGGAGCAGTGGCATGTGGGAATCGATGACCCTGCTGGTACCTCATGTGTATGGAGGCGCCAGCGGCGTATACCATGGCAAAAATTCCGACATGGGCGAAGCGCTCAAACGGCAGAATGTAGATCGCAGCCAGATCAATCAATACGAGCGGGCCTACCTGGGCTACTGGGGCGACCAACCAGGCACAGCCGGCCCTGCCTATGCCGGTGCGGTGGTTTGTTTTCTGTTTGTCCTGGCCTTTTTCTTTGTGGACAACAAAAGCAAGTACTGGATGGTGGGCATTATCGTATTTTCGATCATGCTCAGTTGGGGCAAAAATTTCCCTGCATTCAACAACCTGATGTTTGACCTGTTCCCCATGTACAATAAATTTCGGGCCGTCACCATGGTCATCATCCTGGCACTGATGGTGATACCCCTGATGGGCTTTACCGGTCTCGAAAAATTTATTGCAGCGGGATGGAGCAACGAGACACAAAAAAAACTGCTTATCGCTACGGGCATTTCGGCAGGTGCGGCACTGTTGGTGCTCTTTTTCACCAACCCTCCACCAATAGAGGGGGCGCCAAACTGGCTTACAGATGCTGTGGAAGCTGATCGGAAAGGCATTATTCAGTCCGACGTTTACCGAACTTTGTTTTACATCGTACTTGCCTTTGGTACCTTGTTTTTTTTATTTGAAAGACAAAAATATCGGTAAAATATGTAGCCATCATCCTTACTGCCTTAGTACTGTTGGACCTCACCCTGGTCGATACGCGCTATCTGCACGACGGCGTTTATAAAAAGGCTGGAAATAAAACCTTTCTGGATATCACCCCGGCAGATGAGGCCATTCTCAAAGACACATCGCCGGGTTATCGGGTGCTCAATTTACAGGATCCATTCAACGAAGCAAGAACGTCAAATTTTCACAGCTCTTTGGGTGGTTATCACGGGGCAAAAATGCGCCGGTATCAGGATCTGATCTCCCTGCATCTGGTGCCGGAGATCCAGCAAATCATCCAGGACAAAAAAATCACGGAGGCCAACACCAACGTGATCAGCATGCTCAACGCCAAATATATCATGGCAGGCTTGCAGGCCAATGCAGTTATCCCCAACCCCTATGCCAATGGAGCTGCATGGTTTGCAAAAGAAGTGAAAGCTGTCGCTTCGCCAGATGAGGAAATCAAGGCGCTGGAAGACGTGGATCTTTCGTCAACAGCGGTGATCGACCAAAGTAAATTTGAAGTGCCGGACATAAAAACCGACTCAACAGCCCGCATCGCACTGACGGAATACCAGCCTAATCGTCTGGTTTATGAAGCATCCACAAGCACCAATTCCCTCGCCATCTTCTCAGAAATCTACTACCCGAAAGGGTGGAAAGCCTATGTCGATGGTAAAGAAACGGAAATAATACAAGCCAACTATGTATTGCGTGCGCTGCCATTGTCGTCCGGCAAGCACCAGATCGAATTCAGGTTCGAACCGGCAGCTTACTACATTGGCAACAAAGTGATGATGGTATCGTCGCTTGTGTTGTTACTGGTGATAGGCTATGGATTTTTCAGACTATGGAAACATGCAAAAGTTTCCACCCCTATGTCCGCTTGATATGAAAAAGGTGCTGGTCGTCACATACTATTGGCCTCCTAGCGGGGGCGGAGGTGTACAGCGATGGCTCAAATTCGTAAAATACTTACCATTATTTGGCTGGCAACCGGTAGTTTATACCCCGGAACAGCAAAATGCCCCTGCCATTGATGCCAGTCTGAGCCGGGATATTGCACCAGGCCTCATCGTAATCCGCCAACCGATCTGGGAGCCTTACAGCTGGTACCGAAGACTTACAGGACGCAGCAAAAACGAAAACCTGGGAGCGGGATTTGCATCGAGCAAAAAATCCAGCCCATACCTGGAAGCGATTTCCAACTGGGTAAGGAGCAACTTTTTTATCCCTGATGCACGTATGTTTTGGGTGCGCCCTTCGGTACGCTACCTCAAAAAAGTGATTGAAAACCACAAAATTGACGTGGTAGTGACCACCGGCCCTCCACACAGCCTGCACCTGATCGGCCTGGGTCTGAAAGAGCAAACAGGTGTGAAATGGCTTGCAGATTTTCGCGATCCATGGACGGACATCGACTTCTACGACCAGTTGAAACTCACCACCTGGGCCAACAAAAAACACCATAGGCTGGAACGTAAAGTCCTTGCCATGGCTGATCTGGTGGTAAGCGTGAGCAAGTCCAACGCCGAAAAATTGACTTCTAAGGGTAAAACAAATCTGTGCGTGATCACCAATGGCTACGATGAGGACGATATAAAAGAAATATCAGGCAAGCCGGATACAAAATTTTCTATAGCGCATATCGGCACCTTTATGGCCAACAGAAACCCCCGCATCCTCTGGGAAGTGCTGGCCGGACTGATCGCAAAAAACGAAACATTCAAAAACGATGTTCAACTGCACCTGGTGGGCCATACCGACGCGTTGATATTGGATGATATCAATCGTTGGGGCTTGTCGGGCATCTTGCGACTGTCAAATTCTGTGGATCATGTCAGTGCGGTACAGTTGCAAAAAATTCACAACTCCTGCTGATCACCGTCAACAAAAGTGGCGACAGCAAAGGCATGGTGACAGGCAAGATATTCGAATATCTGGTGTCGGAAAGGCCTATATTGGCAATAGGACCTACCGATGGCGATCTGGCTGCCATTTTGAAAGAAACACAGACTGGCGTAATTTCGGATTTTGAAGATGGGGTAAAACTCAAAGAACATATTGAATACTACTACGGGTTATACAAAAAACAGAAACTAAAGGTACACCCAATTCATCCGGAGAAGTATTCCAGAAAAAACCTGACCCGCGAAATAGCAGAACAATTAAACGGTTTATTGAAATGAACATCAAATTTGGCATCATCGGATGTGGCAGAATAGCCGAAAGGCATGCCGAGCACATTCATAACCTCGGCGAACTGGTTGCTGTTTGCGACACCAAGCCCGAAAGGCTCGAACTATTCAAAGACAAATACAAGTGCCCTGTTTATAGCGATATCGACGAATTGCTGGAAAATGAACAGCACATTGATGTGATATCCATCTGCACCCCCAACGGACTGCACGCCATGCATGCCATCAAAGCCTTGCAAAAGGGCTTTCATGTACTATGCGAAAAACCCATGGCCACCTCCGTAGTCGATGCCGAAAAAATGATAAACGAATCGCTCAAAGCCAACAAGCGGCTCTTCATAGTGAAACAAAACCGTTTCAACCCACCCGTACAGGCTGTAAAGCAGGCCATCGATGAACTTAAGTTTGGCAATATCTATAGTGTACAACTCAATTGCTTCTGGAATCGCAACCCAAACTACTATAAAGGTTCTGACTGGAAGGGCACCCACAAACTGGATGGCGGCACGCTTTTCACGCAGTTTAGCCACTTTATCGACCTGCTATATTATTTCTTTGGCGATGTGAGTGAGGCCAGGGGCTTCAGTGCCAACTTCGACCACCGCGATATCATCGAGTTTGAAGATACCGGCACCGTGGCCATCAAATTCTACAATGGCATAATCGGAACCATCAATTATACCGTAAACAGCTACGAAAAAAATATGGAAGGCTCCATATCGATTTTTGGTGACAAGGGCACGGTAAAGATCGGTGGCCAATACCTCAACGAGTTGGAGTATCAGCACTTTTATCATTATGAAATCAAAGACCTGCCCCCGGGGAACCCGCCAAATAACTATGGGGAGTACAAGGGCTCTATGTCGAACCACGATAAGGTCTATGCCAACGTGATCGATGTATTGCAGCGCGAAGGTACCATCGCCACCAATGGTTTTGAAGGATTGAAAACCGTAGAGATTATCCATAAAATATACCAGGCCATCAAATAATGGAATATCATAAGAAGGAAATCGGAATGGCTGATGTGCGCTTTGGCGCCAATGTCACCGTGGTGCAGCCGTCCAACCTGTATGGATGCGTATTGGGCGACAATACTTTTGTCGGGCCATTTGTAGAAATACAGAAAGACGTGACGATAGGCAAAAACTGCAGGATACAATCACATGCATTCATATGCGAATTGGTGACCATCGGCGATGACTGCTTTATTTCGCATGGGGCTAAATTTGTCAATGACAAATTTGCCGAAGGTGGCCCCGCCGATGGCGACAAGTCATTGTGGGGCAGCACCACTCTCGGCAATCATGTTTCTGTTGGCACCAATGCCACCATTTTACCGGTGAAAATTGTGGATCATGTGGTGATTGGTGCCGGAGCTGTGGTGACCAGAGACATCCTCAGGTCTGGTATATATGCCGGAAATCCGGCCAGGTTCATCAAAGAAATCAAGTAGTATGAATATTCCACTCGTCGATCTGCATCGCCAATACCAACAGCACAAGCAGGCCTTGGATGAAGCAATAGGTGGCGTAATAGCAAAAAGCGCCTTTATCGGCAATCTCAACAATCCTTTCGTCAAGGCATTCGAAGCAGATTTTGCAGTTTTTGTAGGTCTTAAACACTGTATAGCCTGTGGCAATGGGACCGATTCCATAGAAATATTGCTGAAATCAATGGGCATTGGCGCAGGTGATGAAGTGATCGTACCGGCTATTTCGTGGATCGCCACCTCCGAAGCCGTATCAAATATGGGAGCTGTACCGATATTTGTCGATGTAGATCCTGACCATTACTGTATCGATCCCACATTGATCGAAAGCAAAATCACCGAAAGAACCCGAGCCATCATTCCCGTCCATTTATATGGTCATCCCGCCGATATGCCCGCCATATTGCAGATTGCCGACAAGCATGGGCTACAAGTACTGGAAGATTGCGCACAGGCGCATGGCGCGGAAATCGACGGACAGCAAGTTGGCACCTTTGGCCACGCAGCCTCCTTTAGCTTTTTCCCGGGCAAAAACCTCGGGGCATTTGGCGATGCCGGCGGCATGCTGACCAACGATGACCAAATAGCTCAAAAAGCGCGGATGATCGCGCAACATGGTCAGTCCGGACAAAAACACACCCACCTGATCGAAGGACGCAACTCACGAATGGATGGCATACACGCCGCTGTATTGAGCGTAAAATTGCCCCTGCTACGGCAATGGACGGCACAGCGCATTGCCCATGCCTACAGCTATAGCGACTTGCTTTCAGGACTGGCCATGGTTTTGCCACAGGCAAAATCCGGATACAAACACGTATTTCATCTGTACGTGATCCGAACATCGCGACGTGAAGCGCTGATAGCACACCTGAAGGCACATGGTATTTCCACCACCATCCAGTACCCTACCGCCCTACCCTTTTTAGATGCTTACCAGCATTTGAGGCACAAAACCACCGATTTTCCCGTTGCAGCCAGATTGCAGCACGAGGTAATATCGATACCCATGTTCCCGGAATTGACCGAAGAAGAGATTGGGTATATCGGTAAAAATTTAAAACTATTTAACCAGGAAAAAATATAGCATGGCCAAAATACTGATGCTGTTGGATAAGGAATTTCCCGCGGATGACCGGGTGGAGAAGGAGATCCATACACTGTTAGCAGAAGGTCATGAAGTCAGGTTGCTGGCCCTCACTTATCATAAAGACAAAGAATTTGAAATAATCAGAAATATAGCGGTGTACAGATTTTTTGGCAGCAAATTTTTATATAAACTTTCCGCCTTAGCTTTTACCTTCCCATTATTTCATGCCATAGTAAGGCAAAAGATGTGCAAATTTGTCAAAAGATTTCGTCCTGATGTGCTCCATGTACATGATATGGTTATAGCTCCAGCTGTACTAGATATCAGTAAAAAGCACAAAATACCAATGGTTCTGGATTTACATGAAAATCGGCCAGCTATTATGCAATTGTATGCACATGTCAGTAGATTTCCGGGCAAATACCTTATCAATTTGAAAAAATGGAGGAAAGCGCAAATTAAACTTGAAAAGGAAGCTGACCGATTAATATTGATAACAGATGAAGCCAAAAAGTATGCTGTAGATCAGGAAGGTATAGATCCTTTTAAAATATTTGTGGTGCCAAATACAGTCAAAAAGGAATTTGGTAAAAATTTTTCTTTATCATATGAAATAGAAAGTCGATTCAAAGATAAATTTTGTATCCTTTATTTTGGAGATACTGCACTGAGACGGGGTACAGATACCATAGTAGAGGCTATCCATTTACTCAAAGAAGATATCAAGAATATTCATGCCATCATAGTAGGTACTGGAAGCGAAGATGACAAACTTTTGGCGCAAGCAAGGTCATTGGATGTCGAGGATAGGGTCTCATTTGAGGGGTGGCAAGATGTGAGATGGTTGAATGCCTATGCAAATAGTGCAGCTATAGGGATTTGCCCTTTTCGACGAAACCTCCACCATGACACCACTTTTGCCAATAAGCTATTTCAATTTATGGGACTGGGACTGCCCGTCATTGTAAGCGATTGCCCCTCTCAGGTTAAAATCATACAAGATAACGCATGCGGTCTGGTTTTTAGGGCTGATGATGCAGCGGATCTTGCAGAAAAAATAAAGCATTTGTACCTGGACGAAATCCTTCGAAAAAAACTTGGAACTAATGGCAAGAAATCTATTGAACAAACTTTAAATTGGGATGAAACAGCAAAATCGCTGACCGACCTTTATAAATCATTTTAACATTATATATATGTCTTTCGCTACAAATTACGACAAAAAACATAGTTTGAGATTTCAAAAGACATTGCATTTTTTAAAAAAACATGTAGCGCCTAAAAGTAGCATACTAGATTTAGGAGTTAAAAATCCTTTTTCAGAAATAATGCGAGCTGAGGGATTTGAGGTGATAAATACTTCTGACGAAGATTTGGACATGGATTTGTCAGGGGTAAAAAATGCCAATGTAGATGTACTGACCGCATTTGAAATTTTTGAGCATTTAGTCTCACCCTTCAATGTATTGAAAGTAGCTAAAGCAAGAAAACTTTTGGCTACTGTACCATTACGATTGTGGTTTTCTACTGCCTATCAGAGCAAAACAGATCCCCGTGACAAGCACTTTCATGAATTCGAAGACTGGCAGTTTGACTGGTTGCTTGAAAAGGCGGGTTGGGAAATCAAGGATAGAGAAAAATGGATTTCACCAACCACAATTAATGGTATTAGGCCATTACTGAGAAACTTCACCCCAAGACATTATGCAGTGTATGCAGAAAGAAAAATTTAAAAAAAAACAACGACACCTAATTTGACCATTCTTTTTGAACAAGAAGTAAAAAAATCAATTCTCGTTTATTTTTATTTCATGAAGTGAAATTGGTCAACCAACAACATATTTTCATCAATAAATAGTATGACCTTGAAGTACAACATAATGCTTTCCATTTTGCTCTGTATTGTTTTTCATGCTGTCATTGCTCAAAGCGATTCTGCGGACAGGTTTAGTATTTCTATATGTGGAGGATTTTCATTCCCAGTTGGTTCATACGCCAATAGCAACGCTGATCAATCCGCTATTTTTAACGATGGATCTGATCCATACCTTTTTCTACTCGGTTTTGCTAAGTCACAAAACGGATTTGCAACTATTGGGAAATATTATAATGTTGAATTGAAATACAAGGTATTGAAATCATGGCAGTTGGTTTTCCTCGCTGGGAATTCCATCAATCCCGTGCATAAGGTTCCAATATCAGATTACATGAGCAATTATATTTCTGATTTGTACAATTCAGAAACAGCCGTTACGATAACACATTCTGACTATGGCGTTCGCTACCTAATTCCGGGTATCGGATATACATTCGACCGCAAAGGCCTAATTATGGAAATGGGCATGCTCTGCGGCTACGCCAAAAGCGACTGTCCTTCTTATCGTAGTTATTTCAACTCGCATCCTCCACAATATGAATATTATGGAGATGATAAATCACATCCAGATCCCAGTGCTTTTATATGGGGAATTAACGGGTCTGCAAAATATGTGTCCCTTTCAAAATGTTTATCGGTGCAGAAATCACTTATCTGAAGGCAATTTTCGATTATAACATTGAAAACAAGTATGGACCAGGTGGTTCCGACTCTTACGCCTTTTAAGGATGTATTGAATGTGCGAGTGCTCAATGCAGGTTTAAAAGTGGGATATCAATTTTGATGGCCATTGACAAAAAAACTGCCACCATCCAATATTTCCTCTATCTGCTCTAATATCGCTTCATCCTCCGTAATGACGATTTTTTCTATCAGTCTGTGAATTTTTCGGGTTAATACTATATTTGCTAAATTTGGGCAAAATTTGCTATTAGGTTTATTATATTCTTTATGGGTAAAAGAAGCAGTTCGTGGATGGAAAAGGAGTTGACTTTTTTGTTTTTGGCTCCTTTTGTTGTACTTACAGGTATTGTGGTTTCCGGAGTACTTTTTGACCGCTGGTACAAAGACCCTGTTGTCATCCTGAAATATGCCGCCATTACCTATGCGGCAATTATCTGCTTAAGGATATTCACCTGGTTAGTGCGTTCATGGAGCAGATAATGGCTACAAACTACCTTGCAGCCGGTTGCCGGCATCATATATGGCCTGTCATCCTTTCCTATAAATGAAACTTTTTCGCATTACCTTCAAAATGCCCCTTACGGGAATAATGGCATTTTTCCTGTTTTTTTGGTTTAGTTCCCAGGCGATATCTGCCAGGTAGCGGTCTATCTGGTATATGTCCAGCAACATGTTGAAATCAGCCATATTGGGAATAAAGTCCTGTCCTTGTACCAACTCTTTGTAATTGGAAATAAAAATCTGGCTAAAACTATGGAACCAATGTTCGGCAAGCCTTCCCGAGGGTTCGTTTTGCAGCAAAGCAGAGTAGGCCACATAGTGGAACGAATTGAGTACGGTAGCCAGATCGGTGAGAGGCGACTTGCGAAGGCGCCGCTCTGTCAACGAAAAAGTAGAATCACCCTCGAAGTTGGTGATGACAAAATCTGCATCCTTAAACAAAATGGCATTGAGGGTATAGAAACCATGTGGCCGGATTTTTACCGCCTCGATCTTATGATCATATATCTGCATCATTTTCTGCACCAGGGTGTCCTTGAGGCCAATAAATACCCGGATTTCTTCCTGATGGTTGGCTGGGAACTCGTCCACATATTTTTTGATCAGATCGTAAGCATGGCGTATGGATGATTTATATGCAGAAAACAAGGAGCGCTGGTAATGCAGCGAAAACTCTTCGGGTTCAAAATCCTTGTGTACCCAATTGGTGCCCAGAGCCAGGTGCATTTCGGCTGTGCGTTGTGCCAGCAACCTGATATGTTCTATGTGCGCTCCCCCGATCAAATCCTGGTTGGCAGCACTCATTTGTTCAAATTTGAGTGGTTTGCCCAGCGATCCTTCTATCGGTGGCAATATGATTTCACCCCCGTGTATGCTTACCCGTTCATAAAACCTATTGAGTGCATCAGAAAAATATTGCGCTGCCGTACCATAATTTGGCACATATTCCTGCACAATGGCCAGGGTTCGTTTGATGTCGTCTTTTTTGATGTATTCGATCTGACCCAGGTATTCTGGCACAAATTTAAAATTCTTCTCTTTGCACAAATAGTGGCAAAGTTCCACATCGCGATCGGTGCCGCGGTCTATTTTTCTGTAAAGCTTAATGATGAATTTCTTATTGTATTGAATAATAACATGCCGATAGCGTGAGTCTATTAGTTTGTTATCTTCTTCCAGGCTCGGGTCTTCGAGCATGGCTTTGAGCTCATCGCTCACCAAAAACTTGACAGATGCCGTATCGGTAGCGACCGTCGAACTCCTTTTGAGCAATTGAAACAAGGTTTTTCGATAGCCATCGCTGTAGCTGGCATCAAATAAAATACCCTTTTTGCCATCGAAAATGATATGGGCTATCACGCTGTCGGGATGCTCTGCTTTAAGCATTTTTTCTTCCTTGCCCCTGGTAAAGCCTACCACCAGCCGGTACTTTTCGTAGAGTCCTTCAAAAAAAGTGACTTCTAAAATAAGCGTAAATCCTTCAAAATGATGATGTTTTCCATTTATGGGAATGACATCGAAAATTTTAAGGAATTCAATTTTACGTTTATTCACATTAAACCACATCTGGCTGTTGAGGTAGGGCAAGAGCACGTCGTTTTTTAGCTTGTCCTTTAGGTGTACGCTCACCAGCTCACTCCATTTTTTTACGTCGAGCACCACATCTGAGTGTACCGGAATAATCGACACATTTTCCTTGTCTTCCACCAGTTTAAACCAGTAGTAGCCATAGGGACTCAGGGTAAAGGGATATGGTTTTTCGCTTATCTTCTGAAATTTGTTTTGACTAAACACCTCTACAGGTATCAGGTCTTTGATCGATTGCATTTCGAATGTCGCCGCCTGGGCATATCGCGACAAATTGGCGACAATCAGGATTTTTTCATCTTTGAAGGTACGCACAAACGCCAGTGCCTTAGAGTTTTCCGACTCCAGGAAGGCAATAGAACCGCGGCCAAATGCCTTGAATCTCTTGCGCATTTTTATCAGGCGACGCGTCCACCAGAGCAGCGAGTTGGAATTGCCCAGTTGGTTTTCTACATTGATGTTTTCAAATTTATATTCCGGATCTATAATGAGTGGCAGATAAAGTTTATGTGGATTTGCTTCTGAAAATCCACCGTTTCTGCCGGGATCCCATTGCATGGGAGTACGCACCCCATCTCTATCGCCAAGGTAGTAGTTGTCACCCATGCCTATCTCATCTCCGTAGTAGATGACCGGAGTGCCGGGCAGAGAAAAAAGCAACACATTCATCAGCTCTATCTTTCTTCGGTCGTTGTCGAGCAAGGGGGCGAGGCGTTTTCTGATGCCAAGATTTATTCGCGCAAGCGGGTCTTTGGTATATACTTTATACATATAGTCGCGTTCTTCCTCGGTCACCATTTCCAGGGTGAGCTCGTCGTGATTGCGGAGAAAGGTGGCCCACTGGCATGATTCCGGAATCTCAGGCGTTTGATCGATAATGTCCATGATCGGATACCTGTTTTCCATATTTACCGCCATAAACATGCGCGGCATAATGGGAAATGGTAGTTCATCTGGCATTCGTCGCCGTCGCCAAAATACGAAGCGCTATCTTCGGGCCACATGTTGGCTTCGGCCAGCAACAATACGTTGTCGAATTTGCTATCCACGTGTCTTCGCAATTTCTTAAGAAAATCATGGGTTTGTGGCAGGTTTTCGCAGTTGGTGCCATCTTCTTCAAAAAGATATGGGATGGCGTCGAGCCTGAAACCATCTACGCCCATATTGAGCCAAAAATCCATTACCTTAAACATCTCCCGCTCTACCAGGGGATTGTGGTAGTTGAGATCGGGCTGATGGTTAAAAAACCTGTGCCAATAATACTGCTTGGCGACCGGATCCCAGGTCCAGTTAGATGCCTCGTAGTCGGTAAATATGATCCTTGCATCTTTATATTTGTCGGGGTCATCGGACCAGACGTAATACTCGCGCTCAGGCGAACCTTTTGGCGCCAGGCGAGCCCGCTTAAACCATTCATGCTGATCGGAGGTGTGGTTCATTACCAGCTCAGTCACCACTTTGAGATTGCGTTTGTGAGCCTCGCGCAAAAACCTTTTGAAATCATTGATATCTCCATAGGCAGGGTTGATGGTGTAGTAGTCGGCTATGTCGTAGCCATCGTCGCGCTGCGGAGATGGGTAAAAAGGCAAGAGCCAGATGGTGGTCACCCCAAGGTTTTCGAGGTAGTCCAGTTTGTCGAGCAGACCTTCAAAATCGCCAATACCATCATTGTTTTTATCCATGAACGCCTTGATGTGCAGTTCGTAAATGATGGCATCTTTGTACCACTGAGGTTCCCTTAAGATTTTGCGGGTCTTGTTATTTGACATATAAATATCTTTTTATTAGAAATGCGTGCGCTCGGTCGATTGGTCGACAAGATATAAATATTCAAAAGTTATTTCAATGAAATGGCGGTTTGTGTGCAATATTTTAAATAAATAATTAAATCGTTAAAATTATCGCATCGATAGTTGGCACAAGTTTAAATTTTTGTATAGATGTAGTGTGACAGAGGATGGAATTCCACGTTTGGAAGAAAACGACACTATACCCCCTGCTAAAATCCCTGGCAACTTAAATGCTGCGTGTAGTCCTTTGCTGTATTTCCTTGGGCGGAAAAAAACCAGGGAGCCCCATCACCCTGTTCAGCTACTTTTAAATCACAAATCCAAAATATGATTAGGCCCCAAAACCAAAGCTTGCGTAATTCATAACGTCGAAAAAATATGAAATATGGTTTGCCATAGCTGCGCAATAAAAATAAGAAGAAGGAAGTGACCATTCGCTGTTTTATGGGGGAATCCCGTATATTTATTCAGAAATCATAGGCGCAATGCCTACTCAAAATCAAAAGATCATCTTAATCACTGTACAACATGCAAAAGATAATTGTTCCAACGGATTTTTCAGAACAGGCCAGCCACGCGCTCAACTTTGCCCGTGAAATAGCCAGCCAAACCGGCGCTAAGATAGTGCTGATGCACGTATTGGAATATGCCAAAAAACAGACTACATTTTTGGGCAGTTCCACCCTTTCTACCATGGGCACATTGGGCACCGGCGTGGAAATGGATGATATTTATTTCATCCAACTATTCAAAAGACGCAAAGAGCAAATGGCCGAAGTGCTTAGTGACCCCCTCTTTGCCAACATCGACATTACCGATAAGATACTGATGGGCACACCCTACCATGCCATAGAGGAGGAAATCACAGAATCCGATGCTGATTTTATCATTATGGGCACCACCGGTGTGAACGACTGGGCCGAAAGCCTTATCGGCTCTACGGCCGAAAAAGTGGTTCGCCACGCCAGTTGCCCGGTGCTCACGCTCAGAAAAGAAGTCCATCTGGCAGATATTTCTAAAATTGCCTTTGCTTCTGACTTCAAAGAATTAAACCCTCCTTATATGACTATGGTAAAAAACATCCGCAAACTATTTGATGCGGAGTTGCACCTGGTATATATCAATACACCGGGGCATTTTAAAAATGAGCGAGAAATCAACAAAAACCTGAATGCTTTTGCCGCGGCAAACCAACTCGACGATCATAAAACCCACATCTACAGCCATGAGCATGAGGAAGAGGGTATTGTATGCTTTGCCGAAGACCAAAAAATGAATATGGTGATGATGGCCACCACGGGCCGAAGCGGATTTTCGCGCTTGTTTGAGCACAGCATCGCCGAAGATGTGGTCAACTTTTCTAAAAAACCCGTTGTCACTTTCAACCTCAATTATATCTCGAAATAAATAAACGCCGGCACTGCCGGCTTTTTTACATCCTAATACAAGAATACAATGGAACATTTTTACCGCTGGATTGAGCAAACCACCGGTATTAGCCCAGATATCAGCTCCAAAATACTGGAGTCGGTTTTGATCATTCTGGCTTTTGCGCTACTGAGCAAAATTCTCAACCGAATTGTTTTTAGCAAGACCGAAGATGCCTACTATCGCTACAAATGGCGCAAAACCCAGGACTACGTCGTTTTTTCTGTTGGATTTTTGATCATAAGCGCTATTTGGATAGACGAATTCAAATCATTGCTCACCTTTTTTGGTCTTCTGTCTGCTGGTATCGCCATTGCACTAAAAGACCCGGTCACCAACCTGGCAGGTTGGTTTTTTATCATTTGGCGCAAGCCCTTCGATGTGGGCGACCGCATTCAACTGGGCGACAATGCCGGAGATGTAATCGATATTCGTATTTTTCAATTCACGATTATAGAAATTGGTAATTGGGTCGATGCCGATCAAAGCACTGGGCGAATATTGCACATTCCCAATGCCAAAGTATTTACCGATACACTGGCCAACTACGGTGCGGGCTTCAATTACATTTGGCACGAGATCGGTGTGCTGGTCACCTTCGAAAGTGATTGGAAAAAAGCGAAATCCATTTTGCAACAGATCGTAACGGAAAAATCGGAACATATAAGTAAAGGAGCCGAAAAGCGTATAAAAGAAGCCAGCAAAAAGTATATGATATTCTACAAAAACCTCACGCCCATCGTCTATACCACGGTCAAAGACTCAGGAGTGATGCTCACGATGCGCTTTTTGTGCGACCCACGCCAGCGCCGGGGATATGAAGAGGTGATATGGGAAGAGGTGCTTCACGTGTTCGCCCAACATCAGGATATTGACTTTGCTTACCCAACCCACCGATTCTATAACAATGTAACCGAAGGTAAAGGGAGCAATAAAACAGAGTAGGGTTTGGGCGCGATAGAAAATATTTCCATATGCAAAGCGACAAAGGGCGCGCCTTGTGAAACAGATCGATAGAAAATACTCGAAGAATACACAGAAAAAAATGTATGAAAGACTGGCAAACCGAAAATGAATGGCTAAACCAGCAATTCCATCAGCTAGTGTTGACGGGGGCTGATCTGTCTGAAAAAAGTTTTGAAAACTGTGAATTTAACAACTGTGAATTCCTGAATTGCACCTTTAAGAACAGTCAATGGACTAACTGCACCTTTAGCCATTGCAATATTAGTAATACCGATATAGGCAATAGCCAGCTCGATGGGATCCGTTTTGAATCTTGCAAACTATTGGGGTTGCACTTCAACACCTGCAAAAAGCTGCTTTTCGATATCAGCCTTCAGCATTGCAATATATTGTTGAGTAACTTTTCGAATTTGAAGTTGCAGGAGACTGATTTTAATGCAAGCTCCCTGAACGATTGTGATTTTTATGGCGCCGATTTACAAAAGGCCAATTTCACCAACTGCGAACTAAAGGGCACGTTGTTCGAAAATTGTGATTTGCGTCAGGCTGATTTTAGAAATGCCCGTGCCTATAGCATTGACCCGACTCAAAACAAGTTGAAAAAAGCCAAATTTTCCATGCCGGAGGTGCTTTCCTTTTTAGCCCTCTACGATTTGGATATAGAATAATAGCTCCACCATCCATGTGATCGGCCACCTCCTCATGTAATAAAAGCCAGTCCAAAAAGCCTGCTCTTGCGAAAATGCGAAACTCCTAAAATCTCAAGTGACAAGCATCGAATATGTTCCACGATCAGCAAACCCAAAATGCAAGAGGCTTTAAAGCATCTGGTTTTTGAATATTGAGTATTATTTGTTATTTGATGTTGCTTTTTGGCACTCTACTGGACATTGAAGACCATAATTAGTGCATCAGGTAGTTTAAACTGCCCCAGGAACCACCATTGATACAAGAAATGCCGTTTTTTTCCAGTATGCTTTTGGCCTGTCCGGCTCTGCCACCAGACTTGCAACACAGAATAATAGTCTTTTCTTTCTTTTTCAACATAGAAGCCCTCGCCTCTATTTGATTGACGGGTATATTCAGCGATCCGCTAATATGTCCCTCATTGTACTCCTGAGGTGTACGAACATCCACGACTATGGCACCGTCGGTAAGTGCTTCTTTCAATAGTGTCGATTTGCTTTTTATTCCAAAAATCGATAGTAATCCCATAGTTTTTTAATTTTTGCACAAAAATACAACCGGTATCGATTAAAAATGTGACATTGGTCCAAACATTTTTTACGGCTACCTGTACGTGTTGAATACCCATTGCCTATCGGTCGCGATCATCACCGGCTCGGGTTGCTTTGCCAGCTTGTACCGGAAGCAGTAAGGAGAAAATTGTTCAAAAAAAGGCTCCTTCAACCACCTAAAGTCCGGCTGATTATTTTCTCATGATTTCATCCATAAGCAAGGAAGCGCTCAGTCCGGTTTCGCCTGTGCTCGGACATTTGCCGTGCCCACGCAACTCATTCACTACCAGTTCGACCAAAGGCTGGTGCACATGTGGTGGATTTGGGATGTCAAAATCCTCGACCATGGTATCGGTCTCGACATGCAATATAGTATTACTAAAAAATGAAAATGAAATGCGGCCTCTGCTGCCTATAATTTCCGTGACATCCATAGCCTGCTTTTTGGGTACCACAAAACACCAGCTACCTGAACCGATGATCCCCGAGGCAAATCTGAAAGATGCGCTCACGGTGTCTTCGGTAGCATACAGACCTGCCTGGTTGACGGCTACTCCTTTTGCCTCTACTATCTTTCCAAAAATATATTCTAAATAATCGAGCTGATGGGATGCCAGGTCATGAAAATGACCCCCTCCCGAAACTGCCGGATCAACCCGCCATCCCAACGTGCCCTGCAGCTCTTCTGGTTTGGCTGGCAGGTGCAGTGTCACATTGATCATCCTCACCTCACCTATAGCCTCCATGTCTATCAGACCTTTCAGTTTCACGAACATGGGCAGAGCCCTTCGATAGTAGGCCACAAACAATGGGACACCAGTGTACTGACTCACATCGACCATGTCTCTGCATTCGTCGGCATTCAGCGCCATCGGTTTTTCCACATACACCGGCTTGCCAGCCCTCATGGCCCTGATGGCATAGTCGGCATGCGTACTTGGGGGAGTGGCCACATAAATGGCATTGACCGCAGGGTCATTGATCAGTGCATCGGCGTCATCATACCAGCGGGGCACACCATGTCGCCTGGCATAGTCGGCCGCCAGGGCACCATTGCGCCGCATCACAGCAACCAGCTCACTATTTGCGGCCTTTTGAAAGGCGGGTCCGCTTTTCACCTCCGTTACATCGCCACAGCCTATTATTCCCCATTTCACTTTATCTACTATCATGATCAAATTTTAGCTTTATCACGAATTTAATGGAAAAAGGAGGTTTTTGAGCGTGGGAATTTGAAATTTGGGTTTTTGTTGGTTGCCGGGTGTCAACCATTAGTTTTATACTTTGAAATATGAGGCTGCACCAGGCAGTATTCTAATTAAAAAAAACGGAATTTATGGAAATAGCCTTGTTGGAAAAAACCCACCTGAAATTGGTACGTGGCCTCAGAAAAATGGTATGGAAGGTTCAGGATGAATTTGATCTCATCGAAAATGGAGACAAAATTCTGGTTTGTTTGTCGGGCGGTAAAGACAGCTATACCATGCTCGATATGCTCGTGAATATACAAAACGCCAAAGCGCTTGACTTTGAGCTGATTGCCGTAAACCTGGACCAAAAGCAACCGGGATTTCCTGCAGAGGTGTTGCCCCAATTTCTCGAACAATACGGTATTGCCTATAAAATACTGGAGAAAAACACCTACAAAATAGTAAATGAAAAGCTGGATAAAAACCAGACCATGTGCAGCTTATGTTCCAGACTTCGCCGAGGTACATTGTACGAATATGCCCGCGAGATTGGCGCCAACAAAATAGCACTTGGGCACCACCGCGAAGATGTGCTTGAGACCTTTTTCTTAAACCTGTTTTTTGGCGGCAAACTCGAAACCATGCCCCCCAAATTGGTAAATGATGAGGGCCAAATTGCGGTGATCAGGCCGCTGGTGTACTGCCCCGAGGATTTGATCCGCCACTATGCCACATTGCGCCAATTCCCCATTATTCCTTGCAACCTTTGCGGATCACAACCAAAAATGCAAAGGCAAATGATCAAAACAATGCTCAATCAATGGGAAAAGGAATATCCTGACAGGAAAGAAATAATAATGACTGCACTAAAAAACATTCACCCGACACATTTGTACGACAAAGACATCTTGAAAAGTATGAACCATATGATCGATCATATCGCCTGACAGAGCTGTTTTTTCAGAATATTCTTTTTTCAAGGAACTTTTTCTTTCTTCCCTGCGTTTCTAAATTTAGATATGCCTAAAATATTTTATATAGGTATAATTTTTGAATTTGCTTTGCCATAAGTTAAATTTGTAAGGCTAAGTCATATAATTTAAACTGACTTTAAAATGATGTTTGATATATTTAAACGTAAAGGAAAAGAAATACTGGATGGATCGAAGGCCCTTCTGTCAGAATTAATCCCAGGCCAGACAGCCACCATCAAGAGCATATCGGATGATTGTCAGGGGGTAGAAAGGCAACGCCTCATGGATTTGGGCTTTGTACCCGGCTCTCTGGTAGAGGTAGAAATGAGGAGCCCGTGGAGCGACCCGACTGCCTATCGCATCAAAGGTGGCTTGATCGCCCTCAGAAAAAATCAAGCCTGTAAGATTCAGATTTGCCCTGTTCAATAATTTTGGACATGTCATCATTTAATTTGTCATCCGCACACAAAAATTGCGAAACATGCCCCGTCCACGACAAGCTCAATCTGCAAAAGCTTGGCATCAATGCGCAAAATTCTGATTTTATAGTGGCTTTGGCCGGAAATCCAAATACCGGCAAAAGTACCATATTCAATGCCCTCACCGGCCTTAGACAACATACAGGCAATTGGACTGGCAAAACCGTTTCGCGGTCGGAAGGCAGTTTTGTATTTCACGATCACAAATACAAGGTAATCGATTTGCCGGGCACCTATTCGCTGATATCCTCAAGCCTGGAAGAAGAAATAGCCCGCAATTTTGTGCTTTTTGGCAAACCCGACGTCACCGTGATCGTGACAGATGCCACCCGGCTGGAGCGCAATCTTAACCTGGTGCTGCAGATGCTCGAAATATCTTCGCGGGCCATAGTGTGCGTAAACCTGATCGATGAAGCCAAAAAAAACGGCATCACTATCGATGCCCGGGCGCTCTCCCGCGATCTTGGGGTGCCGGTAGTACTGACTGCCGCCCGAGACGAAACCGGCATGTACGATCTGCTGTCGGCCATCGAAAAAATTGCCGTCTCGGAAGATCCCATCAAAGCCAGGACCATATTCGACCTGCCCGCTGATATAGCCGCACCTGTGCATGAGCTTGAGGTTCATATCAAAAAAGAATTGCCAAATTTGCCCAATTCCAAATGGCTGGCCATACGGCTGCTCGACAATGACGTGAGCCTGACCGAGGCGCTACAACAGGGTGAGTTGACTAAAATGCAGCCCGGAGAAGCTGGCAGCTCCAAGGGTATAAAAAATCGATATACTGGCAAAATCCTGGAGGCTGCCGACCGTCTCAAAGCCAGACTTCCAAAAGATTTTCATGACAAAATCGTGGAGCGAACCTTTATCGAAGCTGGAAAAATAGCCGAAAAAGCAGTCATCAAATCGGGTGAAAAGAGAAAATTTAATCTGGACATTTTTCTCGATAAGATATTTATCAGTCCGTTATTCGGCTATCCGGTTATGTTTTTGCTGTTTGCTTTTATGTTTTGGCTTACCATAGCCGGAGCCAATGTGCCGTCTGCATTTCTGTACGACATACTGGTGGGCACGGTACATCCCTTTCTCAAAACTGGCGCAGACCAATTGCAAATCCCCTGGTGGCTAAGTGGTTTTTTCATCGATGGCATGTACCTGGCCACGGCCTGGGTCATCAGTGTGATGCTGCCACCTATGGCTATTTTTTTTCCGATGTTTACTTTATTAGAAGATTTTGGCTATTTGCCCAGGGTGGCATTTAATATGGACAGCCTCTT
The DNA here is from genome assembly GCA_012033595.1 of Cyclobacteriaceae bacterium. Taxonomy (GTDB): domain Bacteria; phylum Bacteroidota; class Bacteroidia; order Cytophagales; family Cyclobacteriaceae; genus JAAUQL01. Next base: position 5,654 of record JAAUQL010000077.1, on the reverse strand, counting down.
CAAAAAAGCTGGTGCCCATGGCAAGCAGGTAATGACCATGATGATGGGTTTTGGATGCAATGCTGCCGGAGTGGTAGCCACCCGCATCATCGATTCACCACGCGAAAGGCTCATAGCCATCATTACCAATAATTTTGCGATATGCAATGGGCGGTGGCCTACTCAAATTCTCATCGCCTCATTATTCATTGGAGCTCTGGTGCCCGCACACCTGGCCGGCTTTGTTTCTGCTATGGCCGTTGTGGGTGTGGCCTTGCTTGGGGTCTTGCTCACCTTTATCATCTCCTGGGGACTTTCCAACACGGTGCTCAAAGGCCAGGCTTCTGTCTTTAGCCTTGAACTGCCTCCCTACCGTGTGCCCAAGTTTTGGCAGACGCTGTACAAATCCATTATCGACCGCACCCTATTTGTCCTTTGGCGGGCCGTGGTGTTTGCTTTACCGGCTGGGGCTGTCATTTGGCTCATTTCCAATATTCAGATCGGTGGTATGCCGGTAGCGGAACACATGGTCGATTTTCTGGATCCGGTGGGCTGGTTTCTCGGGCTAAATGGCATCATTCTGGTGGCATACATTGTCGCCATACCAGCCAACGAAATCGTGATCCCGACGGTGCTTATGCTCATAGTTTTACTCACAGACGCACAAAACCATACAGGAAATGCCGGTGTCATCTTCGAAACCGACTCGATCGAATCACTCGGCACATTGCTGCGCAACGGTGGATTTACGCTTTTAACTGCCATCAACCTCATGCTGTTTTCACTTATTCACAATCCATGCAGCACGACCATTTACACCATATTCAAAGAAACGAAAAGTGTAAAATGGACGATGGTCTCCACCTTTTTGCCCATTGCTCTGGGTATTTTGGTTACGGCGCTCATCGCCATGTTTTGGCGAATGTAATGCCCCAGAGCATGCTGTCCGTCAATTATTTGAGCCGCACGTGACTGTATTTCAGGATACTAACAAAAAACACTCCTCCGATGATATTGCCTACCGTTGCCCAGAACTGGAATTTGAGATAATCCATCACTGTGATGTCGGGACTGGTGATTAGGCCGCAAAACACCTCGATAGATCCTACTATGCAGTGATGCAGCCCGGTGAGCCCAATGATAAAGGTGACCAGAATGATCACGACTATCCGGCTGATGGTTTCTTGCGAGGAAGTGACCAGCCAACCAAGAAGACCCATCATCCAGCCGGCAAGAATAGCGCTGAGCAAAATAATATTCCAGTCGTAGTCCACCATTTCATGCGCCAGGTGGTAAAAGGCTTTGGTTTCTATAAATCCGACCGAAGGGCCGATTTCTGAAATTAAAAAACTAAAAAAATAGCCCCCAATCAGGTTGCCGAGATATATGAGACCCCACAATACAAACAATTCCCTGATACCCACCAGCCTGTTGAGCACAGGAAGCAAAGCCAGAGCGGTGTGCTCGGTAAAAAGCTCTGATCTGCCAATGATCACGAAAATAAATCCAATAGGATAACCTAAGGAGAGGTACATTTTTAAGGTATTGGCGTCGTGCACATCACTAAACAAGGTGAAAATAACGCCCATGAACAAAATACTGAAACCGATTTCGAGCCCAGCTGCAAAAGAAGAAATAAAAAGACCTGTTCGCGGTCTTTTAAACTGCCCCAGGCCAGTTTCTATTTGTTCATTCAGAATCTGCTTAACTTCCTTGGGAGAATCTTTTTTGTCTTGCGAGTCCTTTTTCCTATTTCTATGTAGGGCAGATTTCAAATTTCGTAGTGCTTTTATCACCTGACAATGCTAAAGTTGAGTTATTTCGAATTAACCTAAAAACACCACATTTTTGACTAAAAATATAAAAATGCTCTCCATAGAAGGTGTATATCATGAGCCATTCGCGAAAATGCAAAGTGGCCGTGAAGTAGTGGCGCACCGGTTCTTAGCCCAAAATTGTAGAATTTTGCCTACTCCATTTGAGTCCGCCTAGTTGCAACAACCATGGCCATCATCTTCACTTTTGACTCCATACCCAAACTGTGGTTCCCCCATCATCTTTTAATGGTAAGTACAGACTCCGTAGATTTATCTAAAAGACCCTCGGTATGGCTGCCGTATATCAGTTTGAATATTCCCCGCTCACCCTTGGTGATGGTAGCAATGATGTCGATATCGTTTTTCTGGGCAAAATCCTCTAATTTCTTTTGGGTATCCCCTTCGGGCAGCACTTCCAGTTTATAATTTTTGAAATCATGCTTTTTGGTGAAATTTTCTAAGAAACCCAAAACTTCTTCCGACTCTTCAAATTTGGAGTGTTTCACATAAACAATAAACACATTCATTTCAAGATAGTCGGGAATCTGCTTTATCGCATTTATGATTTCCTGATCGTACTCCCTGAGCTCAATGCCCAACAACAGGTTTTTCAATTCTTCGGGTTTATGGAATTTTTTCACAGCAAGCACAGGCACCTTCGACAAACGTATGGATTGCTCAGCCTTGGTTCCCGTAAAGAGTTCTGCCAAAGAATTTTGCCCGCTGGTGCCCATCACCAACAAATCGACCTGATGATTACTCAAATACTTTTCGAGCTGATCTTTGTAATATCCGGCACCGACATAGGTGCTCACGGGCACCTTACCTACCCCGTAGTTGCGTGCCAGGCTTTCCAGCTCCATTTTAGTTTTGTGGTTTTCATCACTCAATTCTTCCTCCCCGAGTTTGTAGGCTTCAGAATGCTCGCCAAAGCCGCTGTAGCCCCGATTGATCATGTGCTGAACGTTAGATTTTACATGAAAAAGCGTAAGTTCCCCACTTTTCATTTTTGCGATTTCGATCGCGGTCATCAGCCCATTTATCGATGCTTCTTTAAAGTCTATAGGTACCAGTATTTTTAAATTTTGCTTTTTCATCATTCCTCTTTCATATATATTCTTCCTGTAATTTGCTTAATTCCACCATATCCCTTCTCGACTCATTAAGCTGGTTTTTAAACACCATTAGTATAAAATCGTCGAATCGGCAATGGTAAATAAGGGTGTGGTATAAGGTCTGCAACTTCTTTTCTGTACTGATCAGAAATGAGATCAATTGCACATCAGAGCCGCTAAAAAACAGGTGTTGAAACTGATTGGACACTTTTTCGAGCTTGATGTCAATGCTTTTCCTCTTTTCATGGATATAGTGCTGCACGTCTATCTTCATCAGGTTACCCAGCTCCTTAATAAAAATCTTCTTTTTGTCGTATAGCCTTTCGATCTTTTCTCGAGCCACCTTATCGCCAATTTTTTTCAGCGCATTTTCGTTCAATTCCTTGTTGACGATGAGTTGATCTATCAAGTGCGCCACCTCCGGATTCAGGGCATTTATATTATTATTATCTTCCATCATTTCACTTTTATGTTAAACATACTTGAATCTCGGGCCGTCGAGCCATATCATTTTGCCAGGAGACTGCTCCTAATTTAGCTGAATAGCTTGCGAAGTGCGTTCCATTGGTTTTTTTGGAAGGGTCAACGTAAGCATGCCATCTTTGAATGCCGCTGCTATTTCATGGTTCCGAACGTCAACCGGAATAAAAAACACGCCGATATATTGTTCTTCCTGAGTCTCGCTCCCGGTTTTTTTCCCTTAATCAGAAGCTCATTGCCTACCAGTTGCAGACTGATGTCTTCTTTGCCAAAATTAGGAATCCCGATTTCGAGCTTATAGCGGTCTTCATCTTCAGAAAAAAAAGTACCAGGAGACAATCCCTTACCCCTGTCCATATAAAACTCTTCAATAAAATTTTCATTCGCGAAACCACTCAAAAAATGGTTTCCTCTTTCTATGCGTGCCATAATAATTTTGTTTAGTTATACTTAATAAGCCCAAAGAATATACCAAGCCCACAGCCAAGCTAAAAGGCCGTTTTGCCTGCGCGCTGCGTGGAATTTTAAGACCCTTTGGGGATTTGATTACCCATTGATCCGGCACTATTTGCCCGGCTCAGCCACTATGTCGCATTCCACTTCAAATGTTTTTATTGACTGATCTCCCTTGATTTGGCCTTCGAACATTTGCTCCAATTGTTCCAGAAAGACCAGGTTAGATTTGCTTGCCTGAATGTGCCCATGCGCCGTAAACTTCTGATCGGTGAGCTGCACCTCGGCGTTCATATCCATACCAAATGCAAGATTGTTGAAATTGAGCATGCCTTTAATGGTGATTTGATCACCATTGGGCACGATGCTTTGAATTTTGTACTCCACCAGTTTGTCCTGGTCTTTGAATATGTCTGCCGACCGTAAATGCTCCCTGAGCTTTTCCTGATTTTTTTTATCCAGAGAGCTATCGACTATCTTTATCGAATCGAGATCGATATTTACCTGGCCTTCTACCAGTTCTCCCAGCTCCGAAACCAGCGAACCGTCTCTGGCCGACATTTCACCATCGATGTGCAAGTCACCTATCTGGCTTTTCCACTTAATTTTACTTTTTTCCGGATTTACAGTGTACACTTTCATTGTTTCAATATTTAATGATTAAGAATTATTCTCTCCATTTTCACTTCTGATCGTGACCGGCATCTGTTCTATGGTCTTGCCTCCTTTGATTCCAAAATCCAAGGTGCGAATGGGGAAAGGTATGGTAATGTCGTTTTGATCAAATGCTGCTTTGATTTTTTTATCGCCTCATTTCTGGCAGTCAGATAGCCCGGTTCACCGGGATATTCGATCCAAAACATCACCTGGAAATTGATAGACGAATCGCCAAATTCCTTATAGCTGAATAGCACATCCTTATCTTTGAGCCGGGCATCGAGGTTTTCGATAGCCTCCCTGGTTATTTTTTCTACACGTTCCAGGTCTTCGCCATACGACACCCCTACATCCAGGTCTATTCTTCGATCGTTGGTCTTGGTATAATTAGTCACCGGATTCTGAAACACATCTTTATTGGGAATAATGACATGCAATCCCTGAAAGGTGCGTACAACTGTCTTTCGGAGGTCAATTTCTTCGACCGTACCAAAGAAGCCCTGGGTATCGATGATGTCGCCAATAGTGATGGGACGACGGATGGCGATCATGGTGCCAGCAATAAAATTGGCGGAGATATCCTGAAAGGCAAATCCTATGGCCAGGCCGACTATACCCGCACCAGCCAAAAGAGAAGTCACCGCTTTATCGAGGTTTAGTATTTCGAGTGAAACAAAAATGCCTATACAAATAATACCCACGTAGAGCAGACTCACAAATAGGTTGTTGATGACTGCCTTGTCTGACACTTTGTTGAGTATCCGCACCAGAAAAGGCCTGACCAACCTGGCCAGAAGAATAAAAAGCGCCATCACCAGTACCGAAGCCACTAAATTTGGCAACATGGCAATGAAAGACTCCAACCAGTTTTCTAGTTTGCCGGTCAGAATGTTTAGGAGTTCATTAAGGTTTATTTTCACCTGATTATGGATTAAATGGCAAGAATATTCTCTGCCTGGCACCTATTGGCTGCCTCGGCGTGTAGGGCTTTGCCCCCGAGTAAAAAAAATGTGCAGGCTACCTTGCTGCACATTGCATTGAAAAGACCCCCAAGATCAGCGTTGCATAAAAGCGGTGAACATCCAGTGGTTTTTTCAGTGGTTTTTACAAATGCTCGCACGAGGTCTTCGGTGGCCAGGTCACCATTGTCTAT